>DATJFF010000301.1:0-5371 GCA_035495795.1 Vicinamibacterales bacterium
CCTTCCGAATCGCCTTGAGCCGGTCCTTCTGCGCGTCCGTGAGGTTGATGCCCTTGAGGAGCATGCCACCCGGGCCGCCGCGACGGCCGCCATGCTCGCCGTCCCATTTGCGGTGGTCGCGCTGCGTGGTGTCGGGCCGAGTATTCGGGGTGGATTGCGCGGCAGCCGCACCGGCGGCGCCAACGACAAGGGCCAAGCCGAATCCCATTCTGGTCAGGGTCTTACGCATGTGCTTCGTCTCCCTACTGCGAGATGTCGCCCGCGCTGGCGCCGTGCTCGAGTGAGCCGGGCCTGACGGGATAGGTCCGAGGCGGCAACCACCGCCCCGGGTACTTCGCAACATGGTACCGGATGGTGGAGGGGCCGGGTCCGGAAATTGGCACGAATGGCACCCGGGCGATGCGAATTGCACGGGCGCAACCGGTAGGGACGGCCGACGAGGGCATTCCGGTTTGGTCCGGAATGGCTAGCATTGTGGACCACGTCCCACCCGACTATGGCCGACGCCAACTACATCGCATCGACGCTCGCGGACCTCGTTCGCACCAGGTCCATCAACCCGGCGTTCGCCGATGGTGAGCCAAGCGACGAGCGCGAGATCGCGATCCGACTCGGTACGATGATGCGTGCGTTAGGCATGGAGGCCACCGAGTACGAGCCCGAACCGGGACGCGTCAGCGTCGTCGGCCGCCTGCCGGGAAGTGGCGGGGGGCGATCGCTACTGCTGTATGGTCACGTTGACACCGTCGGCGTTGCCGCCATGCCCGAGCCGTTCTCGGCCACGATCCGAGACGGCAAGCTGTATGGCCGCGGTGCGTACGATATGAAGGGTGGTGTCACCGCATGCCTGGCGACCGTCAAGGCACTTCGCGATGCCGGCGCCAGGCTGCGTGGCGATGTCCTCGTTGCGTGCGTTGCCGATGAGGAGGTGGCGAGCATCGGGATGGCCGACGTGCTCAAACACGTCCGCGCCGACGCGGCCGTCGTGACCGAGGCCACCGAGCTGCGGGTCTGTCTCGCGCACCGCGGATTCAGCTGGATCGAGGTTGAGACGTTAGGCGTCGCCGCGCACGGCAGTCGGTTCGATCTGGGGATCGACGCCAACATGCGGATGGGACGATTCCTCGCCCGCCTCGACAAGCTCGAGCAGGACCTCCGCGCGCGGAATCCCCACGCGCTCGTCGGTCCGCCGTCGCTCCACGCGGCGGTGCTGCACGGCGGGACGGGGACGAGCACTTATGCCGACCGATGCCGGCTCGAGATCGAACGGCGCACGATTCCGGGCGAGACCGAGGAGCAAGTGCTGTCCGAGATCCGCGCGATCACCGACGCGCTGGCGGCGGACGACGCGACGTTCCGCGCGAACGTCCGCGCCATGTTGACGCGAGGTTCGTTCGAGGTCGCGCGTAACGCTCCGATCGTCAACGCGATCCTCGGCGCCGCTACCAACGTCCTCGGAGCGCAGCCCGAGGTGATCGGAGAGCCGTACTGGATGGACGCCGCACTGCTCTCCGACGCGGGTATCGATACGGTGGTCATCGGACCTTCCGGGGCAGGCGCCCACGCACTCGAGGAGTGGGTCGACCTCGACTCGGTAGGTCAACTGACTGACATACTCACCGCCGCCGCAACCGAGTTTTGCCGTTGACCTCGACGATCGCCGGGCCTCCCGCCGCGACGCGGACCCCGCGCCCCGCCGACATCGGCTGGACGCGCTGGCTGCCGGGTCTCCGCGTCGCGCGGACCTACAAGCGGGCCTGGCTGCGCTACGACCTCGTCGCGGGCCTCGTGATGACGACCATGCTCGTGCCGGTCGGCATCGCCTACGCCGAAGCTTCGGGCGTCCCGGGCATCTACGGGCTCTACGCGACGATCGTCCCGTTGCTCGCCTACGCGGTCTTCGGGCCCAACCCCATCCTCGTGCTGGGACCGGACTCCGCGCTCGCCGCGGTGATCCTCGCCACCGTGGCCCCGCTGTCGGGAGGCGATGCCGGACGCGCGGTCACGGTCGCCGGAGCGATGGCACTTGTGTCGGGGACCGTGTGCGTCGTCGCCGGGGTCGCACGCCTGGGCTTCATCACCGAGCTGCTGTCGAAGCCAATTCGCTACGGCTACATGAACGGTATCGCGCTCACCGTGCTGCTGAGTCAGACCCCGAAGCTGCTGGGCTTCTCGATCGAATCTGCGGGGCCATTCCGCAACATGTGGGCGATCGGGCAGGGGATTGTCGACGGCAAGACCAACCTGGTGGCGCTCGCCATCGGGGGCGCCACTCTCGTCGCGATCCTGGGGCTCAAGCGCTTTCCGCGGGTACCGGGCATCCTGGTAGCCGTGGTCGGGGCGACGCTCGCCGTCACGCTGCTCGACCTCGGCTCGGGCGGCGCGATCAAGGTGCTCGGGCCGATGCCCAGGGGCCTGCCCGTACCGACACTGCCTCTCATTCGGATCGACGATCTCGTCCCGGTGGTCACCGGCGGGATCGCGGTCGCGCTCATCTCGTTCGCCGACACCAGCGTGCTCTCGCGGACCTACGCGGCGAAGCTTCGAACGCCGGTGGATCCCAACCAGGAGATGGTCGGCCTCGGCGCGGCCAATCTCGCCGCCGGATTCTTCCAGGGCTTCCCGATCAGCAGCAGTTCCTCGCGTACTCCGGTCGCGGAGGCGGCGGGGTCGCGGACGCAGTTGACCGGCGTGGTCGGCGCCCTCTCCATCTGCGTGCTGCTGCTCTTTGCCCCCGCTCTGCTGAAGAATCTGCCTAACGCTGCGCTGGCCGCGGTGGTGATCGCCTCCGCGATCGGGTTGTTCGAGGTGGCCGATCTGCGGCGCATCTATCGGATCCAGCGCTGGGAGTTCTGGCTATCGATGGTCTGCTTCGTGGGCGTCGCGACGCTGGGGGCGATCCAGGGCATCGCGCTCGCGATCGTGATCGCGGTGATCGAATTCCTTTGGGATGGATGGCGCCCGCACTCGGCCGTGCTCGGCCGCGTCGACGGGGTCGAGGGCTATCACGATACCACGCGCTATCCAGACGCAACCCTGATCCCAGGCCTGCTACTGTTCCGCTGGGACGCACCGCTCTTCTTCGCGAACGCCGAGCTTTTCTCCGAGCGCGTGCAGGCCGCGATCGCCGCCGCGCCATGGCCGGTGCGCTGCTGCGTCGTGGCGGCGGAACCGGTGACGAGCGTCGACGTGACCGCGGCCGACGTCGTCGCAGAGCTCGATGACACGCTGCACGCCGCAGGCACGGAGCTGTGCTTCGCGGAGATGAAGGATCCGGTCAAGGACAAGCTGAAGCGCTTCGGGCTCTTCTCGCGACTCGGGGCGGAGGGGTTCTTCGCGACGATCGACGAGGCGGTCGCGGCGTATCGCTCGGGCCGCGCGGCGCGCTGACACGCACTGGGGCAGATGCGTGCGTGCCAGCGGCCGCGAGTCACCTACTTGTTGCCGAATGGCTTGGGCGGCACGCTCCTCAGATACAGCCACATCGCGTGAATCTCCGCGTCCGTCATGCCGCGGAACACCTTCCATGGCATGAACTCATTTAGCTGACTTCCGTCGGGCCGTTTGCCCTCGCGCATCGCTCGCGTCAGATCCACCTCAGTCCAGCTCCCGATACCGGCCGGCGTTAGGTTCGACGCCGGCGGCAGACCCGGAGGGCCGGCCACGCGCCCACCGGACAAGCCGTACCCGTGACATCCGTGACAGCCAGCGATATCGGCGATGTACTTGCCGTACGCCGCCGTCGTATCCGCGGGCACGGAGATCGGTGGCGTGATGTGTGGAGTTTTCCCTGCAACCAGAATGTTCATCTTGCCCGTCGCGAGCAGCGCACGCCCGACCGGCCCGAACCCCGATCGCGGCACCGCGCGATCCACCGGCGGTAGCTGTCTGATGAAGGCGATCACGGCGCCGAGGTCTTCCTGACTCAGATGCGTGAACACTTCGCTCGGCATCACAATGAGCGAACGGCCGTCGCGGCGCACGCCTCGCCGAATTGCGCGGACGAAATCCATGTCGGCGTAGTCCGCTCCGACGCCTCCTTTCCCGCGAGTGAGATTCGGGCCGGCCATGGTGCCAATCGCAAAGCTGCTGGAGTACACGGCGCCACCAAGATCCTCACCGTGGCAGAGCGTGCAGTCGATGACGTTCCGCACGAGGTGCTCGCCGCGCGCCATCGACGCTGCGTCGGTCGGAACCTTGACCGAGTCGACTGCGGCGTCGTACGTCCGTCGCAGTTTCCGCTCGCTGGCCGCGTAGATGACGCCTGCGCCAACCAGCACGAGAACGAGGACGGCTGCAAGCAGCCGTCCCGGCCACTTCAGCAGCGCGCGTGTCATCCGTACCTCCTGCCGGCCGTACCGGCACGCGATGCGATGGCGTCACGACGTTCCTCGACGTCCAGCGCAAGCACTCGGGCGATGACCTGCTCGAGCGTCGCCGTCGCGTCCGCCGCTGCGCCAACCGATCGCCAGGCGATGTATCCGTCAGGGCGTACGAGCACGGCACCGTCGGGATCGATCCCGTAGGCGGAGCGCCATTCGTCCGAGACGACCTGAATTTCCGGCCCGCCAATCGCCGCCACGCCTAACGGGATATCGAGCGCGTGGCTGACGTTGCGGGCAGCCTCGTGCCACGCGATGCCGTCGGTGCCGGTCACCAGCACGAAATTCGTTGCGAACAAATCCAGCATCGATTTCCGATCGCCTTGGAGATCGACCCAGGCGTGCGGCGCCCGACTTCCGACGCACGCCGGCGCGGTTGGCTCGATCACCGCAGGCGGTTCGGACTCGGCCCCGGCCACGATCGCGCCTGACGTGTAGACAACGCCCAGGTCCGCCGCCAGGGCGGACACGCCCTGCAGGCGTCCGAGTGAGCGCAGAACGTTCCGTTCGCCGGAGGGACGACGCTCCGGGTCGTACGAGTCGAGCAGCTCATCTCCGGCGTCACCCGACAGAACGGCTGCCAGCTTCCACATGAGATTGTGCGCCGACTGGATCGCCGTGTTCATGCCGGTGCCGCCGGTTGGCGCGGTCCGATGGGCCGCGTCACCCACCAGAAACACGTTGCCGTCGCGGAAACGCTCGGCAACCTGGGCCCCGATCTCGACAACCTGACAGTCCTGGACCTCGACCTCGAGGTCCGGCCTGCCGGCCGCGCGCCTAACGATACCGATGAAGTCATCAAGGCCGAGGCTCGAGATCGGCCGCACGTCGCTGCGCCACGGTGTCGCCAGCAGCCAACGTCCGTCGTCGCTGGTTGGCACCGCAACCGATGGCGCGGGTCCACCCAGGCCCTGCAACATGTACAGGCCGCACCGCTCGGGACCCACGATCGAGTCGATGTCCGCCCGGAACAGGATGCTCAGGTATTC
>DATJFF010000302.1:0-23268 GCA_035495795.1 Vicinamibacterales bacterium
ATTCGCGGCGAGGACATCGTCGAGATCGGCCGCGGCCTGACCGCGGCAGCTGGGGCCCGGACGATCGATGCCACCGGCAAGCTGGTGCTGCCCGGCGGGATTGACACCCATGTCCACCTGACCCCGATCCGGACGACGACGACCCTGGCCGGTGCCGATGATTTCGAGTCGGCCTCGCGCGCGGCGCTGGCCGGGGGGATCACGACGATCGGCGCCTTTATCAATCAGGATCCGAACACACCGGTCACACGCACGCTCGATGAAGCCGTCGAAGCCGCACGCCGAACGACGATCGCGGATGCAATCCTCCATCTGACGATCGGCGATCCGACAAAGCTGGTCCCCGCCGACCTCACAATGCTCCGCGAGCGCGGCGTCACGCCGAAGATCTTCATGCGCGGGATGGGTTTCGAGCAGCGCCTGGCTGGCAACCTGGCGCTGATCGAGGCGGCCGGCCGCGCGGGTCTCCTCACCCAGTTGCACGCCGAGGACGCGGCCATCCTCGCCGGCGCCATGGACCGGCTCGTCGCCCAGGGCCGGACCGCGCTGCAGGGCCAGAATTTCGCGGACTCGCATCCCGTGGAAGCCGAGGAGGTCGCCACGCAGCGCGCCATCGGCTTCGCGGAATTCACGGGTGCGCCCATTTATCTGGTGCACATGTCCTCCGAGCGCGCGGTCCGCGTGGCCGAAGCGGCCCGCGCGCGCGGCCTTCCTGTGTTCACGGAGGTGCGTTTCATCTATCTCCATCTGACGCGCGACAAGTTCAACGGTCCTGACGGCCCGACGTTCACCGGCGCGCCGCCGCTTCGCGATCAGGCCGACCGCGACTACCTCTGGGCCGCCCTCGCCCGCGGCAGCCTGGATGTCGTCAACACCGACCACGTGGGCTACACGCGTGCCGAGAAGATGGATCCCGGCAACAGCGTCCAGCGCCCGCGCGAGGGCAGCAACTTCCTGCAGGACCAGATGCCGCTGCTCTACTCCGAAGGCGTGCGCAAGGGACGGATCAGCCTCGAGCGAATGGTGGCTGTGACCGCGACGAATCCAGCGAAGCTCTTCGGGCTCTACCCGAGAAAGGGCGTCATCGCGGTCGGTGCGAACGCCGATGTCGCGATCTGGGACCCCGAGCTCACTCGCACGAGGCGCGACGAAGACATCCTCTCGAACGGCCGGTTTTCGATCTTCGCCGGCTGGGAAATCACCGGCTGGCCGGTCGTCACCATTCGCCGCGGCCAGGTGGTGTACGAGAACGGCAAGATTGTGGCGGCGCCCGGCAGCGGCCGACTGGCGCCGCGCACGCGCTGGCAGCGACCCTAGCTGCCCAGTTGAAAGTTCGTCACGCGACACGCATCGGAGCCCGTTGGGTGACAAAGGACGGTGCTGGCCATGGATCCGTGGATCGCAAAGACGGTGGTGCTGGCGGGCACAGTGGTGATGATCGCCATTCGCGCGCCGCACGGCCGTCGCAGTCGAAGCGTCAAGGTCGCCAGGAGCCGCAAGACTCCGCTGGAGACCGGCCTCCTGGTTCTCGCGTGGATCGGATTCTTCGTCCCTCTGATCTGGGTCGCGTCACCGGTGTTCCTCTTCGCTGAGTACTCGCTGCACACGGTCCCGCTCGCCGCTGGTGTCATGTGCTTGGTGATCGGCCTCTGGCTCTTCCACCGGGCGCATGCTGACCTTGGTACGAATTGGTCGATCACTCTCGAGGTACGGGAGCAGCATCGACTTGTCACGCAAGGGGTATATCGGCGGATTCGCCACCCGATGTACTCGGCGATGGTCCTGTATGCCGTTGGCCAGGCGCTCGTCATCCCGAACTGGATAGCCGGTCCGGTGAACTTGATCGCATTTGCCGTCCTCTTTGCGCTTCGCGTCCGCGCGGAGGAGAGGATGATGGTCGAGCAGTTCGGTGACGAATACGCCGCCTACGCCGAACGGACGAAGCGCCTTGTTCCGGGCGTCTGGTAGAAACAAGGGCCGCGAAACCGAACCTCAGCCACGAAAGCTCGCGTCAGGACACCGTGATCACGACCTTCCCGCGCGCGTGTCCGGTGCCGAGGTGGAGCAGGGCATCGAGCGCCTCGTTCATCGGAAACCGTCGATCGACCACCGGCGTCAGCGCGCCGGCCTCCATCAACCCCGCGAGGAACGACAGGTCGGCGGCATCGAACCTCGTCATGTAGTTCACCAACCGCGGGCCGCCGGCCACCGAGGCGAGGCGCAGCCACACCAGGCGCCCCAACGGGCCGAACCACCGGTTGTGCCAGTCGCCGCCGGCCATCACCAACGTCCCACCCGGCTTGAGGGCGCCACCGCACTCGCGCCACGACCGGTTCCCGATGATGTCGAAGATGATGTCGTAGCGCCGCTCGCTCGCGAAATCTTCGCGCGAGTAGTCGATCACCCGGCTCGCCCCAATCGACCGCACCAGCTCCAGGTTCCGGGTGCTGCACACGCCGGTTACGTCGGCGCCGAAATGCGTGGCGAGCTGGACCGCGCACGTCCCGATGCCACCGGACGCACCATTCACCAGCACCTTCCGGCCCTGGGCAATGCCTCCTTTGCGCAGACCCTGCAGCGCGGTCAGGCCGGCCGTCGGCACGCCCGCCGCCTGCTCGAACGACACGCGAATCGGCTTCCGCACGATGCGCTCCACCGGCACCGCCACGTACTCGGTCAGCGATCCGCGGGCTGCGCCGAATACATGGTCACCGGGACGGAAGTCGGTCACGCTCGCGCCCACGGCCTCGACGGTTCCGGCGAACTCCACGCCCACGACGTGCGAGCGCGGCCGGCGCGCGCCTCCGGCCATCAGTCGCGCGAAGTAGGGCTTGCCCATCGCGAGGAACCAGTCGATGGTGTTCAGCGCCCCGGCTCGCACGCGGACGAGGACAGCGCCATCTGGCAGGGCCGGTCGATCAACCTCCTCGATCGCGACGGAGCCGTACTGGCGGCAGACGACGGCTTTCATGGTCACTCGCCCCTTCGCGGATTGTTCTCGGGTTGGATCATATGCAGGTGGCCGTGCCGGCGGATCGGGAGGATGTCGCACGAGCCGAACGATTGATGAGTCGGCGCTCTCACTCACGAGGTAATCCGCGCCTCGATGCGGATTAGAATCGGCCTTCTCCCAGCGTGCCGTCGCTGCTCTGCATTTCGAGAGGTGCCGCGATGAGACATGCCATCGTTCAAATCCTGATCGGGCTCGGAGCCGTGATGGCCGCGAGCTGTGACGACGACATGCCGACGTCGCCATCCGCTTCGTCATTGAGCTTCTTCGTTTCGAGCGCGACGAGCGTGACCGGCAACCTGGGAGGGCTCGCCGGCGCGGATGCAACCTGCCAGCGACTCGCCGCAGCCGTCGGACAAGGCGCACGAACCTGGCGCGCCTATCTCAGCGTCGAGCGCGACGCGGCGAACGGCAATCAGCCGACCCATGCTCGAGACCGGATTGGCAACGGGCCATGGGTCAATGCCATGGGCACATCAATCGCCTCGAGCATCGCGGAACTGCACGCGCGGACCGGTGACGCCAGCGTGTTCCTCGACGAGCGCGGTCAACGGATCAACGGGCAGTGGACCGGTTCGCCATCGCCAGTCGAGCACGACATCCTGACCGGGTCGAATCCGGATGGAACGCTGGCGCCCGGCCTGACGTGTGAAGATTGGACGTCGGCGTCCACCACGGTCGCCGCGCAGGTGGGGCACTCGGACGGGCTCGGTCCCGGCCAGAGCGCCGCTGGCTCGCTGTCATCTTGGAACTCGGCTCACGTCAATCAGGACTGCTCGAACACTGCGCCCCGCGGCGGTGCCGGACGGATTTATTGTTTCGCGCGGTAAATCGGATACCAGCTGGGCTGAGCTGAGGCGGTCATGGTTTCTGCCAGCAAATCCATTTCGGCTGTGTTTGCCGGTGTCATCGCCCTTGGATCGGGGGCGAAGAACATCTCCGGCCAGGCCGTGCTCGATCTCGAGAATCACTATTCAAACGTCGGCGCGATCATGGTCTGGCGCGTTGACGATGCCGGACGGAGCGTCGAACTGCGTGGATTCGTGAGCGGCACGCTGATTCGGGAGCGAGTGATGCTGACCGCGGGGCACTTCACCGCTCCGGCCACAGCACTCGGCTCGCTGCCGCCGTCGATCCGAATGTTCGCGAGTTTCAGTCCTACCGACGCCAAGGACCGCACGACGTGGATTCCCGTCGTCGGACACGCGACGCATCCATCGATGCCGCACTGCCCGCCGCCACCTCAATGCGACCCGACCGACGAGATCCTGGTGGCTCCGCTCGAGCCCGGCATCGCCGATGTTGGACTGGTCTTCCTCGCGAGCCCGCCGCCCGGTATCGAGGCGGCGCGCCTCGCCGAGCCCGGTATGCTCGACCGATCTGAAGGCGTGCCGACCACCATCGTGGGTTATGGCCTGACGACGCCACGAGAGCGGAATGCGCCGCCAACTCCGTCAATGTGGGAAGGCAAACGGCGTGTCAGGACATCGATCTTGCGCAGAGTCGTCGATGAGACGTGGGGGCTTTGGTCGATTCCTAGCTACGTCTGCTCCGGTGACTCCGGCGGCGGGATCTTTCTAGATCCGACTCCGGATTTGAAGGGCGGGGAGGTATTGGCTGCCAATGTGAGCGACGGCGGCCCCGATTGCCGTCGCCATAACAACAACAATCGTCTGGATACGCGTAGTATCCAGGACTGGATCAGTGACACCTTACGGAACCGGCCCGGCTGACCTGGAGCAGCGGCTCGCGCACTTGGAATCGGGCAGCGCCACGTTTTGGAGTTCGGTCTGCGTACTCCGTTCACCTCTGTATTGCCGGAGTTGGTCATGCCACATGGGAAGATTTGCTATCTCGAGATCCCGGCCAACGCTGCAGAAGCGTCGGCGCAGTTCTACAGCCGGATATTCGGCTGGAAGGTGAGGACGCGCGGTGACGGGGAGCTGGCATTCGACGACCCCGGCGGCGTGAGCGGGACGTGGGTAAAGGAAAGCGACCGCACGCCTGACGAGCAGACGCGCGTCTACATCATGGTCGACGCCATTGCCGAGACGCTGACGCATATTCAGGCTGCCGGCGGCAGGACGCTCACGCCACGTACCGAGATCGGTCCTGGCATGGGGGCGTTCGCCGTGTTCGTGGATCCGGTGGGCAACGAATTCGGCCTCTACGAAGAGCCACGCCGCTGAGAGACATGCATCGGGCATGGCTCGCGCTGATCGTCAGCCTCTGGGCAGCCTCGCAGCCGGCGGGCGTTGCCCAGACCGCTCCGATATGGCTCGATACCTTCGAGAATCGCCTGGAAATGCTCGCGCTCACGCAGACGCTGAACGCGGAGATCCTGGCCAGTCCGAGCGCGACACTCAGTCTCGAGAAGTGGTGTCGCGATCACAAGATGGCAGACGACCCGGTCGTGCTCGCGCGCGCGATCGCCGGCATCGACAAGGCACCCGCGAGCGAACAGCTCCAGCGGCTGCAGGTCACGAGCGCCGCCGAGGTCAAATACCGGGGCGTCGAGTTGCGCTGTGGCAGCCACGTCCTCTCCGAGGCGGACAACTGGTACGTGCCCGGCCGTTTGACCGCCGCGATGAACAGCCTTCTCGAAACGAGCGACACGCCGTTTGGGAAGGCCGTTCAGTCGCTGCACCCATATCGACGGACGTTTGCCGTCGCGATCCTGTGGTCCCCGCTCCCGGCGGGATGGGAACAGGAACGGCGGCCCGACGGGCAATCCGGCGAGCGGGCCAAGGCGCTCGAGCTGCCGAGGGAGCTCTTCGAGCACCGTGCGATCCTCTACACGAGTGAGCACGAGCCGTTCTCCGAGGTTCACGAGCGGTATCAAGGGGAGCTCCTGGCGTTCGTGCGCAGTCGCTGAGGGCTGTGGCAGAATCCCGGCACGCGGCCGTGGAGCTCACGCGCCTGTCGCTCGGAGGAGCCGTCGAATGAATAGATGGGTGTTGCTGGGTATCGTCCTCGCTCTATCGGCGACTGGACTGTCCTCGCAAAACAGGCGAGTCATTGTGGTCGAACCGTTCACGCTCGCAGCTGGCGTGGAGTTGCCGTACGACATGAAGCAGCTGCAGGTGGGACTGGTGGCTGACTTGAAAGTGCAGATCGGGAAGGAGTTCGACATTGTCGCCGAACCGCCGGCAGCTGCTCAGGGGTCGGTCTATACGCTGACCGGTGAGTTCACGGGGTGGCGCCCAGGCAACGCCGCCAAACGCATCCTTGTCGGTATGGGCTCTGGTCGCGAAGCGAGCGACATCCATTACCGGGTCGCTGACAACTCCGGTCAGAGTGTGCTTGACCGTACCGACACGATACGCACGAATTTCTACTCTCAGAGTGCCGGCTCTGTGGGAACGCTCGTCCATCCTATTGCTCAGAAGATCGCCGAGCGGATTAGGGACGCCGCATTGAAATAGGCGGCCGAACAGAGCTGGCTTGCCCATGGGCGCAAAGCGACGTAGCCATGAGCCACCGGCCGTGATTGCGCGGCTCGGATGGCGGTACCACCATCTCGGGATTCCGTACACACAGCCCCGAACCGGGGAGCATCACGTCTCTCATCTCGGGGTGCATGTCTCCGGCTTTGAAACCAGTCCGTACGGCATCGAGTGGATCCGGTACGAACCACACTGCAAGGTCCCCGAGATCGTCACACGTGTTCCCCACATCGCCTTTGCCGTCGACGATCTGGACGAAGCCCTGAAAGGCAGGGAGATTCTGATCGCACCGAACGAGCCATCGGCGGGCGTTCGTGTGGCGTTCATCCTCGACGATGGAGCACCGGTCGAGTTGTTGGAGTTCCGCCGGCGCAGATGAGCCCGCACTTCCTCGTGACATGCATCGTGCGCTCATGAGGCACCGGTGACGCGCTCACAGACCGTCCTCGTGACCGGAGCCACAGGCCGGATCGGTCGGGCCGTGGTCGCTCAACTTCTCGAAGCGGGCGTACCTGTTCGCGCGCTCACGAGGCGCCCGGATGCGGCGCGACTGCCCGCGTCCGTCGAAGTCGTGTCCGGCGATCTGACCGTGCCCGAGTCACTCGACGCCGCGCTGCACGGCGTGGGAGCGGTATTCCTCGTCTGGACCGCTCCGCCGGCCACCGTTCCAGCCGTCATCGGGCGCCTCGCGTCGCACCTGCGGCGCGTCGTCTTTCTCTCCTCGCCGCATCGAACCCCGCACCCGTTCTTCCAGGCCGCGCAGCCGAACGTCATGGCCGCCCTGCACGCCGACATCGAGCGACGGATCGCGGAGACCAGCCTCGCGTCGACGACCCTCCGGCCGGGGATGTTCGCGTCGAACGCGCTGAACTGGTGGGCGGCGTCGATTCGAAACGGCGACACGGTCCGGTGGCCCTACGGCGCAGTCGAGACGGCACCGATCGACGAGCGCGACGTGGCCGCTGTCGCGGCGCGGTGTCTGTCCGACGAGCGCCACGCCGGCGGCGACTTCGTCCTCACCGGACCCGAGTCATTGAGTCAGGCCGAGCAGGTGCGCATCATCGGCGCCACGGTCGGACGCGAGACTCGCTTCGAAGAGCTGTCCCCGGACGCGTTCCGGCGCAAGACCGCGGGGATCTGGCCCGCCCCGGTAGTGGACATGCTGCTGGCCGCATGGGGAGCCGCAGTCGGACAGCCGGCATTCGTGACCACTGCGGTGCTAGACGTCACTGGCTCGCCGGCCCGCACCTTCGGCCAGTGGGCTGCCGATCACGCAGACGCTTTCCGCGACGCGTGAGTCATCGCGAGGCCGGAGGTGTGTATGAGAAACCGACAACGAGCTGCTTGTAGACTGGGCTGTCGCCATCCCGAACAGCGGAGGCGCGGCAGGCCGCGCAACGCCGCGCGACAAAGTCTGAGATGGACACCACTCTGTTCGTCGTCTTGCGCACCCGCGGGCCGGCCTGGGACGACTCGAAGCCGCTCGAAGAGCAGGCGGACTGGACCGCTCACGCCGTGTTCATGGACGACCTGTTCGCGCGCGGCATCGCGCTGCTCGTTGGACCTCTCGAAGACACCCGCCACGCGCTGATCGTCATGCGCGCCGCGAGCGACGCGGAGGTCGTTCACCGGCTGGCGCCGGACCCGTGGACGGTGAGTGGACTGCTCGTGACCACGATGATCAGCCGCTGGCAGCTGCGGCTGGGCGCCCTCCCGTCCGCGTAGCTCATGTCGAAGAGATGGCCCCTCCCCAACGTGCAGGGTCGCACGATCGGCATCGACACCATTTCGCACGGCGTGCTCACCGCTATCCGGCTGCCCGACGAGCGCGTCTATCAAAGCGGGCGATATCTCCGATGAGCCAGCGGCGGCCGTTTGCAGATGCGGGCGGCCGGTGCCATCATGAGCCGCCGGCGGCAACGCCAGGCGCACACGCCTCATGCTCAACGGTCGCGAGATGAACGGGCCCACGCTGCACGGGCTCGACGTCCGGTCGCTGGCACGCACCGGCCAGCTGACCGGTCCGACCTGCGGACTCGCCCCCGACTACCTCCAGGCCAACCTCGTCGTT
The DNA here is from genome assembly GCA_035495795.1 of Vicinamibacterales bacterium. GTDB lineage: Bacteria > Acidobacteriota > Vicinamibacteria > Vicinamibacterales > UBA2999 > VFZN01. The sequence continues at coordinate 8,528 of DATJFF010000302.1, forward strand.
CTCCCCCAAGCGCTCGCCGGCGATTTCCTGCGCTTCTGCCAGCGGAATCCCAAACCGTGCCCGATCCTGGCGGTGAGCGAACCGGGCGCGTGGGCACCGGGCGACATCGCCCCGGGCGCCGACCTCCGCTGCGATCTGCCCCGCTACCGCGTCTACCGCCGCGGCGAGTTGGTGGAGGAGCCGACCGACATCGTCAACCGGTGGCGGGACGATTTCGTCGCGTTCCTGCTAGGCTGCTCGCTGAGCTTCGAGGCCGCGATGCAGCGCGCCGGGCTGCCCGTGCGCCATCTCGAGGAGCGCTGCAACGTCCCGATGTATCGAACCAGCATCCCTTGCGCACCATCCGGCGTCTTCGCCGGACCGCTCGTCGTCACGATGCGGCCGATGACGCCGGCCCAGGCCATCAGCGCGGTGGTCGTCACCTCGCGCTACCCGCACGCGCACGGCGCGCCGGTGCATTTTGGTGACCCGGCGGCGATCGGGATCCCCGATCTTGGCCGCCCCGATTTCGGAGACGCGGTCACCATCCGCCCAGGTGAGGTGCCGGTGTTCTGGGCGTGCGGCGTGACTCCGCAGGCGGTGTTGATGCAGGCCAAACCCGAGCTCGCGATCACACACAGCCCGGGGTGCATGTTCGTCACCGACTGGCCCGCCGAGGATGCGAGCGGGACCGAGCCTCAGTTCGCCGCCGACCATGCCTGCCAGTGATCTCGTCATCGAGTGGCTCCTCGACTCCGACCCGTCGATCCGGTGGCAGGTGATGCGCGATCTCACCGACACCGCGGCGGCGGCGGTCGCGGCCGAGCACGGGCGCGTGGCGTCCGAGGGCTGGGGCCCTCAGCTGCTCGAGCAACAGCGTTCCGACGGCCAGTGGGGTGACGGGAATTCCCACCCGTTCTGGTGGACGAACCTCTACACGCTGCTGTTCCTGCGCGACCTCGGGATCGACCCGGCCAGCGCGCCGGCGCGCGCCGCGATCGATCGCGTGCGCGAGCACGTGACCTGGGGAGCGGAGTTCGGTAATTCGCCGTTCTTCGAGGGCGAGGTCGAGCCCTGCATCAACGGCCGCGTCGTCGCGCTCGGCGCCTATTTCGACGTGCGAAGCGATCGGCTCGTCGATCGACTGCTCGGCGAGCAGCTCGCCGACGGCGGCTGGAACTGCGAAGCGGAGCGCGGCTCGGTCCGATCCTCGTTCCACACTACGATCTGCGTGCTCGAGGGCCTGCTCGCGTTCGAGCAGGCCTATGGCGCTTCGCCTTCGGTGAGCGGGGCCCGGAAGCGGGGCCACGAGTACCTCCTCGAACGGCGCCTGCTCCGACGCATGTCCACCGGCGAGATCATCGAGCCGACGTGGACGCGTTTCGCGTTTCCTCCGCTCTGGCATTACGACGTGCTCCGCGCGCTCGACTACTTTCGTGCGGCCGCCGTGCCGCCCGATCCGCGAACCGACGAGGCCGTGGCGATCGTCCGCAAGCACTGCCAGGACGATGGGCGCTGGCTGCTCGACATCCGGCACCGCGACACGCTGTACGAGGAGCTGGCCGGACCGGTCGGCGAGCCGAATCGCTGGATCACGCTGCGCGCGCGCCGGGTGCTCGCGTGGTTCGCCGGGCGGAGCTGAACGGCTGGAGCTGACCGATGCCCGCGCCGCCCTCGTCCTCGCCGAAGCAATTCGTTCAAGGTGCTCCCGTGCTGCACGTGCCGGACGTCGCGGCCACGGCAGCCTTCTATCGCGATGTGCTGGGATTCACGTGTGACTTCGGCGACGAGCGGTACGCGGTAGTGTGGCGCGACAACTCCGCAATCCACTTCGTGCGCGATCAAGACTCCCCGCGCGGCGTCCACCTGTTCCAGTGGGTGAACGACGTGGACTCGTATTACCACGAAATCATCGGCCGCGGTGCGACGGTCGCCGCCGCGCCGGCCGATCAGCCTTACGGAATCCGCGAGTTTGGCCTGAGGGACATCAACGGCGTGGAATTGGTCTTTGGCCAGGACGTCGAGCCACGCTAAACGCCGGTCCTCTTCCCCTGGGGATAACGGAGATGCGAGAAATCGATCGAGTTCTCGAGCAGTTGCAACGCGCGTATGACGGCGACGCCTGGTTCGGCTCCTCGGTCCGCGCCGCCCTCGAGGGCGTGGACGCCAGGATCGCCACGACCGGCCCGCTCGAATCCACCCACACGATCGCCGAGATCGTCCTGCACGTCACCGCCTGGACACGCGAGGTGACGCGGCGGCTGCGGACCGGCGTCGCGCGCGATCCCGACGAAGGAGACTGGCCCTATCAGATGATCGACACGGAAGCTGACTGGGCGGCGGTTCTCGAAGACCTCGAGACCGCTCAAGGGGATCTGCTGAGCGCGGTGGCGGCGCTCGACGATCTGCAGCTCGACGAGCGGATCGGCGACGTCCGCGATCGCGAGCTGGGCAGCGGCGTATCGCTTTACGTGACGCTGCAGGGTCTTGCGCAGCATCACGCGTATCACGCCGGCCAGATCGCGTTGCTGAAGCGAAGCGCCTCCACGCCGGCCTGAGCTGCCTCAGGCGATCGCTTACGGCGCCGCGACGCGTAGTAAGGTAGGCGCCTTTGCATTTACAGCTCTGGTACGGAGGCTCGATGGCGCGCGCGTCACGTGTGTGGACGGTTGGGCGGGTTGTGATCTGTGGCGTCCTTTGGACGCTGTCAGCGGCCGGTGCACCGGCGGCCGCGAGGTTCGCTCGTACCCTTCCCGCCTCCGATCAGGCGACCGATACGGCCCGCGCGCGTCTTGCGAGCGAACCTCCCTGTACCAGTGTCGACGATAGCCCGAGCGGCCTGGTGGCCACCGTCTCCGGCGCGACCGTCACGCTGCAATGGGTCGCCCCGTCTGGCTGCGCGCCTGCGTCCTACTCGGTTCAAGCCGGTTCCGGGCCCAACCTCTCGAACCTCGCAGACTTCCCCACCGGCAGCCAGGCGACCACGCTCTCGGTGAACGGCGTCGCGGCCGGCATCTACTACGTGCGGGTCGTCGCCCAGGCCGGCGCCGTGCGATCGTTGCCGTCGAACGAAGTGGCGATTGCGGTAGGCACCGGGTGTGACCTGCCCGCCGCTCCTGTCGGACTGTCAGCAACGGCTACGGCGTCGAGCGCGTCGCTGGAGTGGGACGCCGCCGCGGGTGCGCCGACGGGCTACGTGATCGAGGCAGGGTCCGGCCCAGGCCTGGCCAACCTCGCCACCCTCGCGATCGCACCGGTCACGGCGTTCTCGACTGCGGCGCCGGCCGGTACGTATCACGTGCGGGTCCGGGCGCGAAACAGCTGCGGGACGGGACCGGCCTCGAACGAGGTGATCGTCGCGGTCGCGCCACCGGCAGCAATCCCGCCGGTGTTGACGGTGGCCGGACCCGTGACGCTGAGCGGCTCGCAGGTGGTCGTCGTGTCGTCGGCGACGGTGACGGTCAAAGGCCGCATCGAGCTGCACGATCGCAGCATCCTGGTCATCCGCGACAGCACCTTCACGCACGCGGCCGACTACGCCGGGCAGTTCGATCTGTGGGCCTACGACGACTCCAAGGTCCTGATCGAGCGGTCCACCCTCGATTCCACGATCTACATGTCGTGGCACTTCTTCGATCGCTCGACGCTGCAGGAAACCCAGGTCGTCAACCGGTCGCCGCTGTGGACCGGTTTCCAACAGCACGCGCGGGGGACCTTCGCCCACGTGACAAAGGCCTTCGGCACCGGCGCCGAAGGAACGACGCTCCAAGTGCACCACGCCGAGGCATCGTTCATCGAGATGGTGTTTCCGGCCGGGGCCACCGTCGACGAGGCGTTTCCCCGCGCGGTGCCTTCAGGGTACCGGTTCCCGGGCGGCAACGACCGCGGAGTACGGCACTCGCTGACGATGAGCGACGTTCGGGGCTGCCTCTGGGGGATCACCTATCGTCCTGAGAGCGACATCACGATTCGCGACACGGAGGGACTGGTCGTCACGTTCCAGATTCCGGCTACTTACACCGGACTGACCGCTCGATTCGACGGCGTCCGGGCCACGCTCTATCACGATCAGGTCTGGGATACGGGTGCCTCTCGGCTCCATCTCGTCGAGACCTCGACGCTGCCGTGGAGCCCGATCGTCAGCGGCAACAACGCGCTCGTCATCACCAACTCGGAGCTCGCTGACATCACCAACATCTACGACAGCGCCACCGCGTATATCGCTGATTCGACGCTGTCACAGGTCCGGGCCCACGACCGAGTCCATTACATGCTCGAGCGCTCGTACGTATCCGGTGACGTGGTCGCGTCGAACCAGAGCGTGGTCTCGATGACCGGCGGAGGCGTCGGCGGACGCGCGGTGAGAGACCCCGGCGCGCAGCTGCTCCTGAACGGCGTCCGGACCAAGGCGCCAGGTTTCGAGCTTGGCTACATCTCGCGGATCACGACGACTCCCGGCGAGGTCCTCTCCGGGACCGCGTCCATCGCGGCGAATTTCACGGGCCCTGACCGCTACAACCCGATCGTGAAGACGAACCGGGCCCTCCTGCCGCTGACCCGGGGGCGGACCTACCGCGCCAGCTTCAGGTACCGGATTTTGACGCCCCCGGCCCAGGGTTTCGACCTGACGTTCGTCTCGCCGGCGGCGTTTTCGCAGGGCGTGTTCCTGCCGAACCTGGTGATCACCGGTGCCGCTGGCGACACCGGCACTGCCACGCTGACGGTGACCCTGGCGCCGTACGACGACTACGAGCTGAATCTGTCCATCGTCAGCACCGGCGCGATTCTGATCGACGATTTCCAGCTCGTGGACCTGGTCAGTGGCGCGTCGGTCACGGAAAACGGCGAAACGCTGCTTGCGGCGCCGTAGACGGAGATGAGTTGACACGGCACCAGAGCGAGAGCGCCGCGGCCGTCGGTGTTGCCGAGCACGGCAACACGGCGGTGCTCGTTACGCTCTCGCCCGACGGGCAGCTTCTCGATCGCCGGCAGATCGTATTGACCGAGCGCGGCCTGCCGACTCACCCTCATCACCACGAAGGGTCGTGGGCGGTTGGCCGTTACCTGAACACTCCCGGAGCGCGCGCCCTATCGCTCGGCGATGCCGTGGCGCTCGTAGAGCAGGTCCGGGCGTCCGCCGCACGCGGGGCGCGCGAGGGGCTTGCGGCGCTGGCCGCGGCCGTGCCCGTGCGGATTTCGCGAATCGCGATCCGCGCCTACCCGGCGCTTCCGCCGACAACGGAGGCGCGGATCACCGATCATCGCGCGCAGACCTTCGCCGATTCGGCGATGTATCGGGAGGCGATGGCCGCGGCCGCTGAGGCGCGCGGCTGGTCCGTGCATTGGTACGACCGCGATCGCGTGTTCGAGGAAGCCGCCGCGGCAATCGACGGCGAGCGTGTCGACGCGTTCCTCCACGCGCTGGGCCGATCCGTAGGCCCACCGTGGCAGGCCGGCCACAAGCTGGCGGCCGCCGCGGCGCTGGCCGCGATGGCCGACCGAACGCTGCGGACGGCCCCCGGCTGAGCGGGTTTGACGCACGCCATGCCTCAATCGCTCCTCCACGTCGCCCTCGTCGTCCGCGATTACGACGAAGCCCTCGCCTTCTATTGCGACAAGCTGCACTTCACGCTCGTCGAGGACACCTACCAGCCGGAACAGGACAAGCGGTGGGTGGTGATCGCACCGCCCGGCTCCCAGGGCACGACGCTGCTGCTGGCGCGGGCGTCGACACCGGAGCAGGCGTCGTTTGTCGGTCACCAGGCGGGAGGCCGGGTGTTCCTGTTCCTGGAAACCGACGACTTCTGGCGCGACTACCACGCCATGCAGGATGCGGGGATACGCTTCGTCCGGGAACCGAAGGAGGCCGCGTACGGCACGGTTGCGGTCTTCGAGGATCTGTACGGCAATCGGTGGGACCTCGTGCAACTGGCGACGCCTGGTAGTCGAGCGGACGGCAGGAGACCGTAGCTGTGGCCAGTCTCAAGGCACGAGCGTGGCTCAGCCTCGCCATCCTCGACGTCATCATCGCCGCGGTCCTGTTCGGCTTCGCCGGGACGCTGCGCTACTGGAACGGCTGGGTCTACCTGCTTCTGATGGCCGGCCTGTCGGCGATCATCACCCTCGATCTGATGCGCCGCGATCCGGCGCTCCTGGAACGTCGGCTCAAGGGCGGGCCGACCGCGGAGACGCGCCCGCTGCAGCGGCTGCTCATGGCCGGCGCGTCGGTCGGTTATTTCGGCCTGCTGATCGTCCCCGCGCTCGACTTCCGCTACCAGTGGTCCTCGGTTCCACTCGCCGTGGTCGTCCTGGGCAACCTCCTCTTCGCGCTAGGCTTCGGCTTCATCGGCCGCGTCTATCGCGAGAACACGTTCACCTCTGCCACCGTCGGCATCATCGAGGGGCAGCGGGTGATCTCGACGGGACCGTACGCGGTCGTCCGCCATCCGATGTACGCCAGCGCCATGCTCTACCTGATCGGAACGCCACTGGCGCTGGGATCGTACTGGGGGCTGCTGGCGCTGGCGTTCATGCTGCCGTTCCTGATCTGGCGCCTGCTGGACGAAGAGCGGATGCTCGTCCGCGAGCTGCCCGGCTACGACGCCTACCGGCAGCAGGTCCGCCATCGCCTTCTGCCGTTCGTCTGGTAGGCCCGTGTCCGTGCCGTGATAGGGTGCGCGTCGAGGACTTCGACGGTGGGTGCGACGTATCTGTCCCTCCAGCTCCGCACAGCCGATCGTGACGCCGCCCTGGACGCAGTCACGGCGATCGCGGCGTCGAACCAGGACCCCGGCCTCCAGTTCTACGTTGCCGGGGCGCGCGACGGGTGGCTCGCGATGTTCCCCAATTTCACGCCGGACCTGGAGCGCTCGGCCAAGGCCCTCTCGGACAGGCTGGGATGCCTGATCGTGCTGCTGCTATCCGCGGACGAGAGCGACCTCTATTGCATGTTCTTCCGCGATGGCCGGCAGCTGCCCTGGTTCAAGATCGGAGCGGCGCGGAAGCGCACCGGCAAGGACCGCGACAAGCTGGCAGCCAAGCTCGAAGCGCTCGCTGACGTCTGCGACGCAGCAGGTCGGGCGCGGCTGCTCGAGCTGCTGGCCGATACGACTCAGGTCACGTTCTCGTCCGACCTGCTGCGCGGACTGTGCGAAATCGCCGGCATTCATCAGGCCTTCACCAGCTTCGAGTACCTGCAGCGCGGCGAGCGCGAAGGGCTCGTGCCGGGCGGCGTCCTGACGCTGGTCACAGCAGCGGGCGCGCGGCCGGGATGAACCGAGCCGACCGCAATTTCTGACCAGACGCGCAGTTCCGCTGGCAGAAGGCTTACAGACGAGCTAGAGTGCAGTCCAACCCTGATGCTGGCACCGGTGATCGCGATTGCGATCTTCATCGTGATCTTTGCCGTCGCCACGGCGCGCGATATCCACCTCGGCATCCTCATGTTCCCGGCCGCGTGCCTGGCCGGCGTGACGCTGGCCGGCATGCCGCTGCGCGATGTGATCGGCGGGTTCCCGGTCGGCATCCTGGTGCTCCTCGCCGGTGTCACGTATTTCTTCGGCATCGCCCACGTCAACGGCACCACCGACCGGGTCGTGCGCGCGCTCCTGGCGCGAATCGGCAAGCGGCCGATGCTGCTGCCGTTCGTGTTCTTCGCACTCAGCGCCGCAGTGGCGGCAATGGGTTCGCCACAGGGCGGGTTCGTGCTGGCGCCGATCGGGATGCCGGTGGCGAGGCGGTCGGGCGTGCACTCCGCCGTCATGGCCGTCGCCATCAACTCGGGGATCAGCGCCGGCGGCTTCGCCCCGACGAGCCTCTTCGGCATCGTGAGTTACCAGATTTCGAGACGGGCCGGCATCGGCCTGACGCCGCTCACGCTCCTGACCGTCAGCGTCGTCGTCAACCTGCTGCTGGTGGTCGCGGCGCTCGCCATCTTCGGGCGAGGCGAGGCCGGCGGGCCCGACGCCGGTGGTGCGCTCGACAATCCGGATGCGTCGTCCGCTTCGGGACTGTCGCCCGTCCACGTATTGACGTTGGCGTGCATGGCTGGATTGGTGCTGAGCGTGATCGCGTGCGCGCTGGCTGGCCTGGAGCCGGACGTCGGCGTGATTGCGTTCGTATTCGGCGCCCTGCTGACCCTCATAGCGCCGGCCATCGGCGGGCCTGCGTTTCAGCGGATTGACTGGTCCACAGCCTTCGCGGTTGGGGGCATCGTCACCTTCGTCGGCGTGCTGCAGAAACTGGGCTCGGTGGATCTGCTGGGCCACGGCGCCATGACCATCGGCACTCCGCTGCTGGCCGCGACCGTCGTCTGCATGATCGCCGGGCTCGCTTCCGCGTTCGCCTCGACCACTGGCATCCTGGCCGCGCTCGTGCCGCTGGCCGTGCCTTTAGCGCAGTCGGGAGCCGTCCCCGGCTGGGCGCTGATCTGCGCTCTTGGCGTCTGCGCGTCGATTGTCGACATCTCGCCGTTCTCCACGACCGGAGCGACGCTGATTGCTTCGGCGGCGGAGGGAGACCGGCCTCGGCTCAGACAGCTGCTGCTTCGTTGGGGGCTGTCGATGATCGTCGCTGGGCCGATTGTCCTGGTGCCCCTCCTGGCGATGGCTGGTTGGTGGTAGCTGGCGGTTGGCGCACGAAATTCGTCGGGCTCTGCGCCATTTATGAACACGATCTGTCCACAGGCACGATTACGTCGCGCCGTGCCGCTCTGGCCACCCCCGCGGATCAGCTGGCATTTCTCTTGAAGATTGCTGGCGCAGGAGGCGTGATTTCGCCATGAGCTGCAGGGCCGACGATCGATTCGCCGCGGAGTTGTTGGGTACGCACGTCCTGGCCGGCATCGCGAACGTGGACCGGGCCGGCAACGTGGTGGCGCGCCGGCAGTTTCACGGCCGGGTGGTTCGGGCCAGCACCGCCGACGGGGTCACGGTCGTCGACGCGCAGGGCTGCGAGCACTGGCTGCCGCTGGACCGCGAGGCCTACGAACCCGCCGATCCCGGCGAGTACCAGCTCCGCACCACCGGCGAGGTGGTCATCGATCCGACCTGGCTGACTCGCTGGACGATCTACCCGCCGAACCTCCACTGAGCCGTTGCCCGGGGGGCGCCCCCGCGATGGTTCGTGGCAGAATGGCGGACCCGTGCCACTTCACATCGGCATCGTGGGGTGCTCCGCCGAAGGCGCCGCGCTCTGCTATCGCACCATCTGCAGCGAAGGTCCTTCGCTGATCGGGCCGCACGCCCATCCCGAGGTATCGCTGCACACGCCCTCGTTCGCCGAGTACGTCCGCTGCCTCGACGCCGGCGACCTGCAAGGCGTGGCCGCACTGATGCTCGCCTCGGCGCGGGTGCTCGCCGCGGCCGGAGCCCACTTTCTCATCTGCCCCGACAACACCATTCATCAGGCGTTCGGCGACGTCGTCGAGGCGTCTCCGCTGCCCTGGCTGCATATCGCGGAGGTAGTCGCGACCCAGGCGCAGGCGCGCGGCTACGCGCGGCTGGGCATCATGGGCACGCGATGGCTGGTGAAGAGCCGCGTTTATCCCGACGCACTGGAGGCTCGCGGCATTGCCGCGGTGCGCCCGGACGCGCCGGACATCGCGGAGGTGCACCGAATCATCATGGAGGAACTGGTGCCGAACCGGTTCCGTACCGGAAGCACGGATCGCCTGCGCGCGGTGGTCGATCGCCTGCGTGACAGCGGCTGCGACGCGGTCGTACTCGGCTGCACTGAGCTGCCGATCGTCCTCGACGATCGCAACTGTTCGCTCCCGACGCTCGACTCGACTCGCCTTCTGGCCCGGGCCGCTCTGCGTAAGGCTGTCGCCTAAGAGGCTGACATGGAGCGCTGGAGCGGCCTCCGCACGCTGGTGCCAGTCGTCGCGGTCGCGATTGTGGCGGGAGGCGGCGCGCCGGGGGCGGCCTGGGTGAAAGAGGGACAAACCGTGAGCCGCCAAGACGCCGACGTCGACGTTGTGGTCGTGATTCAGGGTTACGAGAACGGGCTCGACGGCGTGCGCGCTGCCAATCCGGAGCTGCGCCTCCGCATCGAGCGGGCGGGCGATCAGCGGGTGTTGACCGTTGAGTATCCGCCGCCAACCGGCGAACCTGCAGGTCGAGACATCCAGTGCGCTGCCGTCTCCCGCGATTGGAGCAGTGGTAGCGGCATCGCCTTCCGGATCAAGCCAGACCATGACACGAGGCTCTCGGTCTCGTTTTTCGACCGCAACCACGTCGTGTACACCGCGTGGCGGGACCTGAAAGGCGGCGATTGGCAGCTGGTGCGAATTCCGTTCGCTGAGATTCAACCGAACCCGTTCTTCCAGCCGCCCGACGCGCGTCCCGGCAGCGCCATCGACGTCAGTGACGTGCCGTTCGTGGCGTTTGCGCCGCAGGACAAGACGTCCGGACAGCTGACCATCGGCAGGTTCGTCGTCACGAAGTAAACAAAGCCGGGAGGGCACTGTGGCAGAGACGAGCACACGCGCAACGACCACTGCCGAGCAGCTCGTCTCGCTCGAGCGTGAAGCGCTCGATCGCTGGGGCAAGGGCGATCCCGGCGGCTTCCTCGAGCTTTACGCGGCGGGGGTCACGTATTTCGATCCGCTGACACCGGCGCGGCTCGATGGTCACCAGGCGATGGCCGACTATTACGGGCCCTGGACCGGGAAGATCTGCATCCCCCGCTACGAGATGGTGAACCCGCAGGTGGTAGTCGACGGCAACCTGGCGCTGCTCTCCTACAACCTGGTGAACTACGTGTGCGACGAGCACGGGAACGAAAGCGTCGGGACGCGCTGGAACTCGACGACGGTGTTCCAGCGTCATGGAGACGCGTGGAAGACGATCCACTCGCACTGGTCGTTCACGCAGCACCCCGCCTTCGAGACGATGACCGCCGAGGATACCGAGAGCATGAACGGGTGAGTGGACCGGCGGGCGAGCGACCCGGCGCCGAGCGTTCAGTGGTCTTTGCGCGGCTTCCGGGCCTTGGCGCTGACGAAACGGTGTGCGCCGGTGACGAGGTCCCGCAGCGCGGCATCGGTCACTTTCGATAACCGGACCAGGATGCACGGGTAGTCCACGTAGTGCTCCCTCACGTAATACACGTCGGGCGCCTCCTCGATCAGCAGGTCGCGTTCGGCGAGGTCCATCATCACGACCAGCGAATGCGGTTCGGCCGACTTGTGCGCGGGGATGCATACGAACATCCGTCCGCCGACCTTCAGCGCAGGCTTTCCCCACGTGGTCGTGACTTCCACGTCCGGCAGCGTCCGGCCGATTGCCTCGACCCGACCGAAGTCCGTGCGTCGCATCGGTGTATGGTACGCCCCTGATGGTGTTCGCCAAGCGGATTCGCGACGGCGTCAAGCGCGGACGGATCCGCTGCACCGTGCGCGTCTGGACGCGGCTCCAGGTGAAGGTCGGCGGCCGCTATCCCGTGGACGACGGTCACGTGGTCGTCGATTCGATCGAGTCGATCACCATCGAGGACATCACCTACGACCTGGCCCGGGAGTCGGGATTCGAGAGCGTGGACGATCTGCTGCAGGTCGCCCGGCACGGGAAGGGCCAGAATGTCTACCTGATCCGGTTCCACTATCTCCCACCCGGAGCATGGACTCGGGTACGATGACGCGCGATGCGTCACCGTGACGAAATTCCCACCCCCGCCCTTCTGCTCGATCTCGATCGCTTCGAAGCCAACGTCTCGAAGATGGCCGCGCACCTGCGCGACAGGGACAAGGCGTTCCGCCCGCACGCGAAGACGCACAAGTGCCCGGCAATCGCGCGGCGAATGATCGATGCCGGCGCGGTCGGGGTGTGCACGGCGCGCCTGAGCGAGGCCGAGGTGTTCGCCGCTCATGGCGTCCGCGGGCTCCTCGTCACGACGGCCGTGATCGGCGGACCGAAGATTGCGCGCGCGATCGAGCTGGCGCGGCAGGCGCCGGACACGATCTTCGTCGTCGAAACCGAGCAGAACCTGTGCGAGATCGCCCAGGCGGCGCGTGACGCGGGTCTGGAAGTGAACCTCGCGATCGATCTCTATTTCGGGCGCACCGGCGTCAGTCCGGGTGCTCCGGCCACCGACCTGGCTCGCGCCATCACGCGCCAGCCAAACGTCCGGTTCGGCGGCATTCAGGCCTACGACGGCGCCGCGGCCCACACCACGCCCTTTGACGCGCGCAAGGCGCGCTCCTCGGGCAGCATGAAGCAGGCGGTTGAGACGCGGCGGATGATCGAGCGCGAGGGTATCGAGTGCTCGCTCGTCACCGGCGGTTCGACGGGCACGTTCCTCATCGATTCGGAGATCGACGGCGTCACCGAGATTCAGCCGGGCAGCTTCGCCTTCATGGACGCCGAATACGCCGGCATCGGCGGTCCCGACGGTGCCGAGTACCGCGAGTTCAGCCAGGCGCTCACCGTCGTGGCAACCGTCATCTCGCGGCGGCCGGGCGTCGCCGTCGTCGACGCGGGCTACAAAGCATTCGCCACGGATCGCCCGTTCGCGCCCACGCCAATCGGGCTTCCCGGCGTCACGTATGGCTGGGCGGGCGACGAGCACGGCCGGCTCGATCTCACCAAATCCGACTGCGATCTTCGAGTCGGCGACCGCGTCGAGTTCGTGCCGCCGCACTGCGATCCGACGGTGAATCTCTACGACGTGATCCACGCGCTGCGCGGCGATAACATTGAATCCATCTGGCCGATCGCCGCGCGCGGCAAGAGCCAGTAGGGCACAGAATCATGGGCAGCCTCGACCACATCGTTGCGCTCGTGACCGGCGCCAGCCGCGGGGCAGGCCGAGGCATCGCCACCGAGCTGGGCACGGCTGGGGCCACGGTCTACGTGACGGGCCGCAGCGTCAGCGGCGAACAGACGACGGACGGCGTGCCCGGTACGATTGACGATACGGCGCGCGAGGTTACGGAGCGAGGTGGGCTCGGTATCGCGGTCCGGTGCGACCACACGGTGGACGCGGCGGTCGAATCGCTCTTCGCTCGCATTCGCGCCGATCACGGCCGGCTCGACCTGCTGGTCAACAACGTCTGGGGCGGCTATGAGGACAGCCAGTGCCGGCCGCTCCCGCGCGTGCCGTTCTGGGAGCAGCCGCGCCACCAGTGGGACGCGATGTTCACAGCCGGCGTGCGGGCCCACCTCGTGGCCAGCCGGGGTGCCGTGCCGCTGATGCTGCCGCAACGCCGCGGGTTGATCGTCACCACGACCGCGAACCTCGTACCGCTTCCCTATCTGCGGAACGTCTTCTACGACCTCGCGAAGAACGCCGTCGCGCGCATGACCTGGGCGATGGCCGAGGAGCTACGCGAGCACGGCATCGCCGCAGTGGCGGTGGCCCCCGGGTTCATGCGGACCGAACGCGTGGTGGAAGCATTCCGGCGCGCCGGCGCCGAACAGGCGCTGAACGGTCCCGGCGGCCCGGGCGAAACGACAACCTACATCGGTCGCTCGATTGTCGCGCTGGCCGCCGATCCGGGCGTGCTCGACAAGTCCGGCCAGGTCCTCGAAGTCGGCACGCTCGCGCGCGAGTACAACTTCACCGACAGCAACGGAGCCCAGCCGGCCCCGTTTCGAATCAACGCTCCTGCGGCAACATAACGTCATGTCCATCGATTCGTCCGCCGACTGGGACGGCCTCCGCGCGGTATCGTCGGTTGTCAGCCAGACCCTCACGCTCCTGGCCCGAACGATCGAGCCGGGAATCACCACGCGGGATCTCGACGCCGCGGCGGCGCGCTTCCTGGAATCGTGCGGCGCCAGGTCCGCCCCGGCGCTCGTCTACGGCTTCCCGGGGACGGTGCTGATCAGCGTGAACGAAGAGGTCGTCCACGGCGTGCCCGGAGATCGCGTGATCGCCAGCGGCGATCTGGTCAGCCTCGACGTGACCGTGGAACTGGATGGCTACATCGCGGACGCAGCGCGAAGCCTCGTCGTTGGGAACGGCCCAGCCACCGCCCATCGCCTGGTCAGCTGCGCGAAGGAGGCGTTCAATGCCGGAGCTGCCGTGGCGATCGCCGGAACTCGCGTCAGCGAGATCGGGCGGGCCGTTGAGGCAACGGTACGGCGTCAGGGCTTCTCGGTCATGCCGGGGCTTGCCGGCCACGGCGTCGGCCGGGCGATTCACGAACCGCCGACGGTGCCGAACCAGTTCGATCGCCGGCAGCGCGACGTGCTGGCTGACGGGCTGGTGATCACGATCGAGCCGATGATCGCGGCCGGATCGGGCCAGCCGGCGCAGGAAGCGGACGGCTGGACGATTCGGACCAGGGATCGCAGCCTCGCCGCGCATTATGAGGACACGGTCGTCATCACGCGCGGCACGCCGGTGATTCTCACCGAAGCGGCGGCATAAGATACCGGGACCCATCGCATGGACGACACCAATCAGATCTCACGGCGCGCCTTCGGCCAGGTGGTCGGCGCAGCGGCAGCCGCTGGCACGTTCCAGGTGCTCGCTGCCGGTCCGGACACGGGACAGTCGGGCCCGTCCTCTCCTCCCTCCCGAGGCGGCGCCGACGAGTTGTGCGAAATGAGCGCTGTCGATCTGGCGGCGCGGATCCGCCGCAAGGACGTTTCGGCGAAAGAGGTGATGAGCGCGCACCTGGCCCGCATCGAGCGTGTCAACCCGAAGGTGAACGCGATCGTGACGCTCGTCGCCGACCGGGCCCTGGCCGACGCCGCACGCGCCGACGAGCAGCTGGCCAGGGGCGAGGCTCGCGGCGTCCTCCATGGGCTGCCGGT
>DATJFF010000303.1:0-7335 GCA_035495795.1 Vicinamibacterales bacterium
GGAGTTAACAGTTGAGCAGTTCACAGTTCAGAGTTGCAGTTTCGGTGCACAGTTAGAGTGACACGTAGCTTCGCGAACACGGCACCTCGAAAGGTTGTTGTCAGTCGAAGCCAGGCCCCGAGCACCATTGGAGTCGACAACTGCGACTGCAACTGCAACTGTCACTGTTCACTGAAACTGCAACTCTGAACTCTGAACTGCTCAACTGTTAACTTCCTCACGCGGCCGGCGGGCTGCTCGTCGGCCCGCCGGCCGCCTCACCCTAGCTGAACGTCTTGACGAACAGCTGGCTGTTCGTGCCGATCACCGTGACGTCGACTCGGCTCGGTGACGCCACTGCCGCCGGCGCCGCGGTGCAGATGCCGCCGAGGCTCTGCCACGCGCTCCACGCGGCGCCGTTCCACGTCTTCTGATAGAGCGCGTTGTCGGTGCCGATCGTGTAGACCGACAGGTTGTTGGGCGCCGACGCCGAGGCCGCGACTCCGTATTTGGCTACGCCGCCGAGGCTGACGAACGGCGACCACGCCGCGCCGTCGAAGTGACGGTGGAAGACGGCATTGTTGGTGCCGACGACGAACACGTCGAGCTGGTTCGGCGCCGCCGATACGGCGGCGGGGCTGGCGATGCAGATCCCGCCGAGGTTGACATACGGTCCCCACGCCGCTCCGTTCCACGTCTTCTGGTAGAGAGCGTTGTCGGTGCCGATGACGAACGCATCGAGCCGGTTCGGACCGGCGGCCGCGATCGCCGGACCGTGCAGCACGATCCCGCCGAGCGGCACGTATGGCAGCCACGCCGCGCCGTTCCAGGCGCGGTGGAAGAGCTGACTGTCGGTCCCGACCACGACGACGTCGATGCGGTTTGCGGCCCTCGACACCGCGGCGGGCGCAGCGACGAGGATCCCGCCAAGGTTCACGAAGCCGCTCCACGTGTCGCCGTTCCAGAACTTCTGGTAGAGCGCGCCGTCGGTGCCGGCAACGAACGCGTCGAGCCGGTTGACGCCCCACGACGCCAGTGCGCTTCCATAGAGGCAGATGCCGCCGAGGCTGGCGAATGGCCCCCAGGTGGCGGCACGTGCCGCCTGCACCGCGGCGCCGACGTCGAGGAACGTCCCGACCGGCTTGCCTGGATCGGTCACCGCCGCCGTCCCGGTATTGCGGAGGAGCGTCCGGACCTGCGCGTGCGTCAGGGCCGGGTTGCGCTCCAGCATCAACGCCGCGGCCCCCGCCACCTTTGGAGTGGCGCCGGACGTGCCGCCGAAGCCATTGCGATAATCGGAATCGCCGGTGCTGTTGATCGTCAGATCGTGCGTCGGATCGCCTGGCGCGCACACCGTCACGCGGGCGTTGAAGTTGCTGAAGCTGGCGCGGCGGTTCTGGACCGCGTCGTACTCGGTGGCGCCGACGAGAATCGAGCCGGTGTCCGGGATCGGATTGCCCGAGTCGTCGATGCCGGCGTCGCGATTGCCGTTGCCAGCGGCAACGCATACCACCACGCCCGCGGCGATCGCCGTCTGGATCGCGGCGTTCACCGACGGCACCTGCTCGTAGTTGCCGAACGCGCCGGTCTGCACCTCGAGGATGATCACCTTGCGCCGTCCGCCGCTGTCGGCAGTGCGCACCCAGTCGATGCCGCGCGCCCACGAGTTGCCGCCGAGCGCCGGACCGGGCCCGCTGTTGGCCTGGATTGGCCAGAGCTGCGCGCCGAATGCAATGCCGGCCATCCCGAGATCGTTGTCGGCGGCGCCGGTCAGTCCCATGACCGCGGTGCCGTGGCTGATGCTGGTGCCGTGCGACACGTTGGTGCCGCCGTCGAAGGCGTTGAACGCGCGGCCCAGATTCAGGCGCGGTGCCAGCTCCTCGTGCGTCGTGCGGAACCCCCAGTCGACGTCGGCAATCACCACGTTGGCCCCGGACACGACGTTCCAGGCCGGCGGCACGTTGCAGCGGAAGATGTACCACTGGTTGTCGAGACCGGTGACCGGGCTGGTGACCACCTGCGCCGAATTGCCGACGAGCGGTTCGTTGAGCGGCGTTCCCGGCGGCGCTTCCTCATCGGCGGGCGCAGCGGCGCTGGCGACGAGCTGCCGCGCGCGGGCCTCGACGCGTGACGCTTCCGCCGCGAGGTCCCTGGTGACTTTGGTGGGTGCGGGCGCGATGTCAGGAGGGATGGCGATCGGCACCGGCACCGCGCGGCGGACCTCCGGCAGCTGTTCGAGCTCCGCCGCAACACGACGCACATCTGCGTCTGCGCCGAAATGCATGGTCACGAAGTTCGCGAGGTTGGGCACGTCATGACCGGCCTGCCGGGCCTCGATCACCGCGCTCGCGGCCTCTTCACGGCTGCGAAGGAACGTCGGTTCCATCGTCATGACGCCGTGGCGTTGCAGCAACTGGTTGAGCGTGCTGAGGTCCCGCCCCGCGGGGCTGCGAATCTCCGCGGCGGCTGCGATGGTCGGACGCGTCACTTCGGCCGCGACATCGTCACGGAACTCCACTTCGACGACGCCGGGCTCCCAGCGTCCGCCGCCGCTGTCCTGGCCCGAGGGCGGATGATCGCCCGACGCGAACCGCGGCGATCCGAGATCGCCGGCTTCCATCGCGCCGGCGGGCATGTCGTTGGCGTGCGAGCCGCCGCTCGGCTCCATTGCCCCTGACGGCATCTGCGCGCCTGTAGAGGATCCATCCATGGCTCCACCGGGCATGCCGCTGCTCGATGCGCTTGAACTCTGCTGAGGCGTCATGGCCATGATTCCCTCCGAGGGTTCTTGTGCGTGACGTTCCGATCCGGCGGCGGCGCGCTCGCCGGCCTTGCGGCTGGCGGGGCCGTCGTTCCTTCGCTTCATTGGGGCACCTCCTGGTCGACGCAATCCGGCGGGTTCGCGATCCTGGGAGAACAAGATCGCGGAGCCCGCGGCTCCAGAGGTAGTGACGACCGAGGGGAGGTCGTTTCTGTGGTGTTGAGGGTGAGCGCCCCACTATACGCCCGCGCGATTGCAAAGCAATCTCATGCGCAGGAATAACCAGGGGCAGGATCCGAGTCGTGCGGACGCTGCGGGCGAGCGTCTAAGGTCGGCCCGGTGCGGGTCGAACGGAACGGCGGCTCAGAAGCCGGCGAGGTGCATCGCTTCGGTCGCGCGGATCTCGCGATCGTGGAGCGGCAGCGTCGTGTCCGTGCCGAGCTCGGCCAGCTCGCGTAACAGCAACTCGAACATCGGCTTGAAGTGCGGTTCGGCGCCTTCGGGAGCGTCGAAGAGGTATTCCGGGTCAAGTGACAGCACACGCTCGTTGAACGCACGCAGCGCGTCCTGCATATGGGCATCGCGCAATGTGTGAACCACATCGACGATCAGACGCTCGAGCTGGACCTTGCTGTGCACCTGTTTTCGACCTCTCCTCGGCATAAAGCAACGATCGCGCCACGCCGGGCGCCTTGAAATCTGCCGAGAGTGTAACCGATTATGCATGGGGTTGCACTATCGAAACTCGACGGTAGAGGCACCTGATTTCAAGTCTGTCGATCGGTGCACATTGTTGAATCGGTTGAGCTCGCCCTGGGTGGGCCGGTGGCGTTCTCACCCATAATGCGCACCGGAGGAATCGATGGCCATTGTCGGCACGCACCTGTTGCTCTATACGTCCGAGCCAGACGCGCTTCGCGCCCTGCTTCGCGACGTCTTCAAGTTTTCATCCGTCGATGCCGGCCAGGGCTGGCTGATTTTCGCCGTCCCGCCGGCGGAGGTCGGCGTCCACCCGGCCGAAGGGCCGTCTCAGGCCGCCCACCAGGTGTCGTTCATGTGCGACGACATCGGGGCCACGGTTGCCGACCTGCGGGGGCGCGGCGTGAAAATCGACGGCGAGCCGCAGGATCGCGGTTGGGGGATCACCGTCATGATGAACCTGCCGGGGGACTGCAAGGTCCAGTTGTACCAGCCGAGGCACAAAACGGCGATAGCGGGATTCGGTGAAAGTTGAAAGTTGGGAAGTTTAGAGTTGCCAGTTGAAGTTGAAAATTACAGTGACAGTAGACAAGTGGCAGCGACACTAACGACGCCGACCGGTGATCCTGCGCTCTGAGCTGGCGCCGTAACGGTCAACTGCCGTTTCAACGACCAACTTCAACTGTGAACTGTGAACTGCTCAAACTGTGAACTGCAAACGGGGAACTGTCACCGCGCGAGCCGCGCTGTCTCTTCAGCGAGCCACTTCTCCCAGGCGGCTCGCGACACGACGCGGTATTCCCCTCGCATCCGATAGTGCCCCAGCCCGCAGAGCTGTGAGCACTGGATCTCCCACGCGCCCTCCTTGATCGGCGTGAACCAGGTGCGGGTCACGAAGCCGGGCGTCGCGTCCTGCTTCACGCGCATCTGCGGCAGCGTGAAGCTGTGAATCACGTCGCGGCTGGTGAGTTGGACGACGATGGTCCGGTTGATCGGCAGCACGAGGACGTTCGTCAGCCCGATGTCATCCGCAGCGTGCGGCGAGGCGCGGTCGATGCCAACCGGATTGGCGGGCGTGACGAGGGCCGCATCGGTGCACCCGAATTCACCGTCGGGCCCCGGGTAGTGGGCTGCCAGGCGTACTGCTCGGAGGCGACGTGAATCTCGAGCCGCGGCCGGCAAAGAGCGCGAACACCGTGCCCGGGGGCCACCAGGTAGTGGAAGTGCGCAACCACGTAGTAGGTGTCGTGAAGGGTGACGTCGCTGGCCGCCAGTCCGAGCGGGAGCCCCGGTCAACCCGCTGAGTCCGAACATCGGCAGGAACGCCAGCGCGAACCCGCGGAACGATCCAGGCCGGCAGCGGCTGCCCGGGCCACGCGAGCTGCCATCGCATCAGCAGCATCAGCGCGAACCCGACGGCGAGGAAGATCGACGAGGTGACGGCGTACTCCAAGCCGACCGTCTTGTGGTCCGTCACGGCCATTACAATATCGCGCATGACCCGCTCGACCCTCGCCGCGCTGTTCATGGCGGCGCTCCTCGCGATGCCGACAACCACCATCCTCGACGCTCAGGCTGCCGATCCGATTCGCTACACGCTGCGCTTCCCGGCGCCGCACACCCACTACGTCGAAGTGGAGGCGGTCTATCCGACGGCACGGCAGGCCTCGCTCGAGATCTACATGGCGGTGTGGACGCCGGGCTCGTATCTGGTTCGCGAGTACGAGCGGCAGGTCGAAGCGGTCACGGCCGTAGCCGACGGCAAACCGGCGGTCGTCCAGAAGTCACGGAAGAACCGCTGGACGATTGCCACCGGCGGCGCGGCCTCGGTGACGGTCCGCTACCGCGTTTACTCGCGCGAGATGACCGTGCGCAACAACTGGGTCGAGGCCGGGTTCGCGATGCTGAACGGTGCGCCGACGTTCCTGACGCTGGTGGAGAAGGGCGCACGGCCGCATGAGGTCAGAATCGAGCTCCCCTCCGCGTGGAAGGGAGTCGAGACTGCCCTGACTCCAATCGGCGGCACGCCGAACGCCTATCGTGCCGATGACTACGACACGCTCGTAGACAGCCCCATCGTGATCGGCAATCCGGTGACGCGGACGTTCACGGTAGACGGCAAGCGCCACGTGCTCGTGCTCGAAGGCGATCCGTCGCTGTTCGACGCGGACCGGGCTGCCGCCGACGTACAGAAGATCGTCGAGGCGGCGCGCCGGGCGATGGGCCCGTTCCTGTACCCGGACTACCACTTCCTGAACATGGTGGTGGACACCGGCGGCGGCCTGGAGCACAAGAACAGCTTTCTGACGATGTCCGGCCGGTATACGACGCGCACGCAGCACAGCTACGCGAGCTGGCTGAGCCTGGTCGCGCACGAATACTTTCACAACTGGAACGTCAAGCGCCTCCGGCCGGTCGAGCTCGGACCGTTCGACTACGAGAACGAAAACTACGTGAAGACGCTGTGGGTGGCCGAGGGCTTCACCGACTACTACGCCGACGTGCTGGTGCGGCGAGCCGGTTTGTCGAGCATCGACGAGTACCTCGAGGCGCTGTCGGGACAGGTCGAAGCGGTCCAGGCGCGCCCCGGCCGGCTCGTGACGCCAGTGGAGATGGCCTCGTATGACACGTGGATCAGGCAATACCGGCCCGACGAGAACACGCCGAACACCACGGTCGACTACTACCCGAAGGGCGCGGTGATCGCGTTCCTGCTCGACGCAAAGATGCGCCAGGCGAGCGCCGGCACCAAGACGCTCGACGACGGGATGCAGGCGGCGCTGCAGCGGTACGGCGGCGCCAAGGGGTACACCCCGCAGCAGTTCTACCAGGTCATGTCGGAGGTGGCAGGCGCGGACCTGAAGGGGTTCTTTGCGAAGGCAGTGGAATCTACGGAGGAACTCGATTACACCGAAGCGCTCGACTACTACGGGTTGCGCTTCCGCCCGGCGGACCCGCGAACTGCGCGCGCCTTCCTCGGCGGGACGACCCGGGTGGACAACGGCCGGCTGATCGTCAGCGGCGTGCGCCGCGGGACCCCGGCGTACGACGCGGGGCTCAACGTGGACGACGAGATCGTCGCGATCGACGGCGTTCGGGTCCGGGCGGACGGGCTGACGAACCGGCTCGAACAGTATCGTCCCGGCGACCGGGTGCAGGTCCTGGTGGCGCGTCGCGACCGGCTGATGCCGATCGATGTCACGCTCGGCGCCGATCCGGGTCGCCCCTGGCGGCTGGAACTGCGTCCCGACGCCACCGATCAGCAGAAATCGCAGGTCGCGGCGTGGCTGGGACAATAAGGGGACAGTCCCCTGTCACAAATTGTCGCAGTCCGTACCCAGCCGCCAACTTTCGGGCCGCATCGTCCGTCTACAGCAGGCATGCCGGGTCTCCTCCGTTCCGCGCTCGTGGCGGCGCTCGCCGCCACTCTGGCGGGGACTCCGGCACGCGCGACCAGCGAGCGGACCGCGGCCGCCGCGGCTCCGAACCCGATTGCCGTCCTCGCCGACGCGCCGATCGTCATCGACGGCAAGCTCGATGAGCGGACCTGGGAACAGGCGCCGGTCATCCGCGAGTTCGTCCAGCGCGAACCCGCCGAGGGGCTGGCGCCCAGCTACGCCACCGAGGCTCGCATCGCTTTCGACTCGGATGCCCTCTACGTTGCGCTGCGCGCCCTCGACACCGAACCGGACCGCATCGTCGGGATCCTGACGCGCCGCGATCAGCAGTCGCCGTCCGACTGGGTCAAGGTGATCGTCGATTCGTACTTCGACCACCGCTCCGCATACGAGTTCGCGGTCAATCCGGTCGGCGTGAAGCGCGATCGCTACTACTACAACGACGGTCCGAGCGACGACAGCTGGGATGCGGTGTGGGACGTCCAGGTCGGCCGCGAT
>DATJFF010000304.1:0-14644 GCA_035495795.1 Vicinamibacterales bacterium
GCTCGACACCGAAGTGGCGCGCGAGGTGTACGGTCCGGCCGCGGAATACCTGGCGCCCGGTCCCACGCTCGTCGGCGAGCTGGGCCAGGCGCTGGTGCAACTCCTCGTCGATCCGGGCGCGCATGGACGCCTGGTGGCGCAAGGACCGCCGGTCCTGGCGCGCTACAACTGGTCGCGAACGGCGGCGGCCACGCTCGAAGCCCTGGAGGAGGCCGCTGGTGCCCGCTGACGGCCCGACCGTGTCCGTCGTGATCGTCACCCACAACTCGCGACACGAGATAGGCGACTGCCTGCAGTCCGTGCTGGCGCACACCCCCTTCCCGATCGAGATCGTCGTGGCGGACAACAACTCCGCGGACGGCACGGTGGCAGCGGTGCGCACGTCCTTCCCGTCGGTCCGGGTCGTTGAATTGCACGAGAACGCGGGCTTTGCGCGAGCGAACAACACTGGCGCGGCGGCCACGCAGGGGAGGTTCCTGCTTCTTCTCAACCCCGACACCGTCGTGAGCGAGCACGCGCTCGAATGCCTGGTTGGCGCGCTCGAGCGCCGGCCGGAAGCCGCAATCGCGGGACCGCGGCTGGTCGACGCAGACGGCGCGCCGGAGCTGTCGTTCGGCCCGGCGATCGGTCCATGGGGCGAGCTCACACAGAAAACGCTGCTGTCGTTGTACAACCGCAGGGTGCAAGCAGCGGTGCGTCACGTGGAACGGGTCACCCGGATTGCCGGACCGCGGGATTGGGTGAGCGGAGCCTGCCTCCTGATCCGGCGCGCCGACTGGGACGCTGTCGGCGGGCTCGACGAGCGCTTCTTCATGTACACCGAGGACGTGGACCTGTGCGCGTCGGTGCGCGAGCGCGGACGGATCGTCTGGTTCGAGCCGTCGGCCGAAGTCCGGCACCTGCGCGGCCGATCCGCGTCGCGAAACCCTGAGACGGCCCGGCTGCGGCGCCTCAGCCACCTGGCCTACTACGACAAGCGGCTGCCCCGCTGGTCGCGTCTGCTGCGCGCCTACCTGAGAGTGACCGGCCGAGGCCCTCATGTCTGAGCGGCGGGTCGCGATCGATGCCCGCAAGCTGCGCGACTTCGGCATCGGCACCTACATCCGCAACCTGCTCGTCGAGCTGCATCGGATGGATGCGGACTGCAGCTTCGTGGTGCTCGGCCGAACGCGCGATCTCGACACCCTCCGCGGCCTGGTGCCGCGGTTCCGGATCGTGGCCGAGGACGCGGAACCGTACTCCGTCGGCGAGCAGGTGCGGATCCCGGTGCGGCTCGCGCGCGAGGGCGTGCGGCTGGTCCACGAGCCGCATTACGTCCTGCCGCCGCTGACCCGCTGCCGGTCGGTGGTGACCATTCACGACTGCATCCACCTGATGTTCCCGCAGTACCTGCCCAATCGCCTGGGCTACTACTACGCGCGCACGTTCATGTGGACCGCCACCCGGCAGGCGGCACGAATCCTCACCGTCTCGGAGGCGTCGAAGCGTGACATCCTGCGGCTCTTCGGCGTTCCGTCCGAGAAGGTGCAGGTGATCCACAACGCGATCGACGCGCGCTTCCTGACGCCGCCTGACGAGGCGACGACCGAGCGCGTCCGGCAGCGGTACCAGCTCGATCACCCGTTCGTGCTCTACGTCGGAAACATCAAGCCGCACAAGAACATCGAGCGGATGATCGACGCGTTCGGCCGGGCCAGGCCGGAC
This sequence comes from Vicinamibacterales bacterium, assembly GCA_035495795.1. Classification (GTDB taxonomy): domain Bacteria; phylum Acidobacteriota; class Vicinamibacteria; order Vicinamibacterales; family UBA2999; genus VFZN01. Next base: position 1,705 of record DATJFF010000304.1, read on the forward strand.
GGACCGCCCGGGCTGAAGCTGGTGATCATCGGCGACGAGGTTTCGAAGTATCCGTCGCTGCGGCAGATGGTGCACCGCCACAAACTCGACAAGCACGTCAGGTTCCTCGGCTTTCAGCCGCAGGAAACGCTCGCGTCCTTCTATCGATTGTCGGGTGCGTTCGTCTTCCCGTCCCTCTACGAGGGCTTCGGCTTGCCGCCGCTCGAGGCGATGGCATGCGGCACGCCCGTCATCACCTCGAACGTCTCGTCGCTCCCGGAGATTGCCGGCGAGGCGGCGCTGCTTGTCGATCCGTACGACGTCGATGCCATCGCGCGCGCGATGCTGCAGGTGTTTGCCGACCGGTCGCTGCGCGAAACGCTGATTGCCCGCGGCCGCGCACGGGTCCGGCAGTTCTCGTGGGCGGATTCGGTGGCGCGGGTGCGGGCGGTCTACATGGACGTGCTGGCGTGATGCGGGTCGCGTTCATCCACGATTGGCTGACCGGGTTTCGCGGCGGCGAGAAAGCCCTCGACGCGCTCTGCGACGTGTTCCCCGCCGCTGACCTGTTCACGCTGGTGTACGTGCCGGGCAGCACCTCGCCCCGTATCGAGCGGCGGCGCATCGCTGCCTCTGCGATCCAGTGGCTGCCGGCCGCGGCCACCAAGTACCGGCAATACCTCCCACTCTTCCCATTTGCCATCGAGCAGTTCGACCTCGATGGCTACGACCTCGTGATCAGCACGAGTCACTGCGCGGCGAAATCGGTCGTGGTGCCCGGGCGGGCCCGGCACTTGTGCTACTGCCTGACGCCGATGCGCTACGCCTGGGATCAATTCGACGCCTACTTCGGCCCCGAACGCGTCGGGCCACGCAAGAGCGCCCTGCTCCGCCCCATCCTGGCGTGGCTGGCCCGGTGGGATCGCGCCACCGCCCACCGCGTGGACCGCTATCTGGCTATTTCTCAATACGTTGCGCGGAGAATCGGCCTGTACTATAATCGTCAGTCGACCATTGTGTATCCACCGGTCGATACCGAGTTCTACACGCCGGACTCGGCGCCCGTCAGCCCCAGATTTCTGATTGTGTCTGCGTTGGTGCCCTACAAGCGCATCGATCTTGCGATGACCGCCGCCCGCCAGGCAGGGGTGCCTCTCACCATTGTCGGTGACGGTCCCGAGCGGGCACATCTCGAGCAGCTGGCCGGGAACGGGATCGAGCTGGTGGGCTACCTGCCTGACGAGCAAGTGCGCCACCTCTATCGCACCTCGATCGCCACCATTCTTCCCGGTGAAGAAGACTTCGGCATCGTCCCTGTAGAGGCCCAGGCCTGCGGGCGCCCGGTCGTGGCGCTGGCCCGCGGCGGCGCCCTCGACACGGTCGTTCCCGGCGTGACCGGCGTGCTCGTGCCCGACCTGTCGGTGGATGCGCTCAGCGCCAGCATGCGCGAGGCCGCCACGCGGACGTGGGACAGCACCGCAATCCGACGGCACGCCGAGCAGTTCTCGCGCGAGGCCTTCATGCACGGCATCGCGCGCGCCGCTGACGAATTGATGGCCGCCCCACCCGACCGCTCATGGTGAAGCGGCACAACCGGCTCCTCGTCGCGTTCCACATCGTCACCGACGCCGTGCTCGGCATGGTGGCGTTCCTGGTCGCGTACGTGATCCGTTTCGACTCCGGCCTGATCCCGGTCACCCGGGGCTACCCGCCGCTCGAGCAGTATCTCAACGTCCTGCCGTTCATCGCGGCCATCGTCCCGATCGGTTTTCATCTGCAGGGGCTCTATCGGCTGCGCCGCGGACGGTCGCGCATCGACGACTTCTTCAACGTCCTCGTCGGCAGCATCTTCGCGGTCGTGCTCGGCGTGGTGGGAACGCTCTACTTCCAGGCGTACTACGTCCCGGATCCGCTCAAGGAGCGCGGCGTCTACGAGGTCTCGCAGCTCGTCTGGGGCCTGTTCCTGCTGTTCAACATCGCCGTCGGCTACCTGTCGCGGAAGTTCATCCGCGAAGCGCTCGAGCGGCGGTGGATTGCCGGTGTCGGGCTCCGGCGCGTGCTGATCGCCGGCAGCGGCGACCTGGGCCGCATGGTCGCCGACAAGATTCTCGAGCACCGGGAGCTCGGCTACCAGATCATCGGCTTCATCGACGACCGCGCCGGCGGCGACCATCTCGGCTATCGGGGACTGCCGCTGCTCGGGTCGCTCGCCGAAGCGGTGGAAGTGGCAGTCCGCGAAAGGGCCGACCACCTTTACGTGGCGCTGCCGCTCGAGGAGCACATGAAGCTGCTGGACCTGGTCGAGTCCACCAGCCGCGAGGGGATCGACGTCAAGGTGGTCCCGGACCTGCTCCAGTTCATCGCGCTGCGGGCCCGGCTCGAGGACCTCGACGGCGTACCCGTCATCAACCTGAACGACGTCCCGCTGCAGGGACTGAACTCGTTCGTCAAGCGCGCTCTGGATGTCGCGGTGTCGTTCGTCGCGCTGAGCCTGATGTTCATACCGGGGCTGATCATCGCGTGGCTCATCAAACGCGGCTCGTCCGGCCCGGTGTTCTACCACCAGCAGCGCATGGGACTCGACGGCAAGCAGTTCCGGGTCTACAAGTTTCGCACCATGCCAATCGACGCCGAGGCGGGGACCGGGCCGATCTGGGCCGACGAAGACGACCCGCGGGCGACGCCGATCGGCGCGTTCCTGCGCCGTCACGATCTCGACGAAATGCCGCAGTTCTGGAACGTGCTCAAGGGCGAGATGTCGATCGTCGGGCCCCGGCCCGAGCGCCCGTTCTTCGTGGAACAGTTCAAGCACCGCATCCCGCAGTACATGCTGCGGCACAAGGTCAAGGCCGGGATTACCGGCTGGGCGCAGGTCAACGGCTGGCGCGGCAACACCTCGCTCGAGAAGCGCATCGAGTACGATCTCTACTACATCGAGAACTGGTCGGTGTCGCTCGATCTGAAGATCATGTGGATGACGCTGCTGCGCGCGCTCATCCCGCACCGGCACCTGGCAACCTGACGGATCGGAGTTTTCACGTGCGAGTGGTCATCACCGGCGCCGCCGGCTTCATCGGTTCCCACCTGACGGAGGCGCTGCTCGATCGCGGTGCCACTGTCATCGGCATCGACAACCTGCTGACTGGCGATCTTGCCAACATCGCTCACCTCCGGGCTCGCGATTTCCAGTTCATCCGCCACGACGTGACCAACTACATCGACGTCGACGGCCCGGTCGACTACGTGCTGCACTGGGCCAGCCCCGCGAGCCCGATCGACTACCTGGAGTTGCCGATCCCGACGCTGAAGGTCGGGGCCCTGGGCACCCACAAGGCGCTCGGGCTGGCCAAGGCGAAGAAGGCGACGTTCCTGATCGCCTCGACCTCAGAGGTCTACGGCGATCCGCTCGAGCACCCGCAGAAGGAATCGTACTGGGGCAACGTCAACCCGATCGGCCCGCGCGGCGTATACGACGAAGCGAAGCGGTTCGCCGAAGCCATGACGGTGGCCTATCGCCGCTACCACGGCGTTGACACCAAGATCGTGCGGATCTTCAACACCTACGGTCCGCGAATGCGGATCAACGACGGCCGCGCGGTGCCGGCGTTCATGTCGCAGGCGCTCCGGAACGAGGACGTCACGGTGTTCGGCGACGGCCGCCAGACCCGCAGCTTCTGCTACGTCAGCGACCTGGTCGCCGGGATCCTGAAGCTGATGGAAGCGCCGGTCAACGACCCGGTGAACATCGGCAACCCTCAAGAGCTGACGATCGAGCAGATCGCGCGCAAGATCATCGAGATGACCGGTTCGAAGAGCCGCGTCGTGTACAAGCCGCTGCCCGAGGACGACCCGAAAGTGCGCCAGCCGGACATCACCCGGGCCCGGACGCTGCTCGGCTGGGAGCCGAAGGTGACGCTGGAAGAGGGCCTCAGCAAGACCGTTGACTACTTCAGAGCGAAGGTGAAGTAGCGGTCTTGCTTCGGCAGGCCTCGCTGCGCTCGGCAGGCGCGCTCACTCCGTTCGCGCGCAGGCGGGCTCCGCCCGTAAGAAGCCCCTCAATCCTTAAGTCACCCGATCACCAAATTCCCAACGCGGCGAAGCCGCGGCCTGACGGCGCGAAGCGCCGGCCTACCGAGCGAAGCGAGGCCTACCGAGCGAAGCGAGGCCTACCAAGCGAAGCGAGGCCCACGCACGCGCAGCGTGCGCCTACCGGAGTCCGCGCCCGATGCGCCAGACGTAATCAATCCCCGAGGCCAGGGTGATGGCCAGCGACGTCCAGATGAAGAAGCCCACCACCGGCGAGGTGATGGCCCGCCAGTTGTAGAACATCACCACCACGCAGGTGAAGATGAACCAGGCGGTGGCGACCTTGCCGAGCTGTGAGGGCCGGAACGTGCGCGGGCCCGAGGCGAGATTGACAACGGCAACCGTCAGGACGATGCCAACGTCGCGGCTGATGACGAGAATCGTGAGCCAGATCGGGATCCGGTTCACGAGTCCGACGTTCGGCAACGTCAGGACGATGAAGGTCGTGACCAGGAGCAGCTTGTCGGCGGCGGGATCCAGCCACGCCCCCAGCTCGCTCTTCTGACCCGTCTGCCGCGCGATCAACCCGTCGAGCGCGTCGGTGACACCCGCGAACAGGAACACTGCCAGCGCCCACCCGAACTCGCCGTACACCACGAGCAGCACGAACCCCGGGATGAGCAGCATCCGCAGCAGCGTCAGCTGGTTGGCGAGCGTGAAGACCGGGCCGGTCGTCATCGCGCCAGCGTTTCGATCCGGCTGATGATGTCGAGGGCTTCGGCGCCAGTGACCGGATCGAGGAGCCGAAACGCGCCATTGTCGAGCGGCATGACACCCGAAGCGGCGGCGACCGATACCGCCGGATAGCTCAGATGCTCGGGCGGCACGTCGGCGACGGCGACGCGCGCGTTCTCCCATCGTTTGGACATGCCGGGTTTGACGCCGTCGAGGAGCGTCAGGAGCCGGGACACGGTCCGAGCGAGATCGCCGCGGCGCACGACCGTCTGGGGGGCGAACTCGTAGTTCGGTAGCGTGTCCATGATGCCGGCCCGCACCACCGAGGTGATCCACTGCTGCGCCCAGTTGCCGCGGATGTCGGTGATCACCACCTGGCGCTCGGCAGCGCGCGAGACCAACGCCTCGAGACGGACGCCGACCAGGGCCGCGATGTCGGCGCGCGTGACCCGCGGCGCGGCCGGAATCGCCCGATACGGTTCCGGCAGCTTGAGCGCGGCGACGCGATCGCGGAGGCGGGCGATCGTCGAGGCTGGCACCGACGAGGCGTCCGCGGCCCGTGCGGCCTCGAAGGTCGAGAGCGCCGTGACCAGATCACCGCGCTCTTCAAGCAACTCGCCGAGCGTCACCAGCGCGCGCGCATCCGCCGGCTCGAGGTCCAGCGACCGCCGCAGGTGCTCGATGGCGCGATCGGGCACTCCGGCCTTGCGCTCCACCGCCGCCAGATCGCGATAGAGAAACGCGGAGTCGGGCGACGTCGTGATGGCCTGCTCGTACGCAACGCGGGCATCGTCGAGCCGTCCGGCGTCGGTGGCGGTCTTGGCGCGGGCGAGCAGATCCTGGGTCGCCCGGAAGCGCAGCACGTCCACGCGGGCCTGCAGATCGGTCAGCGTCGGATCGGCCTTCAGCGCCAGCTCGAACGCGGCGACCGCGTCGCCTTCCCTCTTGAGATCGACGAGCGCATAGCCACGCCCGACCAGCGCCGACACATATCGCGGATCGCGGGCCAGCGCCCGATCGAAGGCCGGCAACGCATCGTCGGCGTGCCCTCGGGCCAGCGCGAGGTAACCGAACCCGGCGTCGGCGCTGGGGCTCTCCGGCGATGCCTTCTGCGCCGCGCCGAACTCGCGCTCCGCATCGCGCAGGTCGCCGGCCTGCAGGTACTGCCAGCCGCGATCGATACCGCCGCGAAGCGCCGGCGACGCGTTCGGGGGAACCGCCGGAACGATGTAGTCCGGATGACGCGGCGCGGTCACGACCGCCGGCGCCACGCGCTTTGCGCACGCACCGGAGACGAGCAGGAGCAGCACGACAGCGACAACGCGCCACCGCCAGCGGACGTCAGGCATGCCGCGCCCTCCGTGCCGCTGCCGGCGTCACGATGTAGGCACTCACCTGCGCCGCCAGGCGCCGCGGCAGATCGGCTTCGAGATCGACGCGGTCACCAGCGTTGGTCTGGCTGTGCACGCGTCCGTGTCGGTAAATCCAGACGAGGCGCTCGGCTTGATCCGGCTGAGAGAGATCCAGCGAGATGCGCAGGCGCTGTTGATCGAGCGCGAGCCGCGCCGCCACCGTCTCCAGCAATTCCTCGCATCCCTGGCCGGTCGCCGCGGAAATCAGGAGAGCTGACGGATCGGCCTCGGCCAGCCGGCGCCGCTCGTCGGCGTTGAGCCGATCGATCTTGTTGTAGACCTCCAGCCGCGGCACGCTGGTCGCCCCCACCTCCTCGAGCACGCGGCTCACAGCGGCGGCGTGCCGCTCGCGCTCCGGACTCGACGCGTCGATCACGTGCAGCACCAGGTCGGCGTCGGCCGTCTCCTCGAGAGTGGCGCGAAACGCAGCCACCAGGGTGTGCGGCAGGCGATCGATGAATCCGACCGTATCGCTGAGAAGCAGCTGCCGCCGGTCGGGCAGCATCACGGTGCGGACCAGCGGATCGAGCGTGACGAACAGCGCGTCCGAAGCCTCGGCTCCGGCCTTCGTCAACCGGTTGAAGAGCGTGGTCTTACCGGCGTTGGTGTAGCCGACCAGCGCGACGGTCGGCACGTCCGCCTTGTGCCGCCGATCGCGGAGCTGGGCGCGGCGCCGCCGCACGGTTTCGATCTCCTGCTCGAGGCTGTGGATCCGGACACGGATCTTGCGCCGGTCGGCTTCCAGCTTCGTTTCACCGGGGCCTCTCGTGCCGATGCCGCCGCCGAGCCGCGACATCTCCGCGCCCATGCCGACAAGGCGAGGCAACAGATATTTGAGTTGCGCGAGCTCGACCTGCAGCTTGCCCTCGCGCGTGCGGGCCCGCCTGGCGAAGATGTCGAGAATCAGTTGCGTTCGATCGACCACCTTGCGCTCGAGCCGCTTGCCGAGCTCGCGCAACTGCGCAGGCGAGAGCTCGTTGTCGAAGACGACGACGCCGACGTCGGCTTCGTCGGCGGCTTGCGACAGCAGGTCCACTTTCCCGCTGCCGAGAAACGTTGCCGGGTCGGGCCTCGGCCGTTCCTGCAGCACGCGCAGCACGACCTGCGCACCGGCCGCCTCGGCCAGCCCTTCCAGCTCCTCCATCGAGCGTTCGGCGTCGAGACGGCGGGTCGTGCCGGTCATCAAACCGACGAGCGCGGCGCGCTCTTCGCTCGTCGATCGCGGTGCCTGCATGCGGCATTGATTTTACAATGCGCGGATGACGCGATCGGCACGAGGACGAAACGACGCAGCCGATCAGGAAGCAGAAGTATCGGACGCCACCGTCGCCGGATGAGTGACGCGGGCCTCCATGCGCACCCACGCGGCAAGCGCCAGTCCGGCCAGCAGGACGATGTCGGCCTCGAAGACGACGCGGAGGCCCGGACCGCTGATGAGACCGGCGACGATCGGACTTACCGCCAGCCCGACAAGCGAGGCAGTGGTGAGGACACCGAACCCCGTGGCGTGCGCATCATGCGGCAGCAGCCGTCCCCCGGACGTATAGGTAGACGTCATCCCGACGCCAATCGCCGCGCCGGAGATAGCCAGCGCGACGGCAAACGCCCAAATCGAGGGGACCAGCACGAGGAGCAGCAGGCCGAGTGCCGTCACCACCGCCGACCCGGCCACGAGGACGCGTGACGGCCAGTGCAGCATGAGCGGCTCGGCAACGTGATGCCCCAACGCCGCGAAAACCGCGGCAATCGAGAACAGCACCCCGGACACGAACGCCACCTCCGACTCGGGAAGCCCGAGCAGCTCGACGTAGAGCGGCAGGATTGGACCGAAGCTCCGATCGACGAGCTGCAGGCACAGGATTGCGGTGAAGACCATCGCGAACCCGGGTGTGCGGTACAGCTCCCGAAACACCTCGCCCATCGGACGCCGTGCGGCACGGGCCTGGCGGGTGCGCGGCTCGACGTAGAACACGGCGATCAGCAGCATGGCCGAGAGGTAAAACACCGCCGCGACAATGAAGCTGGCACGCAGGCCGACTGCGGGAGCAAGGATGCCGCCAATGACTGGGCCGACGGCTGGGCCCAGCCGCTGGGCAATCTGGACGGTGCCTATCGCCCGGGCCATCTGTTCCCGCGGCGCGGATTCGGCCGCCATCGACACGGTAAGCGCGCCGTAGCCCGCGAACACGCCGAGGAGCGCCCGCAGCGCAAAAAGCTGCCAGGGCGCGGTCACGAATGCCATCGCACCCTTGGTCAGCACGAACGCGCTGAGCGATCGCAGCACCAGGACCTTGCTGCCGTAACGATCGCCGACCCTTCCCCACAAGGGGGCGCTGAACGCCGTCACGGCGGGCGTCGCGCCCAGGGTCAGGCCCGTCCACAAGGCGATGTCGGCCACGTCCGAGACACCCAGGTCGCGGATGTAAAGCGGCAGGAACGGCATCACGATGGTGAAGCCGGCAAAGCCAATCCCGTTCGCGGCGGCGGCGACGTAAACGTTACGGCGGCTGGAAAACGGAGTGGAGGTCAAGGGGAAGGCACAGGCAAAAGGCAAAAGGCAAAAGGCAGAAGGCAGAAGGCAGAAGGCAAAAAAGCCTAGTGCCTTGGCTAGAAGCGAATCTTCACCGAGGGGCCCGGATAGACCTGGATCGAGTCAATGAACCGGATTCGATGTGGATTGGTCTGCATCACCAGCGAGCTGGTCCGAATGCCGTCGCCGAAGAATCTGACGCCCTTCATCAGGGTGCCGTCGGTGACTCCCGTCGCGGCAAAGATGATGGTCTTTCCGCAGGCGAGGTCCGCCGACTTGTAGATCTTCTTGAAGTCGCTGATGCCCATCGCGCGGCAGCGTTCTTCGTGCTCCGGCTTGGTCACCACCAGCCGCGCGAAGATTTCACCGTTCAGGCAGCGCATCGCCGCGGCCGTGAGCACGCCCTCCGGCGCGCCGCCGGTCCCCATTACCGCATGGACTCCGCTTCCGGCCACGGCGGCAGCAATGCCGGCCGACAGATCGCCGTCGCCGATCAGGCGAATTCGGGCGCCGGTCGCGCGGATCTGCTGAATGAGCTCTTCGTGCCGCGGCCGGTCGAGCACGACCACTGATAACTCGTCCACCTGGCGGCCGAGTGCCCTGGCGATGGCGCGCAAGTTCTCCCGAACCGGCGCGTCGAGATCCACAATGTGCTTCGAGCTCGGTCCGACGACGAGCTTTTCCATGTAGAGGTCGGGGGCGTGCAGCAGCCCCCCGTGCTCGGACGCCGCGAGGACCGCGATGGCATTGGCCGCCCCGGTCGCGCACAGGTTGGTTCCCTCGAGCGGATCCACCGCGATGTCCACTCCGTCGAAGGTCCGGGCGTGGTTTTTCGGGTGCTGGGCCATCCCGACCCTCTCGCCGATGAAGAGCATCGGCGCCTCGTCGCGCTCACCTTCGCCGATGACGATCGTGCCGTCGATCGGAACCGTGTCCATCTCGCGCCGCATGGCCTCGACCGCCGCCTGATCCGACAGGTGACGGTCCCCCTGCCCCATCGTGTGGGCGCAGGCGATAGCCGCCTGCTCGACGACACGGAGGAACTCCAGCGAGAGGTCCGATTCCATCTGGCCGTTCTTCACCGAATTCTGCATGTCCGATCCGATTCCGGTGCGCGCGTGGCGCCCAAAACCGTTGATGCTAGCAGACTTGGCGGGACGGGGCGTCAGGAGACGCGTTCGATGCGCACCGCGGTGCCGCGGGCCAGCCCGAGACGCCCGGCCGCGCTGCCACCGGCGATCGCCACCTCGAGGTGATCGGTACTGCCGAACAAGGCGCACGGCTCACCTGTCGCTGCTTCGGAGTACGTCGAGACCACCTTGCCGATTTCGTGTTCCCCCGCCAAGACGCGGACGCGGCCCGACGCCGCGCGCTCGAACGTGCGGCGGTCGATGTTCGTGATCGCGTTCCCGAAACGATCGACGGTAATCACGACACCCGACACTCCTGCGTCGGTCACGATCGGAGCCGGCAGGTCGAGCCGCTGGTAATCGCCGAGCGGCCGCCCCAGGGACGCCAGCGCCACGCCTTTGGCCAGCCACGCCGCGGCCGGCGCGAAGCGGTCGCGCCCCTCAAAGGTCCGGCTGATGGTCGGCCGCGCGTACTTCCGTTCGGTGAGCTCGACCACCTTGCGCGCCGGCGCATCGGCGAGCGCCAGGGAAAGCACGCCATTGTCCGGGCCGACGAAGCGATGCTCGGCGGTTTCCATGGCCAGGGCCCGTCGGGCCGACCCGACGCCGGGATCGACCACCACCAGGAAGATGGTGCCGGCCGGGAAGTAGCGATACGAGGCCGCCAGTTCGAGGGCGGCGCTCACCACGTCGTGGGGCGGGAGATCGTGGGCGATGTCGACGAGGGTGACGTCCGGGCAGATCCCGAGGACGACCCCCTTCATCGTTCCGGCGTAATGGTTGGAAGTACCGAAGTCGGTCAGGAGGGCGATGACCGGGCGAGCCATGCGCCGCCCCTTCAGGTAGTCGGATTCTTGCGGAACAGCATCTCCCGGACGTTGCTCTTCATCAGGAACGAATCGGAGACCCGCATGCCCTTGAACATGCGGATGATGTCGCCGGTGAGGAGCGCGCGCTGCCGGGGGCGGCTGGCGGGATAGTGGCGATAGTGCAGGTGCTGCGGATCGACGACCACGTACTTCGTGTAGATCGCCTGCCGGGCCTCGCCGGTGCCGAAGAACCCGAGCAGCACGCCGTCAGAACGCAGCAGCCTCGTCATCGCCGCCGCAAGGGCTTCGGCGGCTTTGCGATCGAGGTGATCAAGGACGTCCCACGCCAGGATGCCGTCCACGGAGCCGGCCTCCTGCGTAAAGCGTTTTTCGAAGAAGGCGGGAAGCTCTTCCGCAGTTCCCTTCTTGACGTGCGCTTCGATGTCCGACGCGAGGTCCTCGACGCGGATCCGGCAGCCGAGCTGCTCGCCGAAGAAGTTCACATTACTGCCGACGACCGGTCCGAGGTCGAGCAGCACGGGCTTGTCGTGCGACTGGAGACACGACAGGAACTTCTGAAGCGACTTCGTCGCGTGACTCAGTTCGGGCGTGGACGCCGCAGGTGTCACCGCCGCCGGGGCCGAGTCGGCCGGGCGGCGGTTACCCAGGAACCCCAACCAATCCGTCATCGTGCGGGCGGAATCGGCCATGGGAAGTGCGTTCCGCTACGCTCCGACCTTCTGGGGCTGCGCCGAAGCAACCGCCGCAGGTGCGTTGGCCGCCTTGGGCGTCCCCGCTCCCGTCGCTGCCGCCGCGACCGCCTTCGCGCCGCTGCGCTGCATGTCCACGCTGCCGCGGAAATGTGCACCCTCGGCAATCGCGACCCGCGGCGAGGTGATGTCCCCGTCCACGGAGCCGTTGTCACGGATGTCGACCTTTTCGGAAGCAGTGACGTTGCCGCTGACCTCGCCGAGCACGATGACTGACTTGGCGAAGACTTCGGCGCGAATCTTCCCATTGGGGCCGATCGTCAGGATGTTTTCCTTGAGCTCGATACGACCCTCGACGTTGCCCTCGATGGTCAGATCCTCGCTGCCGCTCAGTTCGCCCTTGATGACGACCGACTTCCCAATATTCACGTTCTCCCCCTGCAATGTTTGAACGCGCCGCTCGCTCGTTGGCGCAGGCATCGACACCGCTGGTGCGGCCGGTGCTGCTGCCGGCGCGGGTGCCGGTGGCGGGGCCGGCTTGACCGACTCGTCACGCTTCCACATCTCTGAAACCTCCCCCTCTCCTGGTCCACTGCGAGGGTGTCGTTCTTTCGTACTGAGAAACCCGGGGAAGTTGGGTTTCGCGGTGAAGTCTCGACAGTATAAGCCCCACGCGGACCTTGTCTAGCCGATTTATTGCTGAGCGTTTTATGGCGATGCTACGATCAAGTTTCGGGTCATGCGCATCTACCTCGACCACAACGCCACGACCCCTCCTGCTCCTGCCGTTGCCGACCTCGTCGCGCGTGTAGCCCGCGACAATTGGGGTAACGCGTCCAGCGTCCACCATTTCGGCCAGCAGGCGAAAGCCGTCCTCGACGAGGCCCGCGGCCGGGTTTCCGATCTTATCGGCGCGGACCCGGCGGAGATTACCTTTACGGCCGGGGGCACCGAAAGCGACAACGCCGCCATCCGGGGGGTGGCCGAAGCCCTGGAGCCGGCGGGACGCCGGCACCTGGTCACCACGGGCATCGAGCACGAGGCCGTCCTCCAGACGATGAAGGCCCTGACCCGGCGCGGTTGGACGGTAACGACGCTGCCGGTGGATGCCTCGGGAATCGTCAGCGCCGAGGCCGTGGCAGCGGCGATGACCGACCAGACCGCCCTTGTCTCGGTAATGCACGCTAATAACGAGATCGGCACCATCCAGCCACTCCGGGAGATCGCCGACATCGCCCACGCCCGTGGCGCCCTGGTCCACACCGACGCGGTCCAGACCGCCGGAAAGATTACGGTGGACGTCAAGGCCCTCGGCGTGGACCTGCTGTCGCTCTCGGCCCACAAGTTCTACGGGCCCAAGGGGGTTGGTGCGCTCTGGGTGCGCCGCGGCGTGCGTCCCGGGCCGTTCATGACCGGCGGACGCCAGGAGCGCGGCCGGCGCGCCGGCACCGAGAACGTCGCCGGCATCGCCGGGCTCGGGTTGGCGTGCGCGCTCGCCGGCGCGCACATGGGGTCGGAGGGGCCACGGCTCGCGGCCTTGCGCGACCGGCTGGAACGCGGCATCGTCGCCGCCGTGACCGGCGCGGAGCGGAATGGCGCGGCCGCGCCG
>DATJFF010000305.1:0-34341 GCA_035495795.1 Vicinamibacterales bacterium
GCCAGCGTCAGGGAACCGTCACGACGACCTCGTTCGACGCCTCCCCCGGTCCGGCACTGCTGAGCGGCACTACTCTCACGTAATACGTGCCGGGCGGGATGCCGGTCGCACCGTAGCTGAGCGACGAGGCGGGCAGGTTGAGGACTGCGGCGTTGCTCTGGCCTGGCTGATAGCCAGCGCGTAATTGATAGCCAGTTACGGCCGCGCCCGGTGTTGGTGCGGCCGTCCACTGCAGCAAAACCGCGCCAGGACCAGTTGCGCCGCCGCTGAGAACAGGTGCGCCAGGCGGAGGCGGTCCGACGATCAGACGGACTTCGTTCGAGGCCGGGCCGAGGCCGCCGGTGCTTTCGGCGTAGATGCGAACCCAGTAGCTGCCGTTGGGCACGCTGGTCGCGACGTAGGTAGTCTGCGCGCTGCCGATCGGGAAAAGTGCGAGGTTAGAGATACCAGGCGCGCTGCCCGCGGCTACGTGATACGTCCGCACCGGCGCAATCGACTCGTTCGCCGGCGGCGACCACGTCAGCGTCACCACGTTTCCCGCAACCGAGCCCGTCAGGTCCTGCGGCGCGGTTGGAATCGGGCCGGCTCCGACGAGCACGAGAATTTCATTCGAGGGGACCTGGACGCCAGCAACATTCGCCAGCACGCGCACGTAATAGCCGCCGTCGCGCACGGTCACCGCGGTCGTGGTCACCGTGCCGGCGGACAACTGCGCGACCGGCGCGCCGCCCGATGTCAGGCTGGCGACAATTGTGTATCCAGACGGCGGCGTCCCGGTACCTGCCGACCAGCTGAGTGTCACGGTGTTTCCGGTAACCACAGCCGGCGAAAGGCGCGGCGCCGCAGTCAGCACGTAGCGGCTGGACTGCACATAGGCGACGTCGCCATCCGACTGCCACACCGCGACGGCGGTGCCGTCACCGTGCAGGCGGATGCGCGGCGCCACCGCGTCACCCGTCGTGTCCGACACATCGGCTGCAGCCATCCAGGTGTTCGTGGTTGCGGTGTAGATCGACGACTGCACGAGGTACTGAGTCCCGTTGGATCGTGCCCAGATTGCCGCGGCGTTGCCGTCTGCGTCGGTATCGACGCTCACATCACGGGTCGGCGCACCCGAAGCGCGCGTGCTGATGCTCCCCCACGAGCCAGTGAACCGCGAGGTTCTCACCGTGCCGTCGTTGTCGTTCCAGATCGCGATCGCCCGCGCCTGCTCGTCAACGGCGACGTCGAGGTCGACGACTTGCGAGCCGGACGTTGACACGTCTGCAGGTGCGCTCCAGGTCCCGCTCGACGGATCGAGCCGCGACGCGCGGAGCACGTCCTGGACGCCATCGAATCCGCGATAGGCGACGAAGGCCGCCGTACCGGCGCGGTTGATGGCAAAGCGGACCACCGACGGCGATCGGCCGGCCGGCGCGATCGACGTCGCCGGCGCCCAGGCGTTGGTCACCGCGGCGTAGCGTGCGGCGCGCACCGTCGGCACGCCGCCTGCCGCGCCGGTCCACACCGCCACCGCGTCACCATCATCGTCGAGCCCGATCGCGACACCGTCGTCCACGCTTTCGTTTCCCGCCGAGATAGTGAGCGGCGTGCTCCATGTTCCGCCAGCCGTGTATCGCGACGCACGTACCACCGCGACGCCGTTCACGAGCTGCACCCACGCGGCGATTGCGTTGCCATCGGCGTCCACGTCCACGCGCGGACTGCGCACGCCACCCGAAGGAGTTGGGAGGAGATTCACCGCGCTGCGCCAGTTGGTTCCAGTGAAGATGGCCGCCTGCACCATCTGGTCGGCGGGCCCGGTCCCGGTGGCGCGGACCCACACCGCGACGCCCTGCCCAGCGGCGTTGCAAGCCACGTCGCTCGTTTCGTCGGGGACAGCCATCACGGAGGCGGGCGTGTAGAGGTTGACGTTCGGGGACACCGACCCGGTGAAGGCCAGCCGCGATGCCTGCGCCTGCCGCGACCCGCCCTGCTCGCGGATCCAGGTGACGAGCGCGTTGCCGCCGCCGTCGATTGCGATCTGTGGGCGGGGCGACTGCTGTGTCGGCGGCGTCAGCGTCTGGGGCGCCGTCCAACTGCGCTGCGGCGGTTGTTGCGCCGCAACCGCATGCGGCAACAGCAGACACCCTGCCACCAATAGGGCGCGCAGGCCGCCTCGACGACGCGTGAACGGATGGACCATGGGCCGGACCTCTGGGAGACAGGGGAAAGAATAGCGTCTCGGGAGAGAGTTCGCGGGAAGGGATCGACGACTTCGGTGTTCGGGAAGGAAAATGCGGGAGGGACTGCGCACTGCTGGACAGTCCCGGCGTTATTCCACTCCCGATCGCAATTCAGTCCGGGGCGATGGGTTCGCTGCAAGGGGCGCCAGCGAACCCTCCCTCCCGACACGCGCGGCCGCTAGCGAACGCGCGTGCCGGGGGCCGCTGGTTCTGCGTTCACCAGCTGGGCCCCGCCACCGTCCGGGCTAGCAGCGAGCACCATCCCGTTCGACTCGATCCCCATCAGCTTTGCCGGCTTCAGGTTGGCCACGACCACAATCGTGCGGCCGACAAGCTGTTCGGGCTGATAGCTCTCGGCGATGCCGGCCAGGATGGTCCGCGGCTCCGGCTCGCCCACGTCCACCTTGAGCTGAACCAGCTTCTTCGACTTCGGCACGTTGGCTGCCTCGATGATTTTCGCCACCCTCAGCTGGACCTTCATGAAGTCTTCGATCGAGATCTTCTCGGAGCCTGCCTCGCCGGAGCCCGGAGCCACCGAGGCGGAGGAAGGTGCGGCTGGTGCGACAGGTGCCGCAGGCGGCGCAGGTACGACTGGTGCGACTGGTGCCGCAGGATTGGTCTCGCTCACGGTGATGGCTCCCTTGTCTTCGAGCCGCGGCCATAGCGCCCCGGCGTTGAGGATGTCTCTTTCTCCAGATGCACGCCAGGCGGTGGCGGTGTCGAGCCGCAAGTCGCGTGGTGAATTCGTCTCCCCGAGACGACGCAGGATCTCGGCTGCCGACGAGGGCATTACCGGCAGCAGCAGCACGGCGGCAATCCGCACCGCTTCAGCCGCGTCGTACAGCACCTGCGCCAGCTGATCCGCGTTGGCGGGATCTTTCGCGAGCGTCCAGGGCTGCCGCTCCGAGATGAACTCGTTGGCGGCGCTGATCAGGCGAAAGGCCGCGGCCACCCCCTCGTGAAGCGCGAGCCGGTCCATCGCGTTCACGTAGCTACGCGACGCTTCATCCGCGAGGCTCGCGAGCTGTCCGCCGCCGGAGGCGGAGAGCCGGCCCTTCCGATATCGCTCGGTCATCGCGGCGATCCGGTTGACGAGGTTCCCGAGGTTGTTCGCGAGGTCCGCGTTGTACTTCTCTTCGAAGCGCTCCCAGGTGAAGTCGCCATCGGCGCCGTAGACGACTTCCTTGGCCAGATACAACCGAAGCGGATCCGGCCCGAAGCGGCGCGCCGCGTCGAGCGGATCGACGATGTTCCCCATCGTCTTGCTCATGCGCTCGCCCTTGAAGAACACCCAGCCATGGCCGAACACCTGGCCAGGAAGCGGCAGCCCGGCGCTCATCAGCATCGCCGGCCAGATGACGCAGTGGAACCGGGTAATGTCCTTCCCCACGATGTGGAGGTTGGCCGGCCAGCGCTTTGTAAATCCCGTGTCGTCCCAGCCGTAGCCGACCGCCGACGCGTAGTTGGTAAGCGCGTCGAACCAGACGTAGACGACGCTCTTCGGATCGTTCGGCAGCGGAATGCCCCACGACTGCCCGGCGCGGCTGATCGACAGATCGACGAGCCCGTCGTCGACCAGCCGGAGAATCTCGTTGCGCCGCACTTCCGGCTGGATGAACGTCGGGTGCTCGGCGTAGAAGCGAAGCAGCGGCTGCTGGTATTTCGAGAGCCGAAAGAACCAGTTCTTCTCCTTGATCCACTCCGGCTTGGTCTTGTGGATGGGGCACAGGCCGTCAACCAGGTCCTTCTCGACCTTGAACTCCTCGCAGCTGACGCAGTACGGCCCCTCGTACGTCCCCGCGTAGACGTCGCCGTTGTCGAGGCACGCCTGGACCAGCTTCTGGACACCGGGGAAATGCCGCCGGCGGTCCGTGGTTCGGATGAAGTCGTCGTACGAGATGTCGAGCGCGCGCCAGACCTCACGGAACACCTGTTCCATCTCGTCGCAATACACGAGCGGATCCTTGCCCTGCTCCTGGGCCCGCTTGAACACGTTCTGCGAGTGCTCGTCGTTCCCCATCAGGAACCACGTCTCGTCACCCTTCAGGCGGCGATACCGAGCGATCACGTCAGCCGTGATCTTTTCGTAGGCGGTCCCGAGGTGCGGGCGGCTATTGACGAAGTCGATGGCGGTGGTGAGGAAGAAAGAGGACATCGTCGGGAGTCGGGAGTGTCAAAAGAGCTGTCGGGAGTCGGAAACGCTCTTGTCGGGAACGCTAAAAACCGGGCCGGGAGCGAAGCGCGAGCGGGACTGTCCGAAGTCTCAGGCCTGAAGCCCGAAGCCTGAAGCCTGAAGCCTGTCCAGCCACGCCTTCTGCGCCGCGGCTTGCACCATCTTAATCGGCACGCCCTGCTCGGCGGCGAGGCGGGCCACGTCTTCGAACTCGGGCTGCGCGTTCAGGACCGCGCCGTCCTTGCGGGCGACCTTGAATCGTACCATGCCGTACGCGGTCTCGACCGGCTGGATCTCACGATCGAGGCACAGCCGCGACATCTCCTGATAGCGAATGCCGATTGTGGTGGTCTCGCGGAACACCAGGTCGGCAAGAGTATCGCGACGCTCCGGCGCGCAAACGATGGTCATGAGCGTTCCCGGCCGGTTCTTCTTCATCTGCACCGGCTGGTAGAACACTTCGAGGGCCCCCTTTGCGTAGAGGCGGTCCATTACGGCACCGAAGATCTGCGGGTTCATGTCGTCGATTTCGCAGGCGAGCACCGCGACGCGCATCGCCGGTCCGCTCCCGGCGGATTGACTATCGGACTCGCCGATGAACACGCGGACAACGTTGGGCGTTTCGGGCAAATCGCGGTCACCAGCGCCATAGCCGACGCCTGTGACTCGCATCGCCGGCATCGCGCCGAACGCGTCCGCGTACTCCGACAGGATCAACGCGCCAGTCGGCGTCAACATCTCGAGCTGCACACCGCTCGAGAACGTCGGCACGCCGCCCAGCAAACGCACGGTCGCCGGCGCGGGGACTGGAAATACACCGTGGGCGGTCGTCACCATGCCGCCGCCGACGTTCACCGGCGAAACGACCACACGGGCGGGCGCGAGGTAGTCCATGGCGAAGGCCGTCCCGACGATGTCGATGATCGAATCGATGGCGCCGACCTCGTGCAGGTGCACCTTCTCCATCGTCGTGTGGTGCACGGCCGCTTCCGCTTCGGCGAGACGGTTGAACATCCTGGTCGCACGCGCCTTCGCAGCGGCTGGCAGCGCGGCCTTCTCGATCGCAGCCAGAATGTGCTTCAGATGGTAGTGGCGGTGCTGGGGTGCAGGCTGCAGCGGTGCGACCGACTCCCCGCGTCCGACAACGGCCTCCCGAGGCTGTTCGATCACCCGGAATTTGATTGACGAGACGCCGGTCTTGAGCACGCGGTCGGCGGACACGGAGACGCCATCCACGGCAAGGCTGCCAAGGGCGCGCTCGAGCGCGTCGAAGGGCACGCCGGCGTCGATCAGGGCGCCAAGCACCATGTCGCCGGCGGCGCCGGCGAAGCAATCGAAATAGAGCGTCGTCACGTCTGGTCCGTCTCCGCCTTGAAGCTGAAGAAGCGCCCCGCGCCGAGGATCACGTGGTCGAGCAGCGTGATTCCCAGCACCCGCCCGGCATCCCTCAGCCGAGCCGTGAGCACCCGATCGGCGCTGCTCGGCGAAGGATCCCCGGACGGGTGATTGTGAAACGCCACCACATGGGTCGCCGACGCGAGCAGTGCCTCACGAAACAAGTCGCGCGGCTCGACCGTTACGCCGTCGGCCGTTCCGCTGGCAATCACCGCCGAACGGATCAGCCGTAGCCGCGAGTCGAGCAGGAGCCCGCCAAACCGCTCGACCCGGTGCCCGCTGTGGAGCGGCATCAGGTACAGCGCCAGATCCTGCGGCGTGCGGAACTGCGGTCGATCGCCCGCCTGCCGCACCAGCGCGCGCCGCCCCAGCTCCATCGCCGCGAGCAGCCGCGCGGCTCGAGCGGCTCCGACACCTCCTATGCCGCGGAGCTCGTCGAGCTCGAGCCGCAGCAAGCCGTCGGCGCCACCCGCGGTCTTCAAGACCTCGCGCGCCAACTCGAGCGCGCTGCGCGTGCGTGTGCCGCTTCCCAGTACCAGCGCCACCAGCTCGTTATCCCCCAACGCCCCCGGCCCGGCGCGCGCCAGCTTCTCACGCGGCCGATCCGCGTCCTGCAGATCCTTCACACTCTACCCCAGATGCATTCGCGCTCACCACGCTCGTAATCGATGCGTCACACGCGATCCTCGGTTCGGCGTTGCCACACCATGGGCTCGACACCGCACCCGGCCACGTCGCAGCTCACACAGCGCACGTCGCACTTCGCGCTCTGCACGTCGCACCCGGGTGTCACCAGTGCCGTATACTCGACTTCTACATGCTGCGCGCCTTCGTTGTCGTCACGTCGCTGCTCTTCGTTTCGGCGTGCGCCGAACCGCCCAGTAAGGAAATGCACCAGGCCCAAGGCGCGATCGACGCCGCCAAGGCGGCCGGCGCCGAAGAGTACGCCGCTGACGAGCTCAAGGGCGCGGTGGACGCGCTCGCACAAGCCGACGTTGCGGTCACCGCCAGGGACTACCGGCTCGCGCTGTCCAACGCGCTCGACAGCCGCGAGCGAGCTCAGAATGCGGCCAAGACCGCGGTCGATGGCCGGGCCCGAGCGCGCGGCAATGCCGAACGCGCGCTGGCCGAAGCCTCCGCGGCTGTGGACCGTGCCGCCGCACGCCTGAAGGCGTCCGACATTCCGAAGCTGCCGCGTCGTACCGTGTCGGCTGTGGAATCGCAAGTCACCACCGCACGCAAGACTCTGCAAGAAGCGCGCGCGGCGCTGGAGGGCGAGTCCTACGCGCAGGTGCGCCGCACCGCCGAGTCGATTTCGGCGGAAATCAACGCGGCGATCGCCAGCCTCGATGGCCCGAACGCCGCCGCCGGACGCGCCAGAAAGAAGTAAGCGGGCAGTTTCTGATCGACGCTGACGTGCCGCAGTCGGTGGTTTCTGCGCGCGTCAAGAGCGCCGATCAACGCGGCACCCAGTGACCTTCGAAGAGCACCTCGGCCCAGCCTGTGAGGTACACACCGTCGTCGCGCCACTCGACGCGCTGAGTGCCGCCGGGCGCCTCGACGTCGATGTCACGTCCGGCGCCGCCCGCTACCGCCGCAGCCACGGCTGATGCACAGGCGCCGGTGCCGGAGGCGTGCGTCGGCCCGACCCCACGCTCCCAGATCAGAATCCGCACGCGGTTGGGCGCGTCCACGACGGCGAACTCGACATTGGTGCCAGCCGCAAATCGCGGATGGGTGGCCAGGGCCGGCCCCAGGCGCTCGAATCGCGCCCGGTCCGGCAGATCCGGTACGAGCGTCACGCACTGCGGGTTCGCCATGGTCATGATGACGACCTCGAGCGGCTCGCCGGCGATCTGGAGCGTCTCCTGGGTGATTCGCTCCGGCGCCCCCATGGCGGCGCGAAAGGTGTACCGCGACCCGGTCCGGCCGGCGAGCGTGAGCGTCTTCCACCCGGCATCGGTGTCCACGCGGAGCGTCGTCAACGGCTCCGCCTCCGTCCCGCGCTGGTGCAGAATCAACGCCGCAAGGCACCGCAGCCCGTTGCCCGACAACTCCGACGGGCTGCCGTCCGCGTTGAGCAAGCGCATTCGTGCCGTCCCGTCGGGCGCAGCGGTGTAGAAGATCACCCCGTCTCCGCCGACGCCGGTATAGCGTTCGCACAAGCGGCGCGACAACTGATCCAGTGCCAGTCCCTCCGCTTCGTCGGCGGGCACGAAGAGGAAGTCGTTACCGTAGGCGTGGGCTTTGGCTACATTCATGTCCGGGAAGCGGCTTCGCTGATCGGGAAACGATCGCGTTCGGGAGCGAATCTTTTTCGGGAGTGCCACCTGCCAACTGCTGGCGAACAGAGTACTCGATTCGGCAACCGGCACGGCCTGCGCAGTCCCGATCGCGATCCTCTCCCGTGCGCGGGTCCCCCCGGTGGGGGCCTTTCGACACTCCCGATCGCGATGCTTTACCGTGCGTGAATGCCCTCCCGAGGGGCGTCCTTTGACGCTCCCGATCTGCGTCAGGGGATCCTGAACGCATCCACCACCCACGTGAACCCGGCGGTGACACCCCAATCGGGATCTCGCGGGCTCAGGCCGAGCATGAACCCTCCGTCGACGCGAACCGCTCCGCGGGTGAAGCGGGCGCCGACGCGGATGAAACCGCGATCTTCGGCGCCGAGTCTTACGGTCTCGGCGAAGTTCGCGCGGCCGCTCAACTCGCCGACCACCTCGAAGCCCTGGGTCACGGCCCGCGCCAGCGACATGCCGTACGTGAGCAAATCATCCTGCTCCGCAGCCATCAACGGATCCTCGAGGATCACGAACCCGGCGTTGCCGACGATGCGGACCGACTGCACGGTCTTGCCGATCAGGAAGCTGCTACTGAAGTCGGTGGTGTCCCGGCCGAGGCCCGATTCGTTGCTGGCGTTGGGCAGCCTGGTCGAAAACCTGAAGCCGAGCGCCGGGCGGCCGGGGGCCTCCCCCAGGAACCGGACCTTGGCACCGACCTGGAGGTCGCGGACCGACGAAGTCTTGTCGCCCTCGAAATCCAGGATCGGCGTAAACGGCGCCGGCAATTGTTTGGTGATGCTCAACGACTGATACAAGCCGCCATCCACCTGCAGCTCGACGATCGAGCTCACGCCGATGCTGAAGCCGAGGTTGGGCAGGCTGAACAGATTGCCGGTCAATCCCGAGAGCGGGAACTTGGCGTCGTGCTCGTAATCGAAACCGGCCTCGACGAGTACTCTTCCACTGCCGACGGTCTCCGGGTCTTCGGTGATGTTCGGACGCTGCTGGGCGGATGCGGGGGACGCAGTCCACAGAAGTGTGGCCAGCACGGTGACCACTCCGATCGCATTCGCTCGCATCACTTCGTCACACCTCCCGGTCAGGGAACCACGCCGTCACGCGCATGCTTGCGTGACCCTCCCAGTGGCGTGGTCCGATCGTCGTTGATTCCTCAGAATGTCTTCCTGCTGTCGAGCAGGATCGTTACCGGCCCTTCGTTGATCAGGCTCACCTGCATCATCGCCTGAAACTCGCCGGTCTCCACCGCGAGCCCGCCGGCCCGCAACTCCCGTACGACATCTTCATAGAGGGCGCGGGCCAGTTCCGGAGCCGCCGCGGTGATAAACGACGGGCGCCGCCCGTTGCGGGCGTCGCCGCTCAGAGTGAACTGCGACACCACCAGCACGCCGCCGGCAACGTCCACCACCGAGCGGTTCATCCGCTTGCGCCCCTGCTCATCACCCTCGTCCTCGAAGATGCGAAGGTCACGGATTTTGGACGCGATGTAGGCGACGTCGGCCGGGCCATCGCCCTGCTCGACGCCAACCAGCACCAGCAGGCCAGGCCCGATCTCGCCCGTCACCCGCGTCTCGACGGTGACGCGCGCGCTCGAGACCCGCTGGACGACCGCCCGCACGCCTACTTGCCGCCTTCCGGCTTCGTTCCCCCGGACACAAACGGCAGCTGCGTGCTGTGAACGGTCAACTGCGAACGGCTCAGGACTGGTATCAGCGGCACATCGAGGGGCAGATCGGCAACGTCCGGCAATGCGGCCGCCGCGGCCTCCCTCAGGGCGGGCACCGGGTTGAGCCGCCGGTCGAGGAGGTGGCGCGGCATGACGTTCGCGAGCGCCTTGATCATCGATCCTTTGACGTTCGGATGCTCGCGTTCGAGCTCCAGGATCAGCCGCTTGACCCGTTGCCGCTGCAGGCTCAGGTCGCCGCAGGCCGGGCAGCAGCAGCCGATGATCGGCAGCTCGTTCTCCTTGCAGTAGGCGCGGGCCTCGGCCTCGGTGACATAGACCAGCGGGCGAATGACGGTGTGCTTCCGATTGTCGGAGACCAGCCGCGCCGGCATCGCCTTGAGTGCCCCGGCGAAGAACAGGTTCAGGAGCAGCGTCTCGACGAAGTCGTCCAGGTGATGTCCGAGGGCGATTTTGGTCGCGCCGACCGCATCGGCCATCCGATAGAGGACGCCACGGCGGAGCCGGGCGCAGAGCGAGCACGGGGTCTGGTCGGGATCGAGCTTGTCGTCGATTACCGCGCCAATCGAGGTGTGCTCGCTGTAGAACTCCCATCCCCGCGCCGCGCACGCCTCGGCGACGGCCCGGTGCTGGTAGCCCTCGTAGCCGGAGTCCACGTTCACCGCGACGATCGAGAAAGTGATCGGCGCGCGCTGGCGCAGCACGTCCAGGATCTGGATGAGGGCCCAGCTGTCCTTGCCGCCCGAAAGCCCGACCATCACGCGGTCGCCGTCTTCAACCAGGTTGAAGTCGGTGATGGCGCGCGTCGTCTTCTTCGCGAGCCTCGATTCGAGCGGGGTTCGGTAGGACATAGCAAGTCTGCGAATCTGTCGATCTCGTGATCCGGTGATCTGGCGATCAATCTGCTGAACTTCGGATCTGGTGATCTATCTTGGGATCTGGTGATCTATCTGGTGATCTGATGATCTATCTGGTGATCTGTCTCCGTCAATCCGGCTTCGCGGCCGGCCTGCGGTCCCAGCGGTGCGGCCGGATCGCGGCCATCAGGTCGGCCGGCAAAGGGCCGCGGTCGCTGGCGGCCAGGTTGGCTTCGACGTGCCGCGGCTTCCGCATCCCGGGAATCACCACGCTGACGTCCGGATTCGACAGAATCCAGCGCAGGGCCATCGTCGCCATGCTCTCGCCGGCGGGGACGCGAGGGCGCAGCGCTTCGGCGCGGCGGACACTCTCGCCGAGGTTTTCGCCGGCGAAGTAGTTGCTGCGAAAATCACCCTCTGGCCAGCGGGTATCGAGTGTCAGGGCACCAGTCAGCGTCCCTTCATCGAACGGCACCCGGGCGATGACGGCGACGTCCAGCTCGCGGCAGATCGGCAACAACTCGTCCTCCGGGGCCTGGTCGAAGATGTTGTAGACCACCTGCACCGCGTCGATCAGGCCGGTGCGGAGGGCGCGGATCGCGTTGGCCGGTTCCCAACGGTTGATGCTGATGCCGACGGCTCGGACCACCCCGTCGTGTTTCAGGTCGTCCACCGCGTGCTGCCATCGATGATCGCCGGCCCAGGCGTCGTTCCACACGTGGAACTGGATCAGGTCGAGCGAGGCAAGGCCGAGATTCTCCAGGCTCTTTTCCGTGTAGCGCCGGATGTGATCGGCGGGAAACACGTCATTGAGCGGGTACTCCGGGCGCGCCGGCCACTTCGCATTGAGCGGCGGAATCTTGGTCGCGGCGTAGAGCCGCTGGTCCGGATGCGCCGCGAGCAGCTGTCCCAGCAACAGTTCGCTGTGCCCCATGCCGTAGGCCCACGCGGTATCGAAGAAATTGCAGCCGAGCGCCACTGCCCGCTCGAGCGAGTCGCGTGACTCGCGGTCGTCGGACCCGGTCCACGCGCCCATGCCCCACATGCCGTAGCCGACGTCGCCGACGTTCCATCCCGTCCGGCCAAACTTCCGCAGCCGCATCACGGTATTGTCCACCATTCCCGCGGCTGGTCGTTTGCGCGCGAGGGCCGACCTCTCCTAGCATCACAACGGGTGACCGCTCGCTCCTTTCACGTTGTCGTCGCGCTCGCGCTGAGCGCCGTTGTCCTGGCGGTGCGACAGCCGCCGTCGTGCGACCTGCTGATTGCCGGCGGCCGGGTCGTGGATGGCACCGGAGCGCCGTGGTTCGCCGCCGACGTGTGCGTGTATGGCGATCGCATTGCTGCGATCCGTCCGGGAGAGAGCGCGCGGTCAACGCGCCGGATCGACGCCGCCGGCCTGATCGTCGCGCCCGGATTCATCGACATGCTCGGCCAGTCGGAGTATTGGGTGCTCCGCGACGGCCGTGTCGCGAGCAAGATCATGCAAGGGATCACCACCGAGCTCACCGGCGAGGCGAGCTTCACGAGCGTCGGTCACCCCAACGCGCGGCGCCTCCATCCCTTTGCGGCGATGTTCGACGCCGAAAAAGTGCCCGGATTCGACAACCTGGCCGGCTATCTCCGCGTCCTGGATCGCCAGCCCGCGACCATTAACCTCGGCACGTTCGTCTCCGCTGGCGGGGTGCGTGAGAGCGTCGTCGGCCGCGAAGATCGTGCCGCCACTGACGCGGAGCTGAAGGAGATGGAGGCGCAGGTCTCAGAGGCGATGCTGGCCGGCGCGTTCGGCGTCTCCACGTCGCTCCAGTACGTGCCCGATCGCTTCGCGCGCACCGAGGAGCTGGTCGCCCTCGCCAGGGTCGCGGGGCGGTTCGGCGGCAGTTACATCACCCACCAGCGCTCCGAAGCCGACGAGATCGACGCCAGCCTCGATGAAGTCTTCCGGATCGCCCGAGAGGCCGGCGTGCCCGCGACCATTCATCACCTGAAGACGGCGTACAAGCAGAACTGGGGCCGCATGCCGGCGGTCCTGGGCCGGATCGAACAGGCGCGCAGCGAAGGTCTCGACGTTGCCGCCGATCAATACCCGTATATCGCCGGAAGCAATCCGCTCGACGCGAGCCTGCCGGTGTGGGCTCGCGAAGGCGGACGGGCGGCGATGGTCGCGCGGCTCAGGCAGCCCGCGACGCGCGCGAAGATCAAAGCCGAGATTCTGCAGCCAACCTCGAACTGGGAGAACCAATACCTTGGCTCCGGAGGCGCTGCCGGGATCCTCGTGTCGTCCGTCAGCCGAGCCGCGCTCAAGCCGTTTCAGGGCCGGACGCTCGACGACCTCGCAAAGGCCGCGCGCAAGGATCCGCTCGACGTGCTGATGGACATCATCGCCAACGACGACACGACCGGCAGCGGAATCATGTTCTTCATGAACGAGGACGACATGCGGCTGGCGCTGAAACATCCGCTGGTGATGCTCGGCACCGACTCCGGAGGAATGGCGCCGGACAGCCCGCCGCCCACGGCAGGCGTCCACCCGCGGGCGTGGGGTTCCGCCGCCCGCATCCTCGGCAAGTACGTGCGCGAGGAGAAGCTCCTGTCGCTCGAAGAGGCGGTTCGCAAGATGACCTCCCTCCCGGCCCAGCGGATGCGGCTGTGGGATCGCGGCGTGGTTCGGCCGGGCGCTGTCGCGGACCTCGTGGTGTTCGACGCTGCCACGATCCGCGACCGCGCCACCTTCGAACAACCGAAGCAGTACGCAGAAGGCGTCCGCTACGTGTTGGTCAACGGCCAGCTCGTCGTAGACGGCGGCCAGATCACATCAGCACGGCCCGGCCGGGCGCTGCGAGGCCCAGGTGCCCGCGCACGATGACGTTCGACCGTCGGAGCGGTCCCGGCCTCATGACGCAGACCCCGAAACCCGTGGGGCTGCCACCGGCACCCCGTCTGTTCACCGCGCCAGTTCCCGGTATCGACAGAGCGCGTTCGCCAGTTGCATCTGGCGCGGCGTTCGGCAGTCGGGCTGAAGCAGGCGCGGTGAACATACGACAAATACCGCACACCGCGCGCGCGACGTTGCGACGTTCAGGCGATTGAGGGAGTAGAGAAACTCCATGCCGCGTGGGGCGTCGTCTGGATCGGAGGTGGTCATCGAGTAGATCACGATCGCCGCCTCCTGCCCCTGGAACCGATCGACGGTACCAACCTCGATTGCGAATTCGGCGAGCCTTTCGGAGAGCCGGTTCACCTGGGCATTGAACGGAGCAACGACCTTGATGTCACGTCCAGTGAGCCGGTGCGACGCTCCCTGTTCGTCGATCCAGCTTGGCGCCTGAGGTCGTGTCTCCGGCGCCTGCGACGGCGGCGTCAGCGTCCACTCGCCGTCGAGCAGCGAGCCCACGAGTTCCGCTACCGCTTCGACTTCTTCGCCCGACACGGTCTGATTGGCGTCGTGATCGACCGGGACGAGCCACAGACCGGCGCCGTCGTACGGGGTACCAGCCAGCGCCTGATGGTGAAGCGCTGGTTTGGCCTCGAGCTTTCCGGCGTAGAACACCTCGGAGGTGAAGCGGGTGATGGCGGGCGCCATCCGATGCGTCACAGGCAGGAAGATCCCGCGATCCTGCGGCATCGTCTCCGCGCTTCCGAGCACGTGCGCAAGCGCGGAAATGCCGACGCCGTCGGGATGCGCCGCCTGCTGCGGTTGATCCAGCTGTCGCGGATCTCCAAGCAGGACCAGGCTGTCTGCGGCGTGGGAGACCGCGAGCCCGTTGGCCAGGGACATCTGCCCTGCTTCGTCGACGAACAGCACGTCGACGCTCCCCGCAGCCTCGGGACGCGACCACAGCCAGGCCGTGCCACCCAGCACATCGACATCGGTTCCGAGCGCGGCAATCGCCTCCTCGTTGTTCTCGATCTCGCGCACGCCGCCAGGCTGCTCGGCGGCCTCGTTGACCTTGGCGGCAAGGCGCACCGTCTCACCCGCCGCAGCTGCCTGCGCGGCCACCGCGTCCAGCAGGTTGCGAATCACCTTGTGCGAGTTTGCCGTCACACCCACGCGGCGGCGGGCGCGAACCAGCGCCCGGATCATCTGCGCGCCGGCGAATGTCTTCCCCGCACCAGGCGGTCCCTGGATGGGCAGAGTGGTTGCGTTGAGGTCAGTCGCGATCCGGACCGCGAAGTCAGTCGCGCGCTCCCCCTCCTGCGGCTCGAAGTGGGCGCTACGAAGACGCGGCGGCTGGCGGCGCAGGAGCTCGAGGCCGCACCCGGAGGCGTCGCCATCGACCAGCCGCGTCGCGAGCCGCATCACCGACCGCTGGGCCGTCTCGGTCGGGATCACGTCCGCAACGAACACCGCGCTGGGATGGACATCGGCGACCGACGGTCCCTTGCGGACGTCGACCAGCCGCGATGCCCGGTCGAGGCGCTCCACTTCGCCGAACCCGCGCCCGTCCTGCAGCTTCAGCTTTCCTTTCCTGCGAATCTCGACTTCCTGGCTGGGATACGCATACCGGTCCACCACCGAACCGGTGGGCTTGCCGGTCTTCTTGTTGGTAACAGTCGTGATCCGCTCCACGAACTGCAGGCCGGCGAGGGCGCGGCTCTCGTCGAGCAGCTCCTCTTCTGGCAGATCCTTCAGCTCGAAATAGGCCCACCACTGCGCGTTCTCTTCACGGCGGTGCCAGTCGATCAGGTAGGCAAGCAGCCAGCGCGCATGATCGGGGTGAGACGGGTCCCCGGCTTCCGGTGGAAGACCCTCGAGTAGTTGCGCACGAAGCGCGTTCACCTCCTGCTGCAGCGCCGACACTGCCGGCGAAGCATCACCATCCGCCGGCGCAGGTCTCGGAACATTGTCCCCTGCGTCCGCAGCCTCCGCCCGGACCGTCTCGAGCCAGTTGCGAAGCCCTTCGGTCGAGCGGCAGTCGTCCTCGTTATAGCCCTGCACTGCGTCGCGAATGTGGGACGTGATCGACTCAGGCGCCTGCGCGTCGAGCGCAAGTTCCACGGCGGCCAGCGGGTGCGCGGCGTTGGCGAGACCGACGCGACGTTCGAAGCCGTAGTACTGCTCGAGCCGCTTGATCGAGTAGCTCTCGACTCCGCAGCGCACAGCCTGCCGGACGATGGTGTAGAGATCGACGAAGCGCTCGGCGCGAAGCAGTTGATCGAGCGCTTCGGCGCGAGTGACATGCCGTCCGACGAGCTTCTTGAACGCCGTCGGCTCGTAGTGATTGAAGTGGTACACGTGCATCATGGGGTGGGCCGCCCACGATGACATGATGCGGTCGACCGTCTCTTCGAATGCGCGTTTCTCCGCCGCATCGTCAGTCGCCCAGCATGCATGGTAAGTGCCCTCCATCCACAGTCCGAACAGAAACTCTCGGCCGCCCTCGCGCGCGAATCGAGCGCCCTCGAGATCGAGGAAGACGTCGCCGACGGACGGCTCGGGCAGTCGAGTGAGCCCTTCACCCGCTGTGACGGACAGTCGCTCGAAGATCGGCCGGCCCTCCCTGCGCTGCTGGTGTTGCAGGCGCGCCTGGTGGCCGAGGCGATCGTAGGCTTCGCGAGCGCCGCGTGACGGTGTGAACGGGACCGGCACCGGCATAGTGGCGGCCGCCGTCAACGTCCCGTACCCACGCGTGGACAGTTCGTGCCGGTGAAGGCGGCCCGAGTTGGCGATGAACGAGAGATGGTCGTCTCGCCGGCGCCGCGCCAGGCACTGCCCTTCCCACGCGCACACGGCGCAGTACTCGACAGGTTCCGGATACTGGGTCTCGCGGATCGCGTCATGCCCCATGGCGATCGCTGCCTGCAGCGAGTCTCGGACGCTGCGGTAATAGGCGAGGTAATCCGTGGTGCGATAGGACTGGACGGGGTGCTCCTTGTCGGGAGTAACGATATGGAACAGCTCCGGCAGCACGCCCTGCATCTGCTCCAGCAGCTCCGCGTAGCCGCAGAGCTGGAGGATCGCGCTCCCCTTCGTTTCCCGCGCGAGCTTGGTGTCCTGCGGCTCGTACGACCAGGTACCGAGCCGGCTCTCCCGGTCAACCTTCAGCAGCACGTCGGCGTAGCCGGCCGTGTTGCCGTACGCGAGGCGCGCCTGGACGATCGCGTCCGCGCCACGGCGCATCGCGGCGATGGTCTCGTCGGTCTGGCGTGCCAGGGACTCCGCGCGGCCATCGAGGTGCTCGACGACGGCGACGTGCAGACCGCGGGCCCTCAGGCTGTCCACATAGCGGCGCTCATGCTCCTCGCCCTTGTGCCGCAGGATTGCCGCGAACGAGTTGTCGTCCACGGGACGATGAAGGACGCCGTGGGCGACGGCGAGATCGAGGCCGGTGCGGTGGCGGCAGCTGATGAACGTGGACAGATCCGTTGGCGCGATGAGGAGCTGGCCATTGACGAGACGCATCAGCCTGCAGCGTAGCAGGGGTTCGGGACAGATCAGGTCACAAACGTTCGCGGGCCATCAGCCGTTGCCCTTCGTGTCTCCGCCTCTCGGCCCGAACTGCGCCAGCAGGCTTGTCAGCTTTACCAGGGTCGGCACGGCAGTCGTCACTCCCAGGGCCATGGTCACCGTCGTGTCGAGTGCTTCCCGCTGCGTGACCACGAGGAACAGGAGCGACAGCAGTCCGGAAAGCGCCAGCGGCACGCGCAAGCGATCCCAGAGGCTCGGCGCGGCCTGCTGCTCGAGCACCGCAACCTCCTGGCGCCGTTCCGGCTCGAGGACGAAGCGGCGGAAGCTCTCGCTCATCAGACGCAGCTCGGGATCCTTGCGAAGCAAACCGGCGGCGAGCAGTTGTCGTACGACTCGCCTGGAGGCGGCGCTCGCTAGACCGTGCCGCGCCACGTGCTCGAGCAACACGCGTTCGTCGCCGGTACGGCTCTGCCAGAGGTGCCGGTAGTGCTGGTCGGCGCTCTCTTCGATCTCCTCGAGGATTTGATCGCGGGTCAGCGATCCGGAGACGAATGCCGGGGACTTCTGCAGCTCGGTGGCGATCTCGTCGATCTTGGGATCGGACTGACCCTCCGTCTCCAGAAGCCGCGCCCGCCACCGCAGCGGCACCCGCAGATCCTGCCACCGTGAGATGAAGTCCTCGCGCCAGCCCTGGACGAGGTTGCGGAAGTGCTGCTTCCACCGCTCCGATTCGCCCGTACTCGAGCGCACCAGCAGGTCTGCGACCCGCAAGCGCGCATTCACGCGCACCCAGCGGTCACCGTCCGGCGATTCTCCGCAAACCCCGCGAATCCACTCGTCGAGCTCGCGCGCGGTCCGGCGCGTGAACAGCAGCACCGTCTGGTTGGGCAGCTCCATCACCGCGTCCACGATCTCCAGCTTCTTCCCGAGCAGCTGCGACGCGTCGTCCCCCTCCTCCAGGTCCGGAATCGCAATGCGCTGGCTCGCCGCGACCTCTGATACCTGGCGCAGCACGTCGGCGATGGTCTTGTCACTCGTCTCCCTGGCGAGCGGTGTCACACGCAGCACATACAAGTCGTTGACCCGTTCCACCATCCACGAAGGATCGAGGCAGATCACCTGCAGGTGCTGGCCGACCTGGGTGACGATGCGCAGGCGCCGGCGAATCGGCTCGACCACGTCGGCGAGCAGCACGCGGCGCAGGAGGAACGAGATCACGAAGTACGCGGCGCCAAGCACCGCGGCGACCATCAGGAGACACACCACGGAAACGAGGACGACTTCAGCCCCCTCGAAGCTGCCGTGCCAGCCGATGGCGGCGGGGAGTACGCCGGCGACCTGGAGCCGGTACCGCGGTGAACCGGTCCGGACCCTGACCTCGAGCTCGCGGTCGCGGTTCCGATAGCTGTACCAGCTGTTGTCGTCGGAGCGATCGTGCATCAGCTCGCGAAGCGCGATCGAGGCGGACGTGAAATACGGGACCGATTCTTCGAACGCGGCGTGCAGCGACATCGACAACGCCGACTTCTCCGCATATCCCGTGTCCTCGGCCACGCAACTGATCCGGCCGTCGTGAGCGGCGTTGTCGAAGCGAACGGGTTGTACATCCACCAGCGTGAACGATGGCGCATTCGGTTCAGCGCGCTCCTCGCACGTCGCCACACTTGCGACGCGACGAGCCAAACCGATCTGACGCTCCTTAACGAACGCTTCGACGTAGCGGTCGTAGGACAAGAGGTAGAACGACGCGGCCGGAACGGCTGCGGTGAGCAGGAAAAGGACGGTGCCGGCGAACCGATACCCGCGGCACAGTTCGGTCCACTGTTTTACCTCCCCGGCGCCCGGAGGCCTGACGGCAAGCACCACATACACAACAGCCCAGGTCAGGATCGGAATGACGATCCCTGTCAGCACCGCGACACTCACGGGCCGCCGCCACGCAATCACCAGCCACACGACGCCGGCAGCGAGGGCCAGGCCACCGATCGGCACGTACCAGTGGCGGCGAAGCGGATCGGGCCAGAGCCACGCAGCGCCGCGCCTCATCATCAGCAGCATCACGATCACCCAGCCGATGGTGTACAACGCCGTCATCAGCATCGCGACGATGAACCATTCGAGCACCAGGGCACGGTTGGCCTGCTTGCCGTAGAGCACGACGACCGACCATCCCGGAATCGCGGTCGGGTGGACGTATCCACGGTAGGGATAGCCGCCGTACATGGTGTTGAACGTGCCGGCGCCGCGCGCCGCGACCAGCGATCTCAGGCGCGCGTTCTGATCGCTCTCGAGCAGCAGGTTCTCGAGCCCGTTGCGCTGCGGATCCGAGTGGAACTGCACGAGCCCTGCCGGATCGATCACCGCGAACTCGAATGCCGGCGGCAGCACCGGAGCCAGGAGCGGCTGCATCTGGATGGCGAGCGTCGCGACCGGCAGGCGTTCGATCGCGGTCGGCGTCGCAATCATCACTTGCGGTTGGCCGGTATTCCACGAGAACACGTATTCAAGGAAACAGCCGTTCGGACATTTCACCGGTTCGGCGTTCCTCGCATCTTCCTGAAGCTCCGGCGAGCGGGAGCGCGGCGATAACGACCACAGCTGCTCGCGGGTCCGCGCATGCTGGTAATAGGCGCGCTGGTTCACGTCGACGAGCGTCTGGGTGTCGGTATTGAAGGCAGCCTTGACCGCCTGCACTCCACCGTCGTTCACCAGCGCGAACGCGATGTAGCCGGCCGCCTGCTGGGTGGTTCCCTTTGTCCAGCTGCTGGCCAACTCCTGGCAGGGGTCGCGGGAGAACCGGCCTGAGCGCGTGAGCACCGCCTTGTCCCTGGCGCTGCACGGGTCTGCCGCCACCGCGTCGGTCATCGTCTGCAGCTTCGTCGCTGCGGTTTCGATCTCGCCGGTGAACTTGCCGTCGATGGTCAAAGCCAGTTGCTGCAGGTGGGCGTCCACGTCGGCGCTGAGCCTGGCATAGGCGGCCATCGTCAGCAGCAGGATCGTCGCCAGCGCCACCCCGAACAGCCCAGAGGCCATCAGGTTGACGACATCGCGGCGCGCGAGCCGCTGCTGCACTCCCATCAGCGAGCACTTCAGAAAGGCCCAGCCGACCAGGCACGCCATCACGAAGGCCGCACCGCCAAGGACCAGGACCGGGGAGATCGCGAGCGACAGCGAGCGCAGCGCGTCCGCGTCGGACAAGCCGACCACCACCAGGCCGGGCGTAGACGCATTGACCGGCGACGCCACGCTGTCCGATCGGCAGCACGGCTGGCTGAACATGCGGTACTCGACCCCGGCGATGCGCACTGGCTCGTCGGCGATCGCGGTGGCGAAGCGCAGCCGGTTCGCGCCATCCTTCTCCGCCCCGCCAGCCATCAGCGACGTGACACTGCTTGCTTTCACCTCGGCGGCCTGCGGACCGACGGCGTAGAGCACGCGGCCATCGGAGGTTGCAAGCGCCATGGTGTTGAAGGCGCGATCCCATCGTGCCGGGCTGAACGCACCGGCGAAGAGAGCGGAGGCTGGCACCTGAAAGCTCATCGACGGGAGCCGCGCGTCTGGAGGGCTCCACTCCAGGCGGACATCCGAACCAACGCCAAGAATCCTGGTGCGGTAGAGGTTGAGTTGATCCTCGACTTCGGAGGCCCTGGTACCGGCCGACGCGCCGGGCTGAATGGCCGCCACCCCTCTCCAAAGCTCGACCGGAGCAATGCGCCGATCCACGGCCGCAGCGTCCGCCGCCTTCGAGCGCTGCTGCGGCTGCAGCAGTCTCGTCGTTTCCAGCGCCCACCCTTCTGCGACGTACTTGTCCACGACGCGGTCAATCGCGGGGTCTGCGCCGGCGTTCCTGTCGTTCGGGTTGGCGATCCGGATGCTGCGGTTCAGCTTCTGTTCCGCGTCGAACAGGATCGTCTGCGTCTGCTCGGCGACATCCGCCAGGAGGCGGAAATTCCGGCTCTGCAGATAGCGCTCGCGGCCGGTGACGTTGCTCCAGTAGGCGAGGCCGAGCGCGGCTACGGCGACCAGGCCAAGCAGCGTTCCGACGACGGGCAGGTTACGCAGTGCATCCGATCCCACCTTCCTCATGGCGTCCTTTCGGGGCAGCCCTCCTCCCTCTAGTGACCGGAACGCCGCGAGAGTATCACTTCCGGCGCAACGCACCTGCAGCCGGCACCAGCCGCTATCGGGTCAACGCCGGCGAGCGGGGGCTCGAACAATGCGCCGGAATTGGCGTGCGCACGTTCTACGGGTGGCTATTCGAGGACGCGGCCGCTTTACCCAGTCACGCCGGCAGCGCGATAGGCGTCCAGGACCGGCTGGCTGAAACAGGCGAACACGACGTGAGTGAGCGTGCCGGGGTTCTGCAACTCGTCGCGCACGCTCGCGGCCGCGACGTTCGCGGCCTCCGGGACCGGGTACCCATAGATGCCGGTGCTGATCGCCGGAAAGGCGATGCTCGCGAGCTGGTATTCCTTCGCCAGTGCGAGCGATGCGCGATACGCGGAAGCGAGCAGGTCCGGTTCGCCGCGATGACCGCCGCGCCAGATCGGTCCGACTGCGTGAATGACGTACGTCGCGGGAAGGGCGAAACCGGGCGTGATCCGCGCCTCGCCTGTGGGACACGGGGCGACCTTCGCGCAGGCGCGGGCGAGCTCGGGGCCGGCGCCGCGATGAATCGCGCCGCAGACGCCGCCTCCGGGCAGCAGCCCTTCATTGGCCGCGTTTACAATCGCGTCGACGTCGAGCGTGGTGATGTCCACGAGAACGGCTGCAACCGACGGGCTCGCGACCGCCATTGGGCGATGGCGACAGTAGCACGATCGGAAGAACGCGACCCTGGAGCGAGGCGGCAGCTACACCGGTCCACCACGCGGCAACTGGCACCACGAGCGGGAAAGGATCGATCTCGGGACAGATAGATCAACAGGTCACAAGATAGATCTCAAGATCGCCAGATCACCAGCTTGATCGCCAGCTCACCAGATCACGAGATCACCAGATTCGCCGGCGCGCGACAGTCTCAGACACCAACCCCTCGCTTGTCCGCTTCGAGCACCGCCTGGATCTTCTCCTGGCGATCGACTGCGAGGACCAATGACTTCAAGAGGCCGTCGTGGATGTCGTAGACGATACCGTGAAGCAGCGGCCGATGGCCGCGCTTCCAGGCGTTTTGGACGATTGGCGTCCGCGACAGGTTGTAGACCTGGCGCAGCACGTTCAGCTCGACCACGCGGTTGAACCGGGCCTGCTCGTTGGTGATCTGCTCGAGGTCGGTTTCGTGGCGGCGCACCTGGTCGCGAATGTTCGCCAGCCAGTGATCGATGAGTCCGTACGAGACATCGCCCATCGCCGCCTTGACGCCGCCGCACTGATAGTGACCGCAGACGATCACGTGCTCCACGTCGAGCACCTCGACCGCGTACTGGAGCACGGAGAGCAGGTTCATGTCGCCTGACAGCACCTGGTTGGCGATGTTCCGGTGGACGAACATCTCCCCCGGCGCCACGCCGGTGAGCGTCTCGATCGGCACGCGGCTGTCCGAGCAGCCGATGAACAGAAAGTGCGGTTCCTGTTTCCCGGCCCGGCGGCTGAAGAACTCGGGATCGTCCTTGGTGATCTGCTCGACGATGGCCTTGTTGTTCGAAAAAAGTCGTTTGAGGTGTTCCATCAGTGGCTCGGGCTGACCGGCGGCAGGTCGATGCCGACGGTTCGGAAATCAATCTTGCGGAGTTTTGCGGTCTGGCGGAAATCGCTCAGGAACTCGAGGACGTCGTGATCGATGTGGGCGCACGACGTGCCATCGACCTCGACCCGGCTGCCGACCGGCAGATCGTCGAGCACCTGAGCCAGGGTGGCCTTGTGGAGGAACGACACCTGCTCCTGAAGTTTAAGGCGTTTCAGCACGCTGCCGTGCGGGCTGACCACGGTAAAGCACGGGAAGCGCAGCTGGTCGAAGAGGATGAAGATGAACCCGATCGTCAGGCCGATGGCGATGCCGACGAGCAAATCCGACAGCAGGATCGCGATGACCGTGACGACAAACGGCACCCACTGCGTGCGGCCCTGCAGCCAGGCGTGGCGCAGCAGTCGCGGATGAGCCAGCTTGAAGCCGGTGTAGATGAGAATCGCGGCCAGCGACGCCAGCGGAATCATGTTGAGCAGCACCGGGATCGTGAACACCGCCAGCAGGAGCAGCACGCCATGCAGGATGGCCGACAGCTTGGTCTGGGCCCCGGCATCGATATTGGCGGAGCTGCGCACGATCACGCCGGTCACGGGCAAACCGCCAATCAGGCCTGCCACTACGTTGCCGACGCCCTGAGACGCCAGCTCGCGATCCGTCGGGGCTTCCCGCTTGAACGGATCCATGCGATCGGTGGCTTCGAGGCTGAGCAACGTTTCGAGGCTTGCCACGATCCCAAGCGTGACGGCAATGCGCCAGGTTTCGGGGCGGCCGAGCGAGCTCCAGTCTGGAAACGCGAAGAGCATGCCGAGATCGGAGATCGAGCTCGGCACCGGGAGTCCGACAAGGTGCTCGGGTTTCAGCTGCAGCGCCGGATGCAACATCGGCAGGACCCACTGCCCCGCGATCCCGGCCAGCACAACCGCCAGCGGCCCCGGCAGCAGCTTGATCTTCTTCAGGCTCGTCTTGTCCCAGACGATCAGCATGACGATCGCGAGGAGGCTGAGGACTACCGCCGCCGGCTCGATCCGCGAGAAGGCGTGACCGATGGCGCTGAAGGTGTTCTCCCCCGTCATCTGTAGGAAGGTCTCGTCTCCCTCGTAATCGGCGTCGTAGCCGACGGCATGCGGGATCTGCTTCAGGATCAGGATGAGGCCGATCGCCGCGAGCATGCCGCGAATCACGCAAGAAGGAAAGTAGTACCCGACCACCCCGGCGCGGAGCGCCGCCAGCGATAGTTGGACCACGCCGCCGAGCACCACCGCGGTGAGAAACGCCTGGTAGGAGCCCAGGGTTGCAATCGCCGACACGACAATCGCGGTGAGGCCCGCGGCTGGGCCGCTGACCATCAACTGCGATCCGCTGAGCGATCCGACGACGAGACCGCCGACGATACCCGAGATGATGCCGGAAAAGAGCGGCGCGCCCGACGCGAGGGCAATGCCCAGGCACAGCGGAACCGCGACGAGGAACACCACCACAGAGGCGGGAATGTCGGCTCGCCACGCGGTGGCAAGGCCGGGCAGAGCCGCCGTCTGGCCCGTGCGCTCCACGGGAGCCGGCGTCATGGTCAGTCGGTGCAGTACGGCTTCGGTCCAGGTCATAACGACCGATTCATTATCTGGCAAGCGGCTGTTAATGCAACGTAAAAACCTCACTGTTGTGAACTAAACGCTTGTTATGCCGATGCCACGGTTCAGCATCGACGGCCGCATTCATCTGGGAAATGAGTGAGGTGCGGTCCGGGCATGGACCACACGCGCTTATCGAAGCAGCGTCTCAATCGCGCGCGGCCAGGTCATCGTCGCGACGCGGGCCGCACCGGCTTCGCCCAGCGTGATGGCGCGCGAGCGATTGCTCATCACCTCGCGCAGGGCGACGGCGAGCGCTTCGGGACTCGGCTCGGTGACGTAGCCAGACACGCCGGGTTGAACGAGCTCGGCGGGGCCCCCGCTGTCGGCCACCGTAATCACTGGCTTGGCGCAGGCGAACGCTTCGACCGTGACAAAGCCGTAGTCCTCGTTCCACGGCACGAACGCCACCGCGCGGCAGCTCGCCAGGTGGCCGATCAACTCGGCGTCGTTCAGCCGGCCTGCGAACTCGACGCGATCCTGCAGGCACAGCTGGGCCCGCAGCTTGATCAAGTTCGTCAGCTCGGCGCCTTCACCCGCGATCACGCACTTGATGCCGGCGGCCACCGGCTCGGCCAGGGCGCGCAGCAGCAGATCGAAGCGCTTGAGCGGCGCCAGCCGCGATACCGCGAAGATGTACGGCTCGTAGGCGTCGCAGCGATAGTCGCGCACCGGCGGCGGCGGGTAGAGAACATCCGACTGAATGCCGCCCCACGTGCGGAGGCGGGCCTGTACCGTTGCCGAGATCGCGAAGCGCTTCTCGAGACGGCGCAGGAAGTAGGCATCGGCGCGATGAATCAGCGCCCGGCGGGTGCGCTCCTTCAGCCGGCCCTTCCACGACAGCGGCGCCTGAAATCGATCCCAGAGGTCGTAGTACTCCCGCATCGTGTGATTGAGCCAGAGCACATGATGCGGGTGCTGCACCGCATAGGCCGGGAAGCGCAGGCTGATCACCTTGTCGATCGGCTGGTCCTCATGGGCGAGCCCGACATCGGTGCACCACGCGGCCAGGTATGCCGTGCCCTGCCGTCCGAATCGGTTCTGCGGCGTGACGATGAGGCTGGCGCTGTGCCCCGCTTCGCGCAGCGCCCGCACCAGCTCGCGGGCCATCACGAGGTGACCGCCCTCGGCGAAGGGCGGGCTGGAGGTGACGACCGCTACGGTTGCCACAGCATCCTCGAACCGGACTGCGAGCCACACCGCGCCGGGCGAGACCGGGACTGCCGCGCGCTCTCCCGCGAGGTCAGCCGGTCGAGCCCGGGGGAATGGCCAGTCGCCACCCAGTCCCGCGAGACCGGCCGGTCAACCGCAGCTCCGGGTTGCACAAGCGCTGAGGCAACTCGCCTGGCTGCGCTCCCGCTCAAACAGGCCCAGTGGCGCCCTGCGCTGCGGTTGTCGGATCGATAATCGGCCGTTCTCGAGGGACTGGGCGCCGACCAGCCACTCCCCCGCGCTCGCAGCACTGCCTCGCATCTGGCTGAGAATCCCGACGGGCGTTTC
Source organism: Vicinamibacterales bacterium (assembly GCA_035495795.1). Lineage (GTDB taxonomy): Bacteria > Acidobacteriota > Vicinamibacteria > Vicinamibacterales > UBA2999 > VFZN01. Next base: position 25,861 of record DATJFF010000305.1, read on the forward strand.
TCACGGGCTACCGGAAGGGTCTCTTGACGGCTTCCCGATCGGCGCACTTGACCGCTCCCGGCAAGTGCTTCATCACTCATAAACAGGGACCAGCCGCACGAAGACACCGAGAAAGCGGTTGTCGCGCGAACCGTTCTCGAACAGCGGGATGAATCCGGTCGCGCTCTCGATCGACAGGTTGTAGACGAAGTTGGTCGGGAAGCGCGGATCGGGACGGTACGGCAGGCCGCGCGGCATCTGCAGCTCGATCTTCTGTTGCGAGCTCGGAAGCAGATCGACAATGCGGGTCTCGGCGTCGCTCGAGATGACGACGCGGTCGGCGCGCGGGCCGGTTTCGAGCAGCACCTCGAGGCGCGCGACACGCAGCGGACGGTTCGACTCGCCGCTTGCGGTCTTCTCGGCGATGATCGGCGCACGGAGCATGAGATCGGCGCGCGACTCGCCGCGGATCCAGAACGCGTCGCCCTCGCGGTTGTAGGCGTTGTCGTCGAGGAAATACGCCGAGAGCGGCGGGTTGCCGCCCAACGGCTGCCGCGCCCGCGACGGGCTGACGTTGACTGGCAGGTCGTTGACCAGCGTCAACTCCGGCGGCAGGAGGCGATACAGGCCGGTCTTGGTGTGCTCACCCGGATGAAACGACGCGTAGAACGGGTTCGACAGGATCTGGGCCGTGAACAGCCCCGAGATGGCCATCGCGATGAGGCCTGGAACCGCGGTCTGCAGAGGCGGGGTCAGGTACAGGAAGACCGGGTAGACGCCGAGAAAGTAGCGATTGCCGACCGGTCCGCCGCCGCCGGAGTACGTGAACGGCATGTAGAGGAGCAGCGCGACCGCAGAACCGATCCCCGCCGCGAGCGTGAGCCATTGCCACACCGCGCGATCGCGCGTCGCGGCCAGGAACAGCAGCATCGCCATCACGCCCGGGAAATAATAGGCGGCGAAACCGGTGTGGCGGCCGAAGAAGAAATAGCCAAGATTGCGGCGGAACACGTCCACGAACGCCTCGCGGCCGGTCAGCACTTCGAGCGGAACACTGTCGGTGGCGCGGTCGTCGCCCACCGCGTCGAACTGGTTCCGCTCCGTCTGGAACGGGAACCCGCCCATGCCGCTGTAGAAAGTCCGGCGGTCGCCGCCCTGGTAGTTCCACTCGCCGGTAATGGCGACGTTCGCGCCGAAGAGCAGCAGCACGATCAACGTGAAGAACCCGCCGATCCGCAGCGTCCGCTGCCACTGCTTCCGCAGGATTGCCGAGGCGACGAGCGGCGCGATCAGCAGCACGTGGGTGGGCTTGGAGAAGGTCGCAATGCCGATGAAGATCGCGGCGATGGCGTCGGAGCGGTTTCCGAGGAACCAGCGCACGCGCGAGGCCGCCGACAGCGGCACCGCATTCGGGCCGACCACGTCCTTGTAGCACCAGAAGAAGTAGCCGAACGCGACCATCGCCAGGTTGAAGAAGTCCGGCGTCATCCAGATCATGTAGACCGGCGCCACCGACAGGAACACATACGCGAACGCGAACACGAGCGCCGCGATCGGGTGGCTGCGGGCGACCAGGAACGCGTAGGCGGCCAGGAACACCAGCGTGATCAGCACTGCGTGCATGACCAGGAACCCGTTGGTGCCGAAGAAGAACACGAACGGCGCCGCGAATAGCGGGAAGATGTACGACTTGCCGTAGTAGAGCCGATTCTGATCCGGGTCCTGGCGGGTCGCGACATGCACGAACGGGAACCCGCCGCCGAGCGAGACGTCGATGTCGCGGCCGCGCTTCAGGAAGATGCCTTCGGGCCCGCTTGGAAACTCCCGCCAGACGCGAACGAGATCCTCCTTGCGGTATTCGAAGTCGAAGTCGTCGGCGATGCTGTGGGCGAGGCTGTAGTAGGTGGCGCCGTCGCTGAAGAAGCCGTACGACACCTTGGTGAAATCGACGGTCAGCGCCCAGGTGAGCAACACGATGGCAATGGCCAAGGTCGCCGAGGCGCCGAGCCGCCACGCCAGGCTGCGGCCTTCGAGCCGTGTCGCGACCGGCTGATCGATCGTCATCGTCTTTGTTCGTGCCGCTGACTCGCCAGGAAGCTCAGGTCGGCCTGCGCGATGGCCCGGCGCTTCGTGGCGCGCGAGCGCTCGTGCAGCAGCAGATAGAGCCGCTCCATCTTATTGACGAACGCCTGGATGTCATAGCCGGTCCCGGTCTGGCGCGCCGCCGCCGCCAATTGCGCGGCCAGTTGCGGCTGCTCGATCAAGGTGGCCACGGCCGCGGCCAGCGCCTCGGCATCGCGCTTCGGCACGACCAGGGCATCACGCTGGTCGGTGAGCACGTCGAGCAGTCCGTCGGCATCGCTCGAAACGATCGGCTTCCCCATTGCCAGTGTCTCGAAGACGGTGAGCGGCGTTCCTTCCCACAGCGACGGAAAAACGACGACGTCGTAGGCCGAGAGAATCGCGGCGACGTCGCGCTGAAAGCCGAGGAAGACGAGGCGATCGCCAAGGCCGAGTGCCTGCGCCTGGGCCTGGAGCGCGCCCTGGAGCTCCCCTTCGCCGGCGATGAACACCCTGACATCCGGGTGCCGGGCAACCAGCGCCGGCACCGCCGCCACCAGATATTCGTTGCCCTTCGACGGCATCAGCCGCGTCACGGTGCCGACCGCGATTGTTCCCGGCGCGATGCCAAGCGAGGCCCGTGCGCGGGCCACTTCGTCCGCGCTGCGCGGGCGCGCGAACTCGTCGAGCGGAGCCCCGAGGTACACCACCTTCGTCTTCTCAGCCGGCATCAGGCGTGCGCGCGTGGTGAACTCCGCGGTCGACTCCGACACCGCGATCGCGATATCGGTCTGCGGCGCCAGCAGGCTGTCAGCCGCCTTCTGGAACCAGGGCGTGTCGCCGAGGTTCGCGTGCTCGTGGAGGATCGACGGTATCCCCATCCGCCACGCGCACAGCCGTCCGAACGTGGTCGCCCCATACCCGTGCATGTGCAGGATATCGGCCTCTTTCTTCCGCAGCACCTTCAGCAAGGCAGTGTAGGTTGCCGGATCGAACTTGTGCCGGGCCATGTAGGTGACGTCGATCCCGAATTGCTCCAGCGTGTCCTCGGACAGGTCCTTCTTCCGGAGGCTGATCAGCGACACGTTGAAGCGCGATTTGTCGAAGCGCGGAATCATCCACGCGAACAGGCGCTTGACGCCGTGCATGCGCGATCCCTCCCAGCCGAGGTGATCGCAGATCTGAACGACGTTGATCCTACGCATGCGTGTCACGAAAGAAACCACGAAGGCGCGAAGAGCCCGAAGGCCGGCACGAAGAACCTCCGGGGGTGTCACGCGTGACATCCAAAAGGAAGGCTTCGTGCGTCCTTCTTCTGTATTCGTGTCTTCGTGGTTTCTTCTTCACAGCAGGTTCTGTTGGCGGTACCACTCTGCCGTACGGTGGATGCCTTCCTCGAGATCGACTTTCGGCGCGAAGCCGAGCTCGGTCCGCGCGCGCGCCGTGTCGAAGGCCCGACTCTTGGTGTAGAAGTCTACGCGCCGGCGATAGAGCGGCGGCTCGATCCGGAGCGGCACGCAGACGAGCTCGCAGAGGAGTCCCGCCGTCCAGAACGGCCAGACCGGCCAATGAATGCGCGGCGGGCGGACCTGCAGCTCCTTTGCGACGAGCGCAACCAGCTCCTCGAGCGTGGTAAAGCGGGGTCCGGCGAGGATGTAGGTGCGCCCTTTCGCGCCGGGAACCGTGCCGCACAACCGGAAACCTTCCACCAGATCGTCGATGTACGTCAGGTGGTAGAAGGCGCGTCCCGAACCCAGCATCGGGAAATTTCCGCGCGCCAGGCCGCGGAACATCTTGAGGAAGCGCGTGTCCCCCGGACCGTAAATCCCGATCGGCCTGGCAACGACGACGTCGAAGCCGGTGTCGCGGCCGAACTCGCGGGCCAGTTGCTCGGCTTCGAGCTTGGTCTCCTGGTAGATGTCACCGGGATTGAAAGGCGCATCTTCGGTGCCCGGCGGATTCGCGATGTGGCCGTGCACGCCGCCCGTCGAGCAGTGAACCAATCGACGCGCCCCGCCGGCGCGCGCGGCCTCGAGCAGGTTGCGGGTCCCCTCGACGTTGATGGTGCGATAGGCGGAGTCCGGTTGTCCCGCTTCCCGATAGGTCGCGGCGATGTGATACACGACCTCGACGCCCTCAGCGGCAAGCCGCACGGACGCGGGATCGCCAAGGTCCCCGTCCACCGCCTGGACGCCGAGCGCCGGCAGCGGTGAACCATCGAACCGGGCCCGGCTCCGGGTCCGGACGAGCGCGCGCACGGTTTCGCCGCGCCTGGCCAGCGTCGCCGCCAGGTGTCCACCGGTGAAGCCGGTGGCGCCGGTGACCAGCACGCTCACCGTTCGGCCACGGGAATGGACGAAGACGCCTGGCCGGGGGCGCCGTTCGACAGGCGGGCATAAGCCTGGGCGGTACGGCGCACGTACGACTCGCGGCTGTACTTGGCGTCGGCGACCGCCCTGGCCCGCGCGGCGAGCGCGGCCCGCTCACGCGGATTGTCGAGCAGGTGCGCCAGCGCCTCGGCAAACGCCTCCGGCTCGGGCGCGACCAGTGCCGCGATGTCGGGCGTCAGCACCTGGGTGTGGGTCAGCAGGTCGGTTGCCACGATCGGCTTGCCCGAGCGCAAGTACGAGTAAATCTTCAGCGGCGTGTTGGTGCCGCGAATCCGCGGCGACACCAGCACGTCGCACGCCTGCACGAAGCTCGGGATCTCGCGCGCCGGCTGCTGGCCGGTGAACACCACCACGTCCGCCGCGCCGAGCTCGCGAGCCAGGCCGCGCGCCCGATCCACCTGCTGCGGCTCGCCGCCAACGACCAGGACGCGCGCGTGGGGACGGCTGCGGCCGAGGATCGCCGCCGCCTCAATCAGCATCTCGACACCCTGGTAGGCCTCGAAGGTACCGGTATAGAGCGCCAGCGGTGCGTCCGCGGCAATCCCCCACGCCGTGCGGATCTCGGCGGCCGGCCGGGTCGGCGCCTCGTCCACGTCGCCGCCCATCACGTTCTCGATCAGCAGCGATCGTGATCCGGCGCCCATCTGGGTCACCGCGTCCTGCAGCTCCTGGCAGATCGTGATGACCGATTGGGACTCGAGCACCATCCGTCCCTCGGCCCACGTGAACAGCCGGTGCAGCATGCCGGACTTGCTGTACCTGAAGTTGCTCAACTGCTGCGGCAGGCTCGAGTGCATGTCGTAGAGGTGCGGGATCCCCAGCCATCTTGAGAGCCACACCCCGATCAGCCCCATCTCCTCGTGCGAGTGAATCGCGTCGTAGCGCTCGCGCATCGCCCGGCCGGCGATCGTGAACAGCATCAACGCGTCGAGGAGGAGTTTGGTGAACGAGGGACCGATGCGGACCCGGGTGACCAGCGGCGGTCTCCAGGTCCGGTAGATGCGCACGTTTGCAATCTCGACATCGCGCCCGATCGGGTAGGTCACCAGGTCGACGTGATGCCCGAGCTCGGACAGGGTCTTGAGGCGGTGGTACTCGCTGAAAGGCGTGCCGCGGGGCTCGAAGAACGGCTCCGGCGCGAGCATCAGGATGCGCACGAGGTATTATACGGGCCGGACTGTCCTCTCCCAGCGGATGGTCGTGGCACCACTGTAAAGTTCCGCGCACGGTGATCCGATAGCGCGGTAGGGAGAGGTCTCGATGCGTTCCGCACTATCCTTGGCCGGCGTCTGCGGCCTCGTGCTCCTGGCGGTTGCCTGTGAACAAGCCAAGAGCGCCAATCCGCTCAGTCCGTCGGTAGCAGGCCCGATTCCGGGTGTCAACATCACCGCCCCGGGCACCCTGCAACCCTCCTCAGGCGCGGAAATCGTCCAGAGCGGCGACCCGGTCACCCTGGTCATCCAGAATCCGACGACCAGCGGCGAGCGCGCGTTGTGGCTGTCGCTCGAGATGGCGTCGGACGCCAACTTCCAGACGCTGTTGCACCAGGCCGATCGGATCACCCCCGGCGGCAGCGGTCAGACGAGCTACCGGATGCCGTCCCTGCTGGGAGCCGGCTACACCTACTACTGGCGCGTTCGCGCCCAGGACGGCGCCAACACCGGGCCGTGGTCCGCGGCATCGAGCTTCAGGGTGGTCGAACCGGTGGTCCTCGAGCCGCCGACGCCGCTCGAGCCGATCGGCAACATCGCGAGCATCGCACCGGTGTTCAAGATCCGCAACGGCCGCATGTCCGGCACGAGCAACGTCATCTACCGTATCGAGGTTGGATCGGCGCCGGATCCGAATGCCATCGTGGCGGTGCTGTCCGCGGCACCGGATCCGAGCGGCGTGACGTCGATCGCCGTCGGCAACGTCCCCTACGCCACCACCTACTACTGGCGGACCTACGCGACCGATGGCGTGACGACGAGCGCGTTCTCGCAGGTGGTGTCGTTCCGGACGCCGAACGCTCCGGCCGGCGGCGGTGGCGGCGGCACTGGCGGCGGTGGTGGAACCGGCGGCGGCACCGGCACCGGCCAGCGCACCCCGAATCCAGCGTCGGGCCGACTGCCGCTCCCCGGCTATGGGGCAAGCGTGGTGCAGGACGTCGCGGCGCAGTACCCGAACGCGCTCCGCAACTCCTGCCAGGACGAAGGCGGCTCGTGGGAGTTCATGGATCGCGTCGTGGACGCGCTGCGGAGCCACGACACGCGGTGGGGTTACAACGGCAAGCGCGGCAACGCGAACGACCCGTCGAAGGACGTGGTCGACTACAACTACAGCAGCGACCCCGACGAGGGGACGACCAACGTCTACATCATCGACATCGTCGGCGGGCACTGCGGCAGCAATCCGTCGCCGGGATGGAACGACGTGACCGAGGTCACGCTCAACAGCGGCACGATCGGCCGCTGGATCTCGCGCGGCCGTTTCTAGGCGGCGCTGCTCCGGGGCGGCGCCAGGCGCCGCGGGCCTGCGGCAGGCCGCGCTGCCGCGTCAGGCCTTCGGCAGGCTGCGTCTCGCGCATCAGGCACTGGCTGCCGCCAGCGCAGGGAGAACGGAACGGCCGGGAAAAGAAGAGCCTCCAGGTTCGTGAGAACCGGAGGCTCTTTGCTTTTCCATAAGCCCGCGAAGCGGGCGCCTGATGCGCGAGGCGCAGCCTGCGGTCCCAAAGGGCCGCCTGACGCGCATAGCGCGGCCTAGAAGCGAACGCGGGCGCCGAAGCCGAACTGCGTCCCGCCGAGGTCGGTCTTCACCGTGCCGCCTGCGAATGGCAAGTCGGCGCTGGCCCCGGTGAAGCGGAGGAATGCGCCGGCGCCAATCCGGAACTTGTCGGTCCGATAGAGGAAGTAGCTGCCGTCGATGCCGAAGTTGTAGCCGGTTGCACTTTTCTTCACGGTCTCGATCGCGGGCAGCACGTTGATGTTCGTGTAGGGCGGCCCCACCTCGGTGAAGGTGACGTTGGTCACCATCTCCTGCGAGACGTGATAGAACGACGGGCCGGCGTAGACCAGCACGTCGTACTTGTCGCCCAGCGGCAGCATGTATCCGAACATCAGGTGCGTGGCGTGTTCGTCGCGCTGGGCATCGTCGAACGTGCCGCTGACGGTCCGCGGGCGGTCGAAGAAGAGCGGGTGTGGCACGGTTGCGGTGTAGCTGCCGTTGCCGGTGGTGTCCCCGGTGTGGTAGCCGAGGCCGATGGCGAAATTGCGATACACGCGGGCGCCGCCCGCGATGTCGAAAATGCCAAACGATCCGAAGTCCGCGCTGGTGTCCACGGATCCTGTTTCGTTGTAGACCGTAAAGGTCGAGTTACGGGCGATCGTCTCGGTCCCGGTGTCGAGGCCAAAAGAGAGGTTCACGAACGCTCGGTCCTCCCACGGAGTCTGCGCATAAGCTGGCAGGCTCACTCCAACCAGCGCGGCCGCAATCAGCGCGGCCCGGATCGTCTTCTGCATCACGGTGTGTGGCTCCTCGAAAAGGGGGATCGGTGTTCGCTGCAAAAGTCTGCAGTGTAGCATCCGCATCGGTCTCACTCAATTCTCCAAAGTAAAATTGCTGAGCCGAGCGGCGGGAAATTCGTGCGGAATGCGGCCGGATTCCGCGAATTCCGCGACAGATGGGCCAGCTCTTCAAAAATCAAAAAACAATATAGACAGCATCAATAGCTTGAAAATTCATGCGCGACTCGGCTACCATGCCGACGGCTCGCCGGATTGGCTGAGGTGGTGTGCACCCCGGATCAGCGAGCCTTGGAGTTGTCTGGATGACGAGTACGTTCTGGAAGTCCGGTGCGGCCCTGGCCGCTATTCTGACCATCGCCGCCTGCAGCGGCAGCCCGATGTCGCCCACCGCCCCATCGGCCACTACCGGCGGCTCGACTGCCGCGGCGGCCGATGGGTCCACCCTGAAAGTCACTGCCCCGTCGCTCGTCTCCCCCATCGGCGGCGCCCGAATCACGACACGCAAGCCGCAACTGCAATGGACCGACGTCTCCGGCACCTACGCC
>DATJFF010000306.1:0-10456 GCA_035495795.1 Vicinamibacterales bacterium
CGGGCGTGAAGCGTCCGTGAAGACGTTCTGGCTGAGCACGCACCTGGACTACGCGTGCCGCCATTCCGGCGCGTGCTGCACGGCGCGCTGGCCGATTCCGATCGAGCGCGATCGGGCTGCCGCTGTGTCGCGGGCCATCGCGAGCGGCAGCGTGAACGCGCCGCTCGAGTGGTTTCGTAGCACGCCGGGATCCCCTGACAACGTTTCAGGCGTCCTGGTGCAGCAGCCGTCGGGAGCCTGTGTCTTTCATCGGCCAGGTTCGCACGCCGGTATGGGCGCGCCCGTGGCTGGCGGGTGTGCAATTCACAAATGGCGCCCGGGCGCGTGCGAGCACTTTCCGTTTGTATGCGTCATCGATCCGCGCGGGGTGCACGTCACGCTGTCGCACTACTGCCCGACCGCGGCCGGCTTACTCTTCGAGGACACTGATGCGCGTGTGGTCGAGGGGCCGCCGGCGCTCGGCGACGGACGGATCCCGGAAGGGCTGGACGCGCGTGAGTCACTGCCGCCTGCAGACGCAAGCGGCGCACGTCTGATGTCATGGGAGGACGTGACCGCGTTCGAGTCCGCTCTGGTGTCGCGCCTCAGCGCTGATACTGCCGTGCCCGACCCGCCATCATTGGATCAGTACGATCGGGCGCGGTCGGCGGTGTTGCCCGGATGGTCGTGGCCGGAGGCGCCGGCAGCGGCCGACGCCGCGTGGCGGGAGCTTGCCGCTCCATCGTGGGCCCGCTGGTCTGCGGTCATCGGACGGTACCTGTCGGCGAAGGCGCACGCGTCGTGGGCGATGTGCCTTGGGGACGGCCTCCGCGCCGTAGAAGGGCTCGTCGATCTCGCGCGGGTCGTCCTTCAGGTGGAAGCGGTGCGCGCCTGCGTCGCGGGCGATGCGCCTCTCGACCGCTTGCGGTTGACCGGCGCGATCCGTCAATCAGATCTCCTGCTCGTTCACCTGGCTGACCCACACACGCTCGTCGACCGCAGACGCTGATTCCAGCGCGACGGCGCGCCCTGCACATACAATTGCCGAGCCTATGACCACACGTATTGCGGTGCTTTCCCTCCTCGTGCTCGGCGGCGTTGCGCTTCTCATCGTGCGGCCCGACGCCGCGCAGCGGCCCCGGCCGCCCGGGGCTCAATTCAAGGGCGACGCGTTTCGCCTCAACAAAATCCAGGACGGCATCTACCACGCCGTCGGCACCGGCGCGCTCTCCGTCGGCTGCAACGCCGCCGTCATCGTCAATGCCGACGATGTGCTGGTGGTGGATTCTCACAGCACGCCAGCCGCGGCGTGGGCGCTGGCCGAGCAAATCAAGACGGTTACCGACAAGCCGATCCGCTACGTCATCAACACCCATTTCCACTGGGACCACGCGCACGGCAATCAGGTGTACGGGCCGGACGTGGAGATCATCGGCCACGAGTTCACGCGGCGGATGCTCGCCGCCGGCGAGTCCACGCGCGGGCGGTCGTACGACATGTTCGTCACCAGCGGTATCCCGGCCCAGATTGCGCAGCTCACGAAGCAGATCGATGGCATGCCCGACGGTCCGGCAAAGGACAAGGTGCGCGAGCAGCTCGCCATCCAGCAGCAGTATCGCGAAGCGAGCGCGGCGGTGAAGGTCCAGCCGCCGACGGTGACGCTCACCGACTCGATGACCCTCTATCGCGGTGGCCGCGAGATCCGGTTGCTGTTCCTCGGGCGCGGCCACACCGGCGGCGACGTGGTCGTGTACCTGCCGAAGGAGCGGGTCGTGGCCTCCGGCGACCTGCTCACGGCGGGACCGTCGTACTTGGGCGATGCGTTCGTGCCCGACTGGTCGGCGACGCTCGACAAGCTGCGGGCGCTGGACTTCGACTGGGTGCTCCCCGGCCACGGCGAAGCGTTCCAGGGGAAGGCGAGGATCGATCATTTCAAGTCGTACCTCGCCGACTTCTGGCAACAGGCGAAGAAGCTGCACGACTCGGGCGTCAGCGCCGAGGAGGCGGCGCGGCAGATCGACATGCGCAAGCACATCGCCGACTATCCGGAGGTGCCAGCGCTCAAGGACGTCGGCGTGCTGAACCACGGCGTCTATCGCGCCTACGACCTGCTCGAGGGACGGATTCAGTAACGTGAAAATTGCGACCTGGAACGTCAACGGCATTCGCGCCCGCCAGGGCGAGCTGCTTGCCTGGCTGGCCGCGGAGCGGCCGTCAGTGGTCTGCCTGCAGGAGATCAAGGCCTCGCTGGATCAACTGACGTTCGAGCTGCGAGACGTCGAAGGTTACTGGGCGTTCTGGCATGGCCAGAAGGGGTACTCCGGCGTCGGCATGCTGATATCGAAGGCGCTGGCCGTTATCGAGCCCTCCATCGCGCACCCGGCCTTCGACTTCGAGCAGCGGATCGCAACGGTGGATGTCCTGTCGGGCGAGGAGTCGCTGACCGTTGCCACGGTCTACGTGCCGAATGGCGGCAAGGACTACGAGGCGAAGCTGCGGTTCCTGGACGCGCTCGACGTCTGGGCGGGTGACGCCCAGCGCGAGGGTCGTCGCATCGTCATCTGCGGGGACTTGAACGTGGCGCGGGAGGAGCGAGACGTTCATCCCAAGGAGCGCAAGCCGAACCAGATCGGGACGCGGCCGGCGGAGCGTGAGGTGCTGGAGCGGCTGATCTCGCGGAACCTGGTGGATGTCGGCCGAGCCCTCGACCCCGACAACGAGAACCTGTTCACCTGGTGGGCGCCGTGGCGCAACCTGCGCCAGCGGAACATCGGCTGGCGGATCGACTATGTCCTGGCGTCGGCGCCGTTGGCGGCGCGGGCAACGGCCTCAGTGGTGATGCGTGAGGTCGGGACGAGCGATCACGGGCCGGTCGTGGTCACCTTTGGCACATGACCATCAGGAAGCGGGTTTCTCCATCCAATTGAGGACGATTGTCGCCGGCGGGGGTGGGGCGGCCGCCGGCAAACTCAGCAGGAACCCCTTTCCGTCCGGACTGGCATCGAACGATCGAGGCGGGAGTTCCGTCTTAAACAAGGTGGACGTCGCGGCCACCGCGTTCTGTCCCCTTCCTAATGCCGGCGTGGCAACGTGGATCTCCGATCCGCGTCGGAAGAACAGCTCCTGGCCATCGCGACTCCATCGTGGATCGCTGCCCCCTCCGCTCGACACGCGCTCGCGTGTGCCGGGCTCAGGGGAGCGGTCCTGGATCGCTTCCACGTAAACTTCGAACTGCCCCGATTCGTCGGAGGCGTACGCCACCAGGCGACCGTCCGGCGAGATATCGCCCTGTACGTCGGCGAACGGCGTTGACACCAGCGCCCGCGGCGCGGCTCCGCCCTTCACGGGTACCAGCCACAGATCCTCGCGGGTGCCGGGCATCGCGCGCGAAATCAGCACCGCCGAACCGTCCGGCGCCCAGTCGGTGACGCGAATCGGCTCCTCGAAACGCGCGATCGTCTCGGCCGGCAGGACCGCGCCGGCGCCGCGCACCATCAGCGTCTTTCCTGCCTGCACCCACGCGATGCGCAGCCCGTCGGGCGACCAGGCGGGCGATTCGTCGGCGTCGATGGATAACGAAATCCGCGACGGCATCAGCGTGCGTCCGTCGTACTGCACGACGTCGAGCGTGCGGAGCAGCGGCTCGAGGACGGTGACCGCGACCCGGCGTCCATCTGGCGCGATACGGACGCTCCAGCTGTCGGCGGGGGAGCCGAGCGTGCCCAGCCGCTCGCCCGATCGCGACATCCAGACCAGTTCCTGCAGCCCCACGATCGGTTCGCTGTAGACGAGCGCGTCGGCCGAGGCGGTGGCAAGCAGTTGCCCGAGCCCGCTCTGTCCGACGTGCACGCCGAGCACGGTGGCACGGCCGGCCAGCCGCGCCGTGGCCGCGTCGAGCATCTGACTCACCAGCGCGCCGTCATTCGCGTAGAGCAGTCGATTGCCAGCGGCGACGCCGCTCGCCGCCGACCCGGCCAGCCGGGTACGCTTGCCGTCGCCGAGGGTGACGACATACAAGCCCTGGCGCGCGGCGGACTCGGCGCGCACGAAAGTCACGACGTACGCGCCATCTGCAACAAACGCGGGGAACAGATGCGCAACTTCTCCAGCGTCCGCGTCGACGCTGGTCACCCGCCGTGCCGCGGGAGGGGACAGTGCCCCCACAGTTTTGTCAGGGGACTGTCCCCACTGTCCGGCAACGGACACCCGAGACAGTCCCCCGTCGTCGTCGGTGAACACGATCTCGCCGCGCGGGGTCCACGTCGCGCCGCGGGCGCGTTCGACTGCGTGCAGCACATCGACGCGCGCGTCGGCGAGCGTGATCACCTTGATCGCGCCGTCAGCGAAGAAGCCGACCCGCGTGCCATCCGGCGACCAGAACGGCAACACCGCGCGCTCGGTACCGGGCAATGCGGCCGCACTTCCCGTCGAAAGGTCCTGCAACCAGAGACTGGCGTGGCCATCGCGGCCGGCAGGAAAGATGACACGACGGCCGTCCGGCGCAAGCGCCAGTCCAAAGGGATACTCGCTGCCCGCGCCGACGACGAGATCGGCGCGTGTGGTCCAGGTGGCGCGCAGCGGCGCAGGCGGAGCCGGCGGCGATTCGCGCAGGTGACGAATCGCCGGCGCCAGCGCCGCGGCAAGCAGCAGGGCCAGCGCGGCCGCAACCAGCCACGGCCAGGCGCGCGAAAGGCCTGGGCTATACTCGTTGCTCACGATCGCTCAGGAGGTTTCCACACATGCCGATCCGGTCTGTCGTCCTGGTGGCCACGATGATCGTGGCGAGCATTCCCGGCGCGAGCGTCGCGTTCGCCCAGGAAGCGCCGACCCGCCGCCCCGACGTCATCTACGTGCCCACGCCTGAAGCCGTCGTCGAAGCCATGCTGCAGGTCGCCAACGTCGGCAAGAACGATATTGTCTACGACCTGGGCTGCGGCGATGGCCGCATTCCGGTGACCGCGGCGAAGAAGTACGGCGCCACCGGCGTGGGTATCGACATCGACCCGCAGCGGATCAAGGAAGCCAAGGAGAACGTCGCCAAGAACAACGTCGGCGACAAGGTCACCATCGTCCAGGGCGACCTGTTCGAGCAGGACCTGAGCAAGGCGACCGTCGTCACGCTGTACCTGCTCCCGTCGCTGAACGTCAAGCTGATGCCGAAGCTGATGAAGGAGCTCAGGCCCGGCACCCGTATCGTCTCCCACGCCTTCGACATGGGCGACTGGAAGCCCGAGAAGGAGCTCGACGTCGAGGGTCGCAAAGTCTATTTCTGGACCATCCCCAAGCGATAAGGTGAAGCGCCGCGCGGTTCTCGCGGCCTCGATCGCCGCGCTCGTCGCCGCCGTTCTGATCGCCGTCAGCGGAGGATTTGCCGCCTCCGTTGGCGGCGTTCGCGTTTCGGCCCGATCGTGGTCGTTGCCGGCCGCAGCGGCCGCCACCTTGCTGCTGGCGTGGAGCGCGAGCGCGTGGCGAAGCGGCGGCGTTCGCGACGATCTCGCGTGGTTCGGCGGCTGGCTCGAGACAAACGGCCAGCGAGTGGCGTTCGCGATCGCGCTCTGCAGCTGTCTTGCGGCGCTGTGGTTCGCGACATATTCCGCTAATGGCGCCGACGCGTCGGGTTACCTGAGCCAGGCTGAGATGTGGTCGCGTCTCGAGACGCGCCGATTCGACGAGCTCCTGGGCCTGCCGGACTGGCGGCTGCCGCCCTCGGCCACCACGCCGCTGGGGTGGCGGCCAGCAGTCGAGCGCGGCTGGCAGGTGCCGACGTACGCTCCCGGCTTGCCGTTGCTCATGGCGATCCCCCACGCGATTGCCGGAACCGTGGGAGCGGCGTGGATGGTCGCGATCGCGGCGGGCGTCGCCGTGCTGGCCGCGAGCGCGATCGCGGCGCGCCTCGGCGGCGGCGTGGCTGCACTACTTACGGCGCTCCTCCTTGCCACGTCACCGACGTTTCTGATCCACGCGTTTCAACCCATGAGCGATGTGCCTGTCACCGCGGCGTGGGCGCTCTGCTGGTGGTTCGTGATCGACGGTTCGCCGCTGTCCGCGGGCATGGCCGCCGCCGTGGCCGTCGCAGTACGGCCCAACCTCGCGCCGCTTGCGGCGATTCCGCTTGCGGTCGTGATGCGCGCGTACCCAGCCGGCAAGCGGACGACTGCCGGCGCCTGGTTCTCGCTCCCCGTCGCCTGTGCCGGCGCGCTCGTCGCCTTCGTGCAGTGGCGCTGGTACGGTTCGCCGCTCACTTCCGGGTACGGATCGGCCGGCGACCTCTTCAGGGTTGCCAACATTCCGTCGAACGCTCAGTTGTACGCGCAATGGATCTGGCAGGCCGAGCCCGCGTTCGTCTGCACGCTCGCGGCGGCTCTTGTGGTATCGCGGGTCGCTCGCCGCGACGCACTACCGGCCCGTCAGGGAGCGCCCCACACCGCGGGGTCAACACGTCCAGCGCCATCGCCAGTGGCCGGGCTGCTCGTTTTTGCCGCAGCCGTGATCGTTGCCTATCTCGTCTACGCGGTCTTCGAGGTCTGGACCTACGTCCGCTTCTTGCTACCGGCATTGGCCGTCGTTTCAGCGTTGGCAGCGGCCGCGATCGCCGCCGCGCTTCGGCGATTGCCGCAGACGATACGTGCCGCGGGTATCGTTGCGCTCGCGCTCACCATTTCCGCGACCGCATTGCACACTGCACGAGAGCTCGGCGTGTTTCAGATCGCCGCCGTGACCGCCCGCGCCCGCGAAGCCGGAGCCCTGTTGCAGCAGAAGATCGCCGCCCGTGCCGTGATGCTGACCTCGGAGCAGAGCGGCAGCATGCGATACCTCACCGGCCGTTCAGTCCTTCGATGGGACGCGCTCGATCGGACGGCACTTCGGACGTCACTGGCGCTGCTCGACGCGCAAGGCTACGAGGTGTGGTGGGTGCTGGATCAATTCGAGGAGCCGCTCGTCCGCACTCGCTTTGCCGGAGTGCCCGAAGCCGCGCTCGATTGGAAGCCGGAGGTCGAAGCGGGCCCGCTGATGCGGACCCGCGGCTGGCGCGTACCGAAGCGCCGCAGCCCTGATTAGCGATCAACGTCGGTGGGAACGATCGCCGCGCCGACTTCTCCGGCAATCGTGCGTGCGACTTCTGCCTGAACGCCGAGGACGTCGCCGGCCGCGCGATCGTAGGTGTGCGCCCAGAGATGGCGATCCGACGATGCGTCGATCAGCTGCGCGGTCACCCGCATGCGCCCCTTGTCGGCGACGAGCGAGCCTTCGATGAGGTGCGTCGCACCGAGCTCGCGCGCGATTTCCGGCAACGGCTTATGAGCGCCGCGGTACCGCATCGCGGAGGTGCGTGAGATTACCGTCAGCCCTGGAAGTTGCGCCAGTTCCGCGACCAGCGCCTCGGTCATGCCGTCGGCCATCGCATCCTCGGCCGGGTTGCCGGAGAAGTTATCGAGCGGCAGCACCGCGATGGCCGGTCCGGCAATCCTGGGTGCAGACCCGGCGTGGTGCGCGGCTGCCGAGACGTCCACCACCTGAACCGGCGTCGGCGACGCCTTGGTAGCCTTCGGCTCCGGCGCTCCCTTGTGCAACACCAGCAAGGCAAGCGCCACACTCACCATCGCGCCCGTGACCTGGGCGACGATGCGGCCGGCGAACGAGATCCAGGCGGATCGTACTTTGTCTTTTTTCTTCTTCGCCCGTGACGCCGTGGTCTCCGGGGTAACAGGCGACACCCCGGACTCCACGTGACCCTCTTCCGGGGTAACCCGGCCGCGCGGCTCCGGCATTGGGACGACGGTCATCATGGCAGGCTCGCGTCGCACATGAGCAAAGCCGGTGCCGTCCTCGGCTGACCTCGCACGTGGACAGCCGAACGTGCCGAAGCGTGCAGGTTATTCGGTCGGATTACCCGTCAGCAATGGCTCGGTATCGCGTGTTTCCGGCCCGTTTTCCGTGCAGACCGCGAATTTCGACGGGTAGAGGGACACGCTGGCCCACTCGCCCTTTTTGTTAACGATGTAAAAATTCAATCCAAAATTTGGGAAAGTGCGCCCATTCAGGAGACGTTTTTCTATCGTATTTTTTTGCACACGACGGAGCGCTTCCATCCCCGCGTCTTTCGGCGACTTACCCATCCGCATCTGCTCGACGATCAGGAACGAGCACAAATTGTACAGGTTGGCCTCACCGCGCCCGGTCGAACCGGCCGCGCCGACTTCGTTGTCGACGTAAAGCCCCGCCCCGAGAATCGGCGAGTCCCCCGTGCGCCCCGGTATCTTCCACGCCAGGCCGCTCGTCGTCGTCACGCCGCAGATGTCGCCCTTGGGGCTGATCCCGTCGCAGTTGATGGTGCCCCAGAAGTGGTTCGGATCGATGAGGCCGTCGCGCACCATGCTGAGGCCGGCCATCATCGCCGCGTCGCCGCGCTTCTTCGGATCGAGGTAGTGCTCGGGATCGATGCGCTGCTTCCATTCCAGCCACAGCTTGCGCGAGGTCTCGGTGTTGAGATCGTCCTCGATCTTGAATCCCATGTTGCGCGCGAACTCCTGCGCGCCGCGCCCGACCAGCAGGTGATGATCGGTGTTCTGCAGCACCGCCTTCGCGACCAGCGACGGGGTGCGCACGCCCTCGATCGCGGCGACGCCGCCGGCGCGCTTCAGCGGGCCGTGCATGCAGCATGAGTCGAGTTGCACCACGCCTTCAGCGTTCGGCAGCCCGCCGTAGCCGACGCTCGAGTCGGCGGGGTCGAGCTCGCACAGGTTGACGCCGGCGATCACCGCGTCGAGCACGTCGCTGCCCTTGGTGATCATCTCGAACGCCACCTGCACGCCGACCTTGCTGCCGCCGTTCTTGTAGACGTTGCCGTTGTCGGAGGAGATGACGACCGGCTTGACCCCGGTCTGGATGGCTGCCGACTTCCCGAACAGCGTCTCGGTGGTGGCGAGCGCGACGCCGGCGGCTGTGCCGGTCTGGACGAACTGGCGGCGGGTGAGCGTCTGAGCCATCGTGGGGCCTCCTGAAACGCCGCCATGCTACCAGACACTAGTGGCGGAAAGGGTCCGGGAATTGCGATTGCTAAGAAAGGGAGATGCTTGCCATGGTGATTGTCAGCCAGGGAGGTCGGCTCATCATCTGGGGCGAATGACGCCCCTCCTGGGGCTTACTCCGCCCGCAGCGCGTCAGCCGGATCCGCATCGGCCGCCCGGCGGACCGGCAGCCACGCTGCCGTCAACAGAACGGCCGCCAGCACCGCCGCGGCCATCGCGAAGGTCAGGCCGTCGAGCGGTTGCACGCCGGGCACAAGCCCGCGGACGCTCATCGCCGCGCCTGCTGACAGGACTCCGCCCAGCGCGGCGCCGCCGAGGACAATCGAGGCCGCCTGCCCCAGTAACAGCCGTTTGACCTGCGCGGACGTGGCGCCGAGCGCGATGCGCACCGCGACCTCGCGGGTTCGTTGTCCGGAGTGGAACGCCATGAGCCCATACAGGCCGAGACCGGCCAGCAGCAAACCCGTGACACCGACGCCGCCGGCGATGGATGCGGCAATCCGCTGCGGGAGCAGGCCGATCCCCGCCGCTTCCTCAAACGACTGGCTGGTGATGACCGGCAGGTTCGGCTCGACTTCCGCGATCGTCCGGCTCACGTCGACGGAGACCTGTCGCCGGGGCGCCTCGCGAACGTACAGGTTCATCTCGGTCTGCGGCTGCTGCGCGTGCGGCACGTAGATGAACGGCACCGGCGATTCACCGGCCCTTCGGTAATTCGCGTTTCGCGCCACACCGACGATCGTCAGCGGCCGATCGAAGCGGTTGCGCGCCGTCGCCTGATCGATGACCTGTCCGACCGCTTCGCGGCCCGGCCACGCGGCTGCGCTGGGATTGTTTCAGATCAGGAGTCAGGAGGCAGGAACTAGGCACTAGGAATCAGGAACCAGGAAGCAGGAGGCAGGATGTTCTCCTGCCTCCTGTCTCCTATCTCCTGTTTTTACTGGACGATGATCGTCCGTTCGTTCGAGACGACGCTCGCGCCCTGCGCGTTCGCTGCGCGTAGCCGGACGTAGTAGGTTCCGGGCGGGACGCCTGCGAAGCCGATAGTTGTCGCCGTGCTGCCGGTGTTGGCCACGGCGAGGTTCGAGAGCCCGGGCGCCGACCCGGCCTCGATGATGTAGCTGGTCGCCGGCGTGCCGCCGACTGGCGCGGTCCAGTTGAGCGTCACCGTGCTCCCAGACACGGTGTGGGACGTGAAGTTCGGCGCGTTCGGGGGTGCCGCTACGCCGCCGACCACGATCATCACCTCAGGTGATGGAGCACTGGCCCCGCCCGCGTTCGTGGCGCGGACGCGGAGGAAGTAGAAGCCGGGGGGCACGTTGGCGAACGTCAACGATCGGCCGGGCACCGTGACCGAACCGATGTTCGTGAGACCGGTTGCCGACCCGGCTTCGACGATGTAGCCGGTGGCGGGGCCGCCCCTCGGCGGCTGCAGCCACGTCATGGTC
>DATJFF010000307.1:0-23643 GCA_035495795.1 Vicinamibacterales bacterium
ACCGCGGCCATCAGCGTCAGTTTGTTCGTGGATGACGCGACGTCGCGGTAACAGACGCGCGGGCGCTGCCATCTCGTGCCCAGGAGCGCGGTGGCCCGCGCCGGGTCGATGAACGCGACAGCGGCTGACGGATCGACGGCAAACGGCCGGAGATGCTTGCCTTCGACGACGGCAAGCAGCTCGCGACGCTCGGCTCGCGTGGCTCGCACGAGATCGCGACGGTTGTCGCTCGCGTTCAGCTCGCGACCGAACGTCACGTGCCATCCGGCCGCATGCGCGAGCGGCGGCGCCTCGAGCGCCCGTGCTGCCACCGCCATCGCGACTGAAGTCGTCGTCCAGGGAATGGTGAGATGCGCGGGATCCCAGCGCTCCAGGAACGCACGCGGAATGGCGACCTGCGTTGACGCCGGCTCCGCTCGAGGGCTGTCGGGCAGGCGGGCCAGGCCGGCCGGATCGCTTCCGCAATCGACAAGCGGCACGGCTTGGGTTGCTCCGCCGGCTGTTCCCGCGAGCAGCAGGAAGCGAATGCTGCGGTGAATGGGGAAGACGGCGCGGCGGTTGTCGAACGTGATCCACGTGTCCACGTCCACGCGATCCAGGAGCGCGCGGCGCAGCCCGCCGCTGCCAACGTCGGATTGCAGGCCCGAAGGAAGGATGAGTCCGAACCTGCCGCCAGGCGCCAGCACTTGCAGGACACGTTCGAGAAAGAGTTGGTACTGGTTCACGTGACCGGAGCCGTGGAGCGGATACTGTCCCGAGGCGCGGATGAAGCGCATCGCCGCGGCAGTTTCGTTTCGCGCGGTCGCGCGTGTCTCGGCCTGTCCGGTGTCGGCGCGAAGCATCTCCCACGGCGGGTTGCCGATCACCGCATCGAATCCGGCATCCATGCGGCGGGACCCGCTCGCGTCGAAGAATGCCTCGGGGAACAGGAGCTCCCAGTGCGCTGCCGCAAGTTCGCGCGAGGAGCCGATCGCCCGTTCGACCCGGCCGCGAAGCTCGGACGCCGCGAGCGTGGTTGGCGCTCCGAGCACATATCGCTGCATCTCCGAGTAGAGGCCGGGCGATACGCGGTCCTCCTGGAGCGCCAGGCCGCACCAGAGATCCGCGGCGCAGTTCCACAGGCTGGTACGGGCGTCTTTCGCCAGCAGGCCTTCGAACCGTCTTTCCTTGGCTCTGACGTCCGCCGGCGAGTCGGAGGGATCGAGCAACAGCCGTAGCCGTTCGGGTACGACGGCACGCCCCCACGCCTCTCGGGCGTCCGCATCGAAAAGCGGTAGCTGACTCCGAGCCGCGCTGCGCCCGAGAGACGACGGACGATGCGGGAGATCCGCGAGCCTTGCGCCGATCAGGCTGTTGCCGGTCGCGAGGTGGTGATCGAGAAACGTGAGCGGTCGATCAGCGGCGAGGGTGGTTAGCCAGAGCGAGAGCCGCGCCAGTTGTACCGCGGTAGGGTTGCGGTCGATGCCGTAGAGGCACCGCTCCGCGATCGTGCGGGACACCTGAGCGCGATCCGAATCGGTGACATCCTCGTCGGTCCAGGCGCCCTCGGCGACGCGCGCCTGCTCAACCCGCTCAGCCAGGTAGCGGCAGGCAGCTGCCAGGAAGGCCCCGCTGCCCATTGCCGGGTCGAGAATGCGCAACGCCAGGATCTCGTCGGCCTGGCGCCCGTCCACGAGCGGAGACAGCGTTCGCCTCACCAGGAAGTCGGTCATCGCCCGCGGCGTGTAGAAGCTGCCGGTGGTCTTGCGCTCGCTGGACGTCCGGTGGAGCGCGAGCGTGCGATGCTCCCGCACCGGCTCGTAGTCGAGCACCCGCTCGTACACCGCGCCGAGCTGTTCGACGCCAAGGTCGCGGAAGGACACGCGCCGTCGCCCGCCGCGGGTTGCCGTCGTGCCGAGGGCGAGAAGAGCGCGGCCCGCCGTCTCGTCGCCCACGCGTCCGCATTCTCCGAGCGGGGTGCGGGCCGGCGCGAAGAGCCGGCCATTGAACGCTGTCACGTGCAGATCGTCGGCATGGCACCCACTGTGGGCCAGCCGGGCCATCGCCTGTACCGTGCTCCACGTCCCGCGCGCCGACGGGTTCTCGAGCAGCCGATCTCGCAGCGAGTTGACGCTGTAGGCCTCGCGGTAGACGCGGTGCCACAGCGGCACCAGATCGCGAGCTTCGGCGAACAGGAGGAAAAGCAGCCGATAGACGATCGTGAGCGACTGCTCGAAGGCGCTTCGGTCCCCGCGGATGTTCGCACCCGGTGAGGCGCCACCGACCTCCCGCATGAGCGCGCCGAGCGCTTCGAGGACGCCATCGCCGAGCGCCGCGCAGACGTCGAGGCCCGCGGCATCGGAGGCGGCGACCGCGCGCCCGAGCACGCCCTTCGCGCCGCCGCTGAGCGCCGACCCGCTCAGCACGCTCCACATCGTCAGCACCGCGCGAGGATCGCGGCACGTCGCGCAGAGATCGAATGCCAAGTAGCGTTTAGCCCACGGCCGCGTGGCATCCACGATTGCCACGCTCGGACCAGTAAAGACAACCGCCCACGGCACCTGGGCAACAAGCGTGCTGCGGACGGCGTGGCGCCACGCGGTAGCTGACGAGGTTCCCCACGGCGGGCAGACCAGCGTTGCCACCTGTTCCGACTCGTGCATCAGTCGGGCGGCGTGTCCCCAGTCATGGCGCTCGATGTTCGCGATTCGCAGTTCGAGGAGATCAAGGAGCGGCCGGGCGCCGATGTCGAGCACCGATCGTGGCGCGCTGGCTGGGCCCAGGACGGCGTTGGAGCGCCGCCACCACGCGAGCAGGGCTCGCGCCCAGACGTCTCCACGAGGATGGGTGACGGCGTTTCGGCTGACCGCTTCGGAGTCGAGATATCCGCTCGACAGAAGGTCGCCGCTCAGCCCGGACATGATGCACCCTGGCGTCGGAGCGGAAGAACGGCGATCGTGCGTGTCGAGACTCGCACCGGCAGGTCGATGAGGCGGGATTGCAGAGCCGCGCGCCAGCGGTCGCGTTCGGCCGCCGTCTCCCTGCGCTGCTCTGACGACCGCATTGCGCGACGGTCGAACAGCGAAGGCTGAACCCGAGGCGATGCCCAGCGTCCCGCATCAGCCCGCCACCGCGCGTCAAGCCGATCGCGGACCGCGGTCCACTGGTCCCCGGTGCTTTCGGGAGCAGCCGCTGCGATCGCCGCCTCGTGTACACGCGGATCCCGAGCGAGTTGCGCCGCGCACCTGCGCCACACCCGCCGGTGACGGACGGCCTCGCGCAACGTGACTTGCACGGCCACGAGGCTCGTGCCCCGAGTGCCCCCGCATGGCCGCTGCTGCAGGACCTCGATCAGGACGACGACTCGATCGGTCCATGTTCGGCGGTGCGGGAGTGCCCAGACGGCGTCGAATGGTGCGGCGTCACCGTAACGAAGCAGCGTTTTCGACAGGTTCACGCGGCTGGCTTCACGGTCGGTGAGATCGCCGGGTGCGTTCGTCACGGGTGTCGCCAGTGGCGGGTGTTCTGCCCGAATCGGGTCGAGAGGGAGGTTGAGCACGAGCGCCGCGATCGTGTGCTCGACTTCGGCATCTGCGATCTGAAGGTCTGCCTCTGCGCGAGCTGCTCTCCGCTGGACGTGGGCGATGACCACTTCTTCGTACGACGAGGCCGCGGTCAGATGGACGGCATGAACAACGTGACGTTGCCCAAGCCGATGGACCCGGCCGATCCGCTGCTCCAGCCGCAGTGGGCTCCAGGGCCATTCCATCGTCACCACCAGGCGCGCAGCCTGATGCAGGTTGAGGCCTTCTCCGGCCACGTCGGTGGTGAGCAGCACGCGAGCGCGTCGGTCGAGGAAATCGTCCAGACGTCGCT
Source organism: Vicinamibacterales bacterium (assembly GCA_035495795.1). Taxonomy (GTDB): domain Bacteria; phylum Acidobacteriota; class Vicinamibacteria; order Vicinamibacterales; family UBA2999; genus VFZN01. The sequence continues at coordinate 3,856 of DATJFF010000307.1, forward strand.
TCCGCTCGCCCGCGTCGAGCTCGCCACTCAGCACCGCCAATGGCGCGACCTGGCCGAGCGCCGCTGCGCACGCGTCCAGGGTGTCGCGGAACTCGCTGAACACGATCACCGGCTCCCTTACACGGTTGATGAAGCGAACCAGCCGGCGAAGTTTCGAGGGGGCGTCTTCCGCGGCTCTTGCCCGTTCGATGAGGTCGTGCAACGTCCGCTGCTCTGTGTGCCGATCGGAGAGTCCGGGAGCGGACACCCACGATGCGGCCGATTCCTCTGAATCCAATTCTTCCCAGGGCAGTGGCTGCGGCCGGGGGAGCTCAGAATCGATTTCTCCACTGAGCCAGTCGAGTCGCCGTTCCAGGGTCAGTCGCGCCGCTTGAGCGGACGAAGCGGCGCGCCGTGCCAGCAGCGAGGCGAACAGCTGCGCGCCGGCCGCCGCTGGCGACGCCTCACACAGGCGGCGAGCGTAAGCGAGCACGCCTTCATACAGGCGAGCTTCAGCCGCCGAAGCGCGCACCAGCCAGATGCGCGTGCGTCTCGGCACCAGGGCGGCCACGTGCGATTCGGTGCGGCGGAAGATGCGGAGCGGGCGTGTAGCCTCGCTTCCTCCAATCTCGAGCAGCGCCTGGTACGACGCCGCATCGCCGCTGTGCGGTGTCGCCGACACCAGCAGCACCCATGCCGCCTGCCTGGCCAGGCGGTTGACGACCGCGTGGCGGTCCGTTCCCGGCGTGGCGTGATGCGCCTCGTCGACGATGAGCAGATCGATCGGCGCATCTTCGACCGACGCTCGAACTTCGGCTCGCTTCACGAGATCGATCGACGAGATGACGATCGGCAGGCGCCGCCACGGGTTGATCCCCGCCGGCCCGGTATGTTCGAGGTCGAGGAGCGCCCGGAGATCGATGACCTGCGCGGGAAGCCCGAATCGGCTGCGCAGCTCGTCCGCCCACTGCGTGCGTACCGCCGCCGGCGCCAGCACCACGGCTCGATCCGCCAATCCCCGCGCGCGGAGCTCGGCCAGGACCAGGCCGGCCTGGACCGTCTTGCCGAGCCCGACGGCATCGGCCAGCAGCAGCCGAGTCGCACCCTCACGGACGACGGCTAGGGCGGGGGCAAGTTGCCACGGCCAGACGTCCATGTGAGCCGCGGCGGCACACCACAGCCCATTCGCCGGCCTGATGCCGCCGACTGCGTGCAGCATCCCGCGGATGACCCGCTGACGCCGGCGGCGGACAGGTTCGCGGTCGGGCACCGGCTGGACGCGATCGATGGGCACCAGCAGCGTCGAAGCCCGCCCCGCTCCCGTCGCGTCGGCGCTGTCGAGCGTCACCAGCGATGCCGTCTCTCCGACGCGGGTATGACGGACACGCCATCGCTCGCCGCGCGCGTGGACCAGCGTGCCGGGAACCAATCCAGCTGGCAGTTCCTGCATGGTGGGGGGACCCTGCGGGATCGCACTTGCTGCGACTATCGCAGCCCGTGTCGCCCGTCAGGGCTGATGGTGGCAAGCGGAATGCCGAAGAAAAAAAGCGCCGCGCAGGCGAGGATGCCAGCGCGGCGCGAATGGGCGGTAGGACGAAGGAGGACTCGGTTCTGCGGTTATCCCTTGGCCGGCTTGATCGATGCATCCCCCGGCTGCGAGCTATCGTCGGCGGATTCCGGTCGCGGGCCTGACGGGGTGGTCAAGCGCGTGAACAGCGCGGCCAGCCCGGCCTGCTGCGGATCGTAAACGCCCCATTCATCAACGGTAGGACGTCGAGCGGCGGCGGACGATGGTGTCATCGGCATGGCGCGTCAGGTACTCCGGGGGTGGTCGCCATGGGCACAGCAAGCGTCGTGCCCGCTGGCGGCGACGCCGTATCTCGTGGCTTCCGGCCTGAATGCCGCAAGCTGTCGCGGCAGACGCTGGAACGAGGTGTTGACCGCGGTCAAACTTCGCTGTCGCGGTTACGTTTCTGCAACCGCGGGTCTGATGCCATTGCGCGCAATGCTCCGTGAACACGCGGAGGACAGGCGAACGCCCGGGTGGCACAGTGGTTGCCACTCGAGCGGTCATGACCGTTTCCTTTCTCGGCACGAAAGGCGGTACCGGCACGACCACGATGACGGTAAACCTTGGCGCCGAGATTCGACGAGTGACGGATCGAACGACCGTGCTCGTCGATCTAAAACCTGCGCCTGGCGATGTCGCACTTTTTCTTGGCTTGCGTCCGCGCTTCACGTTGGTTCACGCCCTCGACAAGCTCGCCTGGCGCGACGTGGGCCTCCTTCAGGGGCTGCTCACCCCTCACGCCTGCGGCGTCGACGTCCTCGCCGCCGGCGAGGAGTGGGGCCGACCCTCGGCGCGCGACGCTGAAGGCGTGGACGCGACGCTGGGCTGCCTCCGCGCCACCCACCGCTGGGTGATTGTCGATGCCGGGTCCACCTTGACGCCGGCGACCGCAGTGGCGCTCCAGTGTTCGGACCTGGTGGTGCTCGTCGCCAATCCCGACGTGCCGTGCCTCCGCAACCTGCAACGGCTGCTCGACGCGGTGCGGCTTGCCGGGGTCTCCACCGACCAACTGCGAGTGCTGCTCAACCGCGCGTCGGACACCGACGGGCTGTCGGTGTCGCAGATCGAGAGCGTGCTTGGCTTGACCCTCGACTGGCGAATCCCGAGCGATTACCGGACGGTCTCGGCGGCGATCACCTCGGGGGTACCGGTCAGCGCCGTGCGTGGCAACGAGCTGGTGCGCCATATCGAAGCCGTGGCGCACGCTATCGGCGGCGAGATCTACGATGCGGCGCTGTCAGCGCCGAGCTCGACGATCGTCGCCCCCAATCCCGATCCGGGCGCGTCCCAATAGCGCGACACCAGCGGGTGGGACGCGAGCAGGCGCTGGACGGCGGCGCGCTGCACGCCGATGCCTCGCCCGTGGATCACCCGGACCTGGCGGAAGCCCGCATCCCTGGCGGCGCGCAGGTACTCATCGACGACGGAGAGCACGTCGCGCGGGGCGAATGCGTGGAGGTCGATCGCATCCTCGATCGGGACGACGAAGGGGTCGTCCTCGCTGCGCACGGTTCACCTCTCGTGTTTGGTGTTGTCGTGTTCGACCACGACCCTGGTGGTGATGCCGCCGCGCGCGCTGAAGTCGCCTTCGACGGTCATGCGCCGCGGCTGGCACGCGTTGACGAGGTCGTCGAGGATCTGGTTCGTGGCCGCCTCGTAGAAGATGCCGCGGTTGCGGTATTCGAGCAGGTAATACTTCAGCGCCTTGAGCTCGAGACACGTCCGATCCGGCGTATAGCGAATCCGGATCGTGCCGAAATCAGGCAGCCCGGTCTTGGGGCACATCGACGTGAATTCCGGACAATCGATCGCGATTTCGTAGTCGCGCTCGGGACGCGGATTCGGGAACGTCTCGAGTCGTGCCGCAGGTGAATCAGCCACCAATCGATCATGTCACCGGGGCCAGCCCGATGTCACCCCGGGCCCGTTCACGTCATCTGCGTTGACACCTTGTGCTGTCAGGGTTAGCATTCACGTCGATTTTTCCGCCATATTTTCCGTCGGCAGCCATCTCGCGTGGGACGGCGCGCCGGCGACAATTGGTTCACGTGCGCGCGTCACTGAGACCGGAGGACACGATGGCTGAAGCCCGCAGGATGGGCAAGTCGGAACTCTTTTCGCACTTCGCAGAGCGATTCGACGTCAAGCGGACCCAGGCCCGCGACTTCTTCGACGAGCTCGCGATTCTCTGCGAGAAGGAATTGAAGCGGTCGGGCGAGTTCGTGCTGCCCGGCATGGTCAAGCTCGTGGTTCAGAAAAGGAAGGCGAGGCTGGGTCGTAACCCGGCGACCGGCGAGCCGATCAAGATCCCGGCCAAGACCGTGGTCAAGGCGCGAATCATCAAGCAACTGAAGGATTCCGTCCTGCCGAAGAAGTAGTCCGGCAGCGTGCCCTGGAGATCTGATCCCCGGCAGATCTCCAGGACGCACTCTTCCCCCCGCGCTAGCCGCCTTTCAGTTTTTTCGCCAGCTCGCGTATCTCGAGCCGTTCGAGCTTGAACTTGAGCGTGCTCAGCGGAACCCCCAGATAGCGCGACGTCTGTGCCACGTTCCAGCTGCTGCGCTCCAGCGCGCGGACGATGAAGTTGCGCTCGAAGGTCCAGAGCGCGCGCTCGAGCAGGCTCCGATCGGACGTGGTTCGATCGAGCTCGGCGACGTGGAACTCGAACGGCAGGTCCTCGTCGGTGATCCACTCGTGCGGGACAATCGCCACCAGCCGCTCGATCAGGTTCTCGAGCTCGCGGATGTTGCCCGGCCACCAGTACCCCGACAGCATCTTCACCGTCGAGGCGGCCATTCCGTTCACGTTCTTCTTGAAGCGCGCGCTGTAGCGCTTGATGAAGAACTCGACCAGCGCCGGCAGGTCCTCGATCCGCTCGCGCAGCGGCGGCAGCCGCAGCGGCACGACGTTGAGGCGGTAATAGAGATCCGGGCGGAACGCGCCCTGCTTCACCGCCTGCTCGAGATCGACGTTGGTCGCCGCAACCAGGCGGAAATTGGTCGGGATCGGCCGTTCGCCTCCGACCCGCTCGATTTCCTGTTCCTGGATGGCGCGCAGCAGCTTGGCCTGCAGATCGAGCGGCAGGTCGCCGATCTCGTCGAGGAACAGGGTGCCGCCGCTGGCCAGCTCGAACTTGCCAATCCGCTGCTGCACCGCGCCGGTGAACGATCCCTTCTCGTGCCCGAACAGGTGGCTCTCGACGAGGTCGCGCGGAATAGCGGCCATGTTGACGGCGACGAAGGGACCGTCCGTCTGCTCGGAATCGCGATGCACGCGCCGCGCGAGCAGCTCCTTGCCGGTGCCGCTCTCGCCGAGAATGAGCACCGTCGCTCCGGTGCGTGCGACCTTCTGCGCCGTGTCGAGCACCTCGCGCAGCGCCGGGCTCGGCCCGGCGATGAACTCGCGCTGGGTGGCGTCGGTGACCTGATCCTCGAGCCGCAGCACCCGGCGGTTCAAGTCCGCGCGTTCCTCCGCGTGGCCGACGATCGAGCGCAGCCCCTCGGCGGTCAGCGGCTTGGTGACGAAGTGGTAGGCCCCGAGCTTGATCGCCTGCACCGCGTCGTTCACGTTGGCCTGGGCCGACGTGAGGATCACTTCGGTGAGCGGGAAGTTGACGCGGGTCAACTGGAGCAGCTCCGCACCGGTCATGTCGGGCAGCGCCACCTCCGTGATGACCACGTCGACCTCCTCCTTCATCAGGACTTCGGCGGCGGTTCCTCCCCCTCCGGCGCGGAGGACGCGGTAGTCGCGACGGAGCGGCGTGACGATGGCCTCGCGCGCGTCTTCGTCGGGATCGACCACGAGGATGGTCTTGCGGCGCAAAGACATCGGGGGGAGTATACGAAGAGGAAGGCAGAAGGCAGAAGGGCAAAGGCAAGGCAGAAGGCAGAAGGCAGAAGCTTCGCCCAGGACCCCAAGACCCAAGACCAGCCCCATATCCCTAAGCCCGGGCCCAGGACCGCCATGCTGATCGCGCTCGCAACCGTTGCTCTTGCCGTCGCACTGGCGGCGTTCGTGCAGGCGAGGCGATCGGCTCGTCAGCTTGCACGGCTGACGGAAATGTACTGGCAACTCAAATACGAGCATGGCGAGCTCAAAGCGGCCATGGCGCCTCCGCCCGAACCGGCGTCGCCGCCGGTAGCGGCGTTCGTGCCGCTCGGTTCGGTCAAGCGGAAGAGTTTCTGAGCGCGGGCCCGCCCCGCCGCGGTTCCATCTGTTTTGCGCGTGCGCACCATGCGGCGGCTCGCTTGACGCTCCGCCGGGTTCCAAGCGACAGTGAAGGGCTGACGTTTTCGTGCCGGTCCGGCCCGGATGGCACAGACAAGGAGCGCGGACTTGGCGAACGAGTACGACGTGGTCGTGGTGGGCGCGGGCACCGGGGGCTATGTAGCCGCCATTCGTGCCGCGCAGCTCGGCCTCAAGGTGGCAGTGGTCGAGAAGCAGAAGGCGCTCGGCGGCACGTGCCTCATCTGGGGCTGCATCCCGACCAAGGCGCTGCTCGAGCACGCCCACGCGCTCAAGATCGCCCAGGCCGCCAGCGAATGGGGCCTGACCGGCGTCGACGGCAAAGGCGTCGGCATCGACATGCCGGCCGTCCACACGCGCAAGGACAAGGTCGTGTCCGGGTTGACCGGCGGCGTCGAACTGCTGTTCAGGAAGAACAAGATCGACTGGATCAAGGGCACCGCCCGGATGAGCGGCGGCCTTGGCGTCGAAGTGACCCTGCACGACGGCGCGAAGCAAACGCTGACCGCGAAGAAAGAGCTGATCCTCGCCACCGGTTCGGCGGCCCGCAGCGTGCCGGGCATCGACGTGGATCGCAAGCAGATCATCTTCAGCGACGAGGCGATTCACCTTCGGTCGGTCCCCAAGTCGATCGCCATCATGGGCAGCGGCGCCGTTGGCGTCGAGTTCGCCTCGATCTTCAAGAGCTTCGGCAGCGAGGTGACCATCATCGAGCTCCTGCCGCGGCTCGTGCCCGGCGAAGACGAGCAGATCTCGTCGGAGCTCGAGCGCACGTTCAAGAAGCGCGGCATCAAGGTCTATACCGGCACAAAGGTCACCACCGCCAAACCTGGCGCCAAGGGCGTCGATGTAGAGATGCAGACCTCGGACGGTAAAGCCCAGAAGGCCACATTCGAGCTGCTGCTCGTGGCAACCGGTCGCGGTCCCGTCACCGAGGGGCTCGGCGTCGAGGCGCAGGGCCTGAAGATGGATCGCGGCTACATCGTTGTCGACGAGCTGTTCCGAACGAACCTGCCGAACGTCTCGGCGATTGGTGACGTGATCACGATGGGTGGGCCGCACTACCAGCTCGCGCACGTCTCGTCGATGGAAGGTGTCCTCCTGGCCGAGCGGATTGCCGGCCAGCATGTGACCCCGATCAATTACGACCACGTGCCGCGCTGCACGTATTCCGATCCCGAGATCGGCAGCGTCGGCCTCACCGAAGCCCAGGCCAAGGCAAAGGGCTACGACGTCCGGACCGGGTCGTTCCCGTTCCGTGCTCTCGGCCGCGCCCGCATGGCCGGCGAGACCGACGGCTTCGTGAAGATCGTCGCGGAGAAAAAGTACGACGAAGTCCTGGGCGTGCACATCATCGGCCCGCGCGCCACCGAACTGATTGCCGAGGCGGTCCTGGCACTGCGCCTTGAATGCACCGTCGAGGAGCTGGTCAAGACCATCCACGCCCATCCGACGATGTCTGAGGCGGTGGGGGAGGCAGCGCACGCGGCGCACGGCGCGGCGATCCATATTTAGGCTCTAGGCTCTGGGCTTTAGGCTCTAGGAAGAACGCTTGCCGGAGTGACCGCGGGACAAAGCGCATTTCTTGAGCCTGAAGCCTGAAACCTGAAGCCTGACAAGAGTCTTCTATGTCCACACCAGTAGTGATGCCGCAGATGGGCGAGTCGATTGCCGAGGGCACGATCGTCCGCTGGATCAAGAAGGTCGGCGATTCGGTGGATCGCGACGAGCCGCTGTTCGAGATCTCCACCGACAAGGTCGACGCCGAGATTCCGTCGCCCGCTGCCGGGGTCCTTGTCGACATCTCGGTGAAGGAAGGCGAGACCGTCCCCGTCAACAGCGTCGTCGCGACGATTGGCGAGCCCGGCGCCAGGCCGGCGACGACTGCTCCGGCCGCGGGCGGCAACGGGCACAGTGCGGAGGGCCCGCCGGCGCCCACGCCAGTGCCGCAGGCTGATGGCGCGCCGGCTACTCCCGCTGCCGCGGCCAGCGCGCCACCGCCGGTGGCGGCCGTGGTTTCGACACCGCCCGTCGCACCTGTCGCACCCGTCGCACCCGCACCTGTCGGACCCGTCGCACCAGCCGCACCAGTCGCATCTGGCGTGGAGCGTCAGCGTTCCTCGCCGCTCGTCCGCCGCATCGCCAAGGAGCACAACGTAGACATCGGCCAGATTGCCGGCTCCGGTATCGGCGGCCGGGTCACCAAGCACGACATCCTCGCCTTCGTCGAAAAAGGCCAGGCGACACCGCCATCGGCAGCGGCCGGCACTGTGGCGCGAGCCCCGCAACCCGGACCGGCAGCGCCGACGCCGGGACAGGCGCCGGGCGTCTTCCGGCTACCGAGCGACCGCGTCGAGCCGATGTCGGTGATGCGCCGCAAGATTGCCGAGCACATGGTGCTCAGCAAGCACACCTCCGCGCACGTGTATTCCGTGTTCGAGGTGAACTACAGCCGGATCGATCAGATCCGGAAGGCGAAGAAGGACGACTACGAACGGATGGGCGCCAAGCTCACCTTCACCTCGTTCATCGCCAAGGCGGCGGTCGATTGCCTGCGCCAGCATCCAACCATCAACGCGTCGATTGATGGAGACAACGTCGTCTACCGCGGAACGGTAAACCTCGGCATCGCGGTTGCGCTCGACAACGGGCTGATCGTTCCGGTCGTCAAGGGCGCGGACGAGAAGAACCTGCTCGGGTTGTCACGGTCCATCCAGGACATCGCCGATCGCGCCCGGGCGAAGAAGCTGAACCCGGACGAGGTGCAGGCCGGGACGTTCACGATCACCAACCCGGGCAACTTCGGCGCGCAGTTCGGTCTGCCGGTGATCAACCAGCCGCAGGTGGCGATCCTCGGCGTCGGCTCGATCGAGAAGCGGCCGGTCGTCATCGACGACATGATCGGCATCCGCCTGATGGGCTATCTCACGCTCGGCTACGACCACCGCCTCGTGGACGGCGCCGTCGCCGATCAGTTCATGGCGGAGCTGAAGAAGACGATCGAGAACTTCGACGCGAACCAGGTGTAGGTGTCACGAAAGAGACCACGAAGGCTCGAAGGGCACGAAGGACGCGCGAAGCTTTTGGGGAAACACGCGTGACACGCCCAAGAAGTTCTTCGTGCCGTTCTTCGTGATCTTCGTGCCTTCGTGGATTCTTTTCTACCATGCGGCAGCTTGACGTTCGGCACCTCGGCATCGTCTCCTACGCGGACGGGCTCGCGCTGCAGGCGGAGCTCGTCCAGCAGCGCCGTGCCGGGCAGATTCCCGACACGCTGCTCCTACTGCAGCACCCTCACGTGCTGACGGTCGGAGTGAAGAAAGACGGCCGCGCGCACATCCTGGCTGGGCCGGACCGGCTTGCCGAGCTTGGCGTCGAGGTGTTCGACACCGGTCGCGGCGGCGACGTCACGTATCACGGCCCTGGACAGATCGTCGGCTACCCGATCCTCGATCTCAACCCCGATCGCCGCGACGTTCATCGCTACGTCCGGGATCTCGAGGACGTGATGATCCGCGTCTGTGGCTCGTACGGGATCGACGCGGGGCGCGTGCCGGGTCTCACCGGGACGTGGATCACGCACCCGGCCCGCGGCCCCGAGAAGATTGGCGCCATCGGTGTCCGCATCTCGCGCTGGGTCACCAGTCACGGATTCGCCTTCAACGTCACCACCGACCTCGGCTTCTTCGACCTGATCGTCCCCTGCGGCATCACCGATCGCGGCGTGACCTCGCTGCAGAGAGCCGTCCACCGGCCTCTCGAGCTTGCCGACGTCGCGCTTCGGTTGGCGGTGGAGATGGGAACCGTCTTTGACCGCGAGCTGAGCCACACGATTTCAGCCGCCTGACCCCCGCCTCCGCTCGGCTGATCACGCCCGAGCTTCGGCGCGGCAAGCTGTTGCTCGGCTGAAAGACGCCCGGGCTTCGGCGCGGCAAGCTGTTGCTCGGCTCAAAGACGCCCGGCTTCGGCGCGGCAAGCTGTTGCTCGGCTGAAAGACGCCCGGGCTTCGGCGCGGCAAGCTGGTGCTCGGCTGAATCTCAGCCCAACTTCGGCGCGGCAAGCCCGGTTGGAATATTCCAGGGCCCTCGCGGGTTCTTGTGGATATGCGCGATCAGAATGCCGAAGCTCTGCTGGTTGCCCGGCTCCGCCAGCGCGATGAAAGCGCGCTGGACGAGCTCGCGTGGGCCTATCGCTCCAAGATCTTCCAGCTCGCGTTCCGCTACGTGAAGAACACCGAGGATGCCGAAGAGATCGCCCAGGACGTCCTGATGAAGGTTTATCTGAAGATAGACGCCTTCCGGGGTGACTCGGCACTCTCGTCCTGGATCTACCGGATCACGTTCAACGCGGCCATGTCGCGACTGCGCCACACGCGGGCCACGCGGCTGGCCGAGACTGCCGACGTGCCGGTAGGTCTCACGGCCGAGGAATCATCCGGCCTCCCTCGCTCGCACGACCCGGCTGACCTGTCGAGCCTTGCCGACGAGCAGCTGCTGCGCCACCAGCTGCGCGAGCAGCTGGCGCGGGCCGTCCAGGCGCTTCCGGGCATCTACCGGACGCCCGTAATCCTCCGCGATCTCCAGGGGCTGACCACCGAAGAGGCGAGCCGGCGGCTGAACCTCAAGGTCCAGACGCTCAAGTCAAGGCTGCACCGCGGCCGCCTGCTGCTACGAAGGCACCTCGAACAGTTCGCTGGCGGCCTGACCCTGCACAGGCCGCTGGAGGTGAACTAAGGTCAAGGCAGAAGGCAGAAGGCAGAAGGCAGAAGGCAGAAGGCAGAAGGCAGAAGGCAGAAGGCTCCCAAGCCCCAAGCCCCAAGCCCCAAGCCCCCAAAGACCTCACCGCGCAAGGTCTTCGATCAGCCGCAGCGCGAGATCCGCGATGGCGGCGCCGCCTTCCGCGTCGATCGAGGGCCAGTCGTCGGTGGGGCGGTGGTAATCGGAATGGAATCCGGTGAAAAACGCCACCGACGGCACCCCGCGCTTCACGAAGGGACCGACGTCAGACTCCTCCTGCGTGTAGCCGCCGCCACGCGCGAAGTCCTGGATCGCAAGCCGCGAGAGGCCACGCAGCCACGGGATGAGCGGCGGCCCCGGCCACGCGCCGAACACCCCGACGAACACGCGGCCTCGCGCCCGTCCCACCATGTCGAGGTTGACCATCGCGCGCGTGTGGTTGAGCGAAATCGGCGGCGCCGACGTGTATCGCTCCGAGCCGCGCAGCCCGAGCTCCTCGCCGGCGAAGGCCGCGAAGACCAGTGACCGCCGGAATCGCGACGGGATACGCGCTGTGGCCCGCGCGATTTCCAGGAGCGCCGCGACGCCGGAGGCGTTGTCGTCGGCGCCGTTGTGAATCTGTCCCGACGACTGCGGCGATTCCGACAACGCACCGCCGATCCCGATGTGATCGTAGTGTGCACCGATCACCACGGCTTCGTTCGCCAGCAGCGGGTCGGCGCCGCGACGGATGCCGACGATGTTCTGGAGGTGAGCGGTGAACCGGGCGCGATACTCGACGTAGGACAGCCGAGCTCCCTCGAGCAGCCGGGACTGCGGCCGAAGCGTCTGGTCGATGGCGGTGGCAGTACGGTCGATCTCCAGCTCCGGGATCGCATCGGTCAGCCGATGACGGGCGACGCGCACGACCGGGATGGTCATGTTGTCGCTTTGCGGATCGCTCCGCCAGCCCGATCGCATCGTCGGATCGCTGGCGTGTGTTGGATCCTCCACCACGATCAGGAGCCGCGCCCCCCGCTCGCGGGCTTCGCGAGCCTTCTGCGCAATCGCCGCACCCGGCGTGAGGTTCTTCCCGTCGAAGACGCTGGCTGGGTCGTGCTCCTGCGGCTCGTGGGTCAGCACCAGCACGGCCCGATCGCGGACCTCTACGCCGGCGAAGTCGTCATAGTTCAGCGCGGGCGCGGAGATGCCGTATCCGGCGAAGACGATCGGGATGTCGGCGACGGCCGGCGGCGGGGCCGCCGGCGTCCGATCGAGGATCGAGAGCGGGTAGTAGTCGCGCCCGAGCAGTAGCGTCCGCCTGCGGCCGTGGTCGTCGATGACGAGCGCCGCGTTCGCCGGCGGATCGATCGCCACCTCCGACTCGAACGGCTGATCGATTTCCTCGAGACCGAAATCGCGGAACCGGTCACGAAGATACCGGGCGGCGCGATCGAGCGCTTCGGTCCCGTTGCCGCGGCCGCCAAGGTCGTCGGACGAGAGCCACTTGACGTCGGAGAGGAAGAGAGAGGCGTCGGCGCGCGGCGGCGCCTGTGCGCCCAGCGCGACGCCCATGACGACGAGACTCGCGGGCAGCACGCGGCGGCGCATGGGTGTCAGCGGGCCAGGGTGGAGTCGAGCCGGACCCGGTCCCGGGACGAGAGCGGCGGCCGCTCGATGCCGACGAGGCCGGACGGACCGACACGGGCCGGCAACATCGCCGCGCGTCCGGCCCCGCCTTCGTCCCTGGTGAGCGCGATCTCGAGCACGTGTGTGGCCGGCGACCGCAGGATGGCCGAGCGGATCACCCGCGCCGCGGCGCTGCCGAGGGTCATTGGTCCCGGCGGCCACAGCGGAGGAATGCGGTTCTCAATCCGCGTGATGACCGGCGGCGCGAGCACGTCGATTGCCCGGCGGCCGGCGATGCTTGCCGTGTCCCATGGCACGATCACGTCGTGCGGGGGCCGGCCGAGCACCAGCATCGACAGGTCGCGCGGGCCTGCGTCCGCTTCGAGCGCGACCAGCGACGCCACCGCTCCGCGCAGCGCTTCAGGGGCGGTCCCGAACAGTCGTGTCCTCGGCAGCCCGATCTCGTGCACGCCACGATCGATCAGCGAGCGTTGGCGCACTCCGGCGCAGACGATCGGCGCGCTGGTGTTCATCCGGGCGATCCGCTGGACGAGCGCCACACCCGATTCCTCGCTCCACTCGCCTCCTTCGCCGGCGCGATCCGCGACGACGACGATCGAGGCCGAGACGACGGCCGATTCGTCTGCGGTGCCGGTCAGGCGCGTGTCGTAGCGATCCACCGCGGAAGCCTGCGACATGTCCAGCGCTTTGCCCTCGGCGACCGCGGCGGCAGCGTCCACCATCACGATGTGCCGGGCCATATTGGCAGCGGCGAGTTGACGGGCGGTGGCGGCGGCGATGTCGCCGGCGCCGAAGATGACCAGGGTCACGACTGGCATTGTATTAAGCTTTCCACGAGAAGCATGCCGCTCATCACCCTGATCACCGGCGGGACGCGCGGCATCGGCCACGCGGTCGCGGCGCGCCTGCTCGACCGCGGCCACAGCGTGGCGATCAGCGGCACCACGTCGAGCGGGGTGGTCCGCGCCGAACACGCGCTGGTCGAACGCTGCGGCGACCAGCGCCGGGTGCTCGGCCTGGTCTGCAACGTCCGCGATCACAGCGATGCCGAGTTGGCGATACAGACTGTCATCGCCCGGTTTGGCGGCCTCGACGTGCTGGTCAACAACGCCGGCGTCGGCGTCGGCCAGCCGATTTCCGAGATGCCTCACGACGAGTGGCAGCGCATTATCGGCACGAACCTGACCGGGGTGTTCAACTGCTGCCGGGCTGCGATTCCGCACCTGGTCGAGCGTGGCGGCGGGTGGATCATCAACGTCAGCAGCCTCGCGAGCAAGAATCCGTTTGCCGGGGGCGCCGCCTACTGCGCATCGAAGGCGGGGCTCAACGCGTTCAGCGAGGCGCTGATGCAGGAGTTGCGGCCCAGCAACATCCGCGTCAGCTACGTTCTGCCGGGCTCGGTCGCGACCGGCTTCAACGGGCGCACGCCCGAGAGCGGGTCGGACTGGAAGCTGAGTCCCGACGATGTCGCGCAGGTGATCGAGAACCTGCTGGACTTCCCGGCGCGGAGCCTTCCGAGCCGCGTCGAGATTCGCCCCTCGCGCCCCAAATAGGCGGCGCGCCTGAAGCCGTTCGCCGTGGGCCTCGCCGCTTCGCGGCTCGGTCGGCCGCGCTTCGCGCGTCGGCCGCGCTTCGCGCGTCGGGCGCGCCTTCGGCGCGTAGGGAAGAACGGCCTCAAGACCCCCCGGCTCCGCTCTTCGAGCTACGGCGCGGCAAGCAAGACCTCTCCCAACTTCTCGACGTCGATGTTCGCGCCGGTGACGAGCGCCACCGCAGGTCCAGGCTCGCCTCGGTGGGCTTGCACCGCGGCGATCGCGACGGCGGAGGCGCCCTCGACAATCAGGTGTTCCTCGGCGGCCATTCCGCGGAGCGCGTTACGCAGCTGGTCCTCGCTGACCACGACCACATCGTCGACGAGGCGTTGAATCAGCTCGAATGTGATCGATTCAGGTTCGAGATTGCCGGCCAGGCCATCTGCGAGGGTCGGTCCAGGCTCGATCGCGGTAATCGCGCCGCGCGCCAACCCCGTGGTGAAGGGTGTAGACGCCGCGGCTTCGACGCCGACCAGCCGCACGCCCGGCGCGGCCGCACGCAGCGCGAGGCCGACGCCGCTCCCGAGCCCGCCGCCGCCAAGCGGAATGAACACCGTGCCGACCTCTGGACATGCCTCCGCGATTTCCAGGCCTATCGTGCCCGCGCCGGCGATCACGTCGGCGTGGTTGTAGGGTGAGATGAACAGCCCGCCGCTCTCGGCAGCGCGGGCGCGTGCCATGGCCTCGGCTTCGTCGTAGGTGGGCGCGTCGTCTCGGAGATCCGCGCCATGCCTGCGGATCGCGTCGCGCTTGGTACGGGGTGCCGTGGCCGGCGTGAAGATCACGACGCGCAGGCCGAGCCGCTCGGCGGCGTATGCCATCGCGCGTCCGTGATTGCCCGCCGATGCGGTCACGATCTCGGGCCGGGTCGTGGAACTCGGATGAAGCTCGAGCACGCGAACGAGCGCGCTGAAAGCGCCGCGGATCTTGAACGAGTTCGTGAGGTTGAGTGATTCGAGCTTGAGATACACCGGCCGGCTTGCGGCGGCCGAAAGCCATGCCGAATGCCGGAGGAGCGTCGGCTGCACGTACGGCGCGATGCGTCGTCGCGCTGCGAAAATGTCGAGAACCGTTGGTGCGGACATGGGGCGAGGAGTCCTACGGCGGCTGGTAGTAGTCGTGTGCCGGTCCATATAGTACCGGGTTCCATGCTGCGTCCTCTTCTGCTGTTGGCTCACCTGCTGTCCTTCGACGGCGTCCAGGAAGCCTCCGAATTGCGGGGCACGATCACCGATTCGTCGGGCCGGCCCCTTTCCGGCGCGCGTGTCACGATCCTGACGCCGCAGCGTGGAGTCGTGAAGACCGTGGACACCGCCACCGACGGCACGTTTACGGTCACGTCGCTCGAACCCGGTAGTTACCTGGTAATCGCGCGGGCCGAGGGGCTCGAGGAGCGACAGGCCGCGGTCGACGTCACCGCGCGCGCGCCGTCTTCGATCACATTGGCCCTGTCCATCGCCGGTGTGCGTGAAACGGTTTCGGTCACCGCTTCGCCTGGCACCGCCCTGGACGTGTCCAGCACCGCGCAGGCAGTCAACGTGATTTCGCAGGCCGATATCGAGCACCGGGCGCCGGTTGTAACGGCGCAGGCCTTCAGCGAAGAGGCCGGCGTTGCCCTGCAGCGCACGAGCCCGACCATGGCTGGCGTTTTCGTCCGCGGCCTGACCGGCAACAAGGTGAACGTGTTCGTGGATGGGGTCCGCTATTCGAACAGCGCCCAGCGGGGCGGTGTCAACACGTTCCTCGACCTGATCGACCAGTCGTATCTCGAGGGGATCGAAGTGCTGCGCGGACCGAACAGCGCCGAGTACGGCAGCGACGCGCTCGGCGGCAGCGTCCAGTTCCTTTCTCAGGTCCCGGCGCTCTGGACCGGCGACGGCACCCGGCTCGGCGGACAGGTGGACGTGCGCGCGTCCACCGGCCATCGCGGCGCCGCCGGCACTGCGTCCGGATCGGTGTCGCGCTCGTCGCTGGCGCTGTTCGGGACCTTTGCCGCGCAGTCCATGGGCGATGTCCGCAGCGGCGGCGGCCTCGACTCGCATGCGGCGGTGACGCGCTTCTTCGACGTCAGGTCCGACCGACTCTATACCGACCGCCTGTCCGGCACCGGCTTCGATCAACTGGGCGGCATGCTGAAGGTCAATTGGACGCCGAATGCGAACACCCGCATCGTCTCGTCGTACATGGCCACGCGCCAGGACGGCGGGAACCGCTACGACCAGATGCTCGGCGGCGACGGCAACCTGATCTCGGAGCTGAACGACCTCACGCTCGATCTGTTCTACGCGCGGATCGAGCGCACCCTCGATCGCTGGTTCGACCACGCCGAGGTCACCTACTCGTTCAACAGCCAGCGCGAAGAGCGCGTGAACCAGGGCGGCAATGGCAACCCAACGGCGACGATCGGCCACGAGCCGGAACGCACGACCGCCAACGGCGTGCAGGGAAGTGTCCGCCGTCGGCTGTCGCCGCGGCAGAGCCTGCGGCTCGGCGGCGAGATCTACTTCGAAGGGCTGACCTCGGATTCATTCAACGTCAACCCGGTCACCGGCGCGATCACGCCGCGGCGCCCCCGGGTCCCGAGCGGCGCGACCTACCGGAACGGCGGGGTGTTCGCGCAGACGGCCGTTGATGCCGTACCCGACCGGCTCCAGCTGGTGGGCGCGCTTCGCTGGGGCCGCGTTCGTTACGAAGCCAGCGCCGCGGACGCACCAGTCGTCAACGGTGCGCCGCTGTGGCCCAACGATTCGCTAACAGCCGGCGCGTGGACGTTCCGGGCCAGCGCCGTCGGAGTGGTCACCGACCGGATCACCGTCGCGAGCAACCTGGCGCGCGGCTATCGGGCGCCGCACATGACGGATCTGGGCACGCTCGGGCTTACCGGGTCCGGTTTCGAGGTCTCGTATCCCGACGTCGCCGGCCGCGGCGCAACGGTCGGTTCCTCGGCGGCCGCGACGGCTATATCCACCGGCGAACCGGTGGCGGAACTCGGGCCCGAGTCGAGCCTGTCGTGGGACGCCATGTTCCGTTATCGAAATCAGCGCGTCCGCGGCACCGTCACGATGTTCGTCAACAACGTCCACGACAACATCCAGAAGCAGGCGCTGATTCTTCCAGCCGGCGCGGTCGGCACGACGCTCGGAACCGAAGTGATCACAGCGCAGAGTGCTGCCGGCACGGTGTTCGTCGCTGCGACGCCCTCGGCGGTGCTCGTTCGCGACAACTTCGACAGCGCGCGGATCTGGGGGATCGAGGCGGAAGGAGAGCTGAAAGCCACGCCGTCGCTGACGCTGAACGCCGTCTATACCTACCTTCGCGCTCGCGACATCTCGACCGACCTGCCCCCGAACATCGAGGGCGGCACGCCCGCGCCGGAGTTCTACCTGCTGGCCCGTTTTTCGCGGCAGGGACAGCGGTGGTGGGTGCAGCCGTACCTGCGCATCGCGGCGGACCAGCCGAACCTGTCATCGCTCGATCTCGCTGACCGCCGCACCGGCGCCGAGCGGACGAGGGCGAGCATCAGGAGCTTCTTGCTCAACGGCGCCACCGCCCGCGGCTGGGTCTCGGCAGGCTCAGACAACGTCGTCGGGACGGCCGACGATGTGCTGAATCTGACGGGCGAGACGCTCGTCCAGATCCAGGATCGGGTCCTGGGGACGGCGACCAGCAACTCCCTGTTCACGCAGGTGGACGGATATGCCACCCTGGGCGTGCGGGGCGGCTTGAGCTTCGGCCGCCATCAATTGTTCGTCGACGTCGACAACCTGACCGACACGAACTACCGAGGCATCAGCTGGGGGATGGATGCGCCAGGGGTGGGTGTGAACGTTCGCTACGCGCTGCGGTTCTGATCAGGAGGGAGGAGAGAGGAGATAGGAGACAGGAACTAGGAACTAGGAGGCAGAAGGCTCAGTTCGGGTGGATAAGGAGGTCGGGCAGCTGTTCGACGAATGCCGATCTCGCCAGAACTCGTTTGACCCCTGCCTTCCGGGCCGCTTCGATCGTCGCGGTATCAACGTGCGAGACGAAGCCGACCGTGGGCACCCCGGCCAGCGCGGGGTCGGCGGCGAGCGCCGCCAGAATGTCGAGCGGCCTCACGCGGGTGCTGTTGAGGTCCACGATCACCAACGCCGGCATCGCCTCGCGGGCTGCCGCCATTACCGCGTCCGGCGAGCGCGTGAACTTGACCGTCGCGCCGACGGCCTTCGCGGCAGTGGAGATGCGCGACGAGAACATCAGATCGTCAACTGCCGCGAGTATCATCCGCGCTGCTCCTTCAAGACCCCAAGACCCCAAGACCCCAAGACCTCAAGACCTCAGGTATTCGAGCACGAACGGGTTGCTCTTCCGCTCACGGCCGATGGTGGTTTCGCGCCCATGTCCCGAGTAGACCTCCGCGTCATCCGGGAACGCGAACAATACCTGGGTGATCGACTTCATCAGCTTTGGGTGGCTGCCGCCTGGAAGGTCGGTGCGCCCGATCGACCCGGCAAACAGCGTGTCGCCGACGAAAAGCCCCTGCAGTTCTCGGGGTTCGCGAGGTTCGCCCGGCTCAATCGAGGCCACACGGTACACCGCGAGGCAGACGCCCCCGGGGCAGTGGCCGGGCGTATGGTGAACGGAAACCTCGTAGTCGCCGAACCGTCCCCACGTGCCGTCGCCGGTGTAGTGGTGATCCACCGGCGGCGGTTGCTCCATCCGGATGCCGAACATTGCGCCCTGTGCGGCTGCCTGGTCGTAGAGCGGCTGATCGGCGGAGTGTAGCCACACTGGAATCGGCAGCTCGCGCTTGACCGCCCCGATGCCGGACACATGATCCAGATGCGCGTGCGTCAGCAGCACGGCTTTCGGCTGCAGCTTCTGCCTGCTCACGAATGCCAGCAGTTCGTCGGCTTCGTCACCGGGATCGATGATGACCGCTTCGTGCGTGCGCTCGCAGCCCAGCACGTAGCCGTTCTTCATGAACGGCGGCGCGGCGGCAGTGAAGAGGATCACGACGTGCCCTCCGCCCTCAGCACTTCGAACTCGACACGGCCGACAGTGAGGATCTGTCCCGACTGGAGCGCGACCGCGCGATCGATCCGCGCCGAGTCCACGCTCGTGCCGTTGGTGCTGCCGAGGTCCTCGACCGTGAGCAGCCCATCACGGGAGCAGGTCAGCCGGCAGTGCACGCGCGACACCAGCGGCGCCTCGAGAACGAACTGAGCCCCGGTAGCGCGCCCGATCGTCCGAATGTCGCCGGGCAACAGGCGAAAGGCCACCGCAGGCTCCTGAGACCTGAGAATCCACATACGGGAACTAGTGTACAGGCGGGTGGGGCGAAAGTTCACAGTGAGCAGTGCGCAGTTCATCTCCCAAACCGGCGTCCCCTCTGAACGGAACTGTCAACTGCAACTGAAAACTGCAACTGAAAACTGAAACTGCAACTGTGAACTCTGAACTGTGAACTCTGAACTGCGAACTGTTAACTGAAACTGGCAACTGTGAACTGCCCAACTGTTAACTGTTCTCTCCCGCGCTCTCTCTGTAGGCGCGGGGTGTCTTCCCGGTCCATCGCTTGAACGATCGATGGAACGCGGCCGGCTCCGAGTACTGGAGGAAGAACGCCACGTCGGCGACGCTGAGGCTTCGATCGTGCAGGAAAGCCGTGGCCAGCTGGCAGCGCGCCTCGTCGAGCACCTTCCTGAACGTGGTCTGCTCGCTGGCGAGCCGGCGGCTGAGCGTGCGGGTGCTCAACGCCAGCCGGCGGCTGACGATCGCCGGCGTCAGCGTGTGCTGCCCCAGTTCTTCGACCAGGATCCGGCGCACCCGGCTTGCCAGCGAGCCGGTGTCGGGCGTGTCGCGCTCGCGGAGCGACTTCTCCAGCCGCCGGCGGACGATCGACGACAGCGCCGCGTCGGCGCCGAGCAGCGGCCGATCGGCGTCGGCGCGGGCCAGGACCATCGCGTTGGCGCCGCTCGCGAACTGGACCGGCGCCCTGAAGAAGCGGGCGAACTCCGAGGTCTCCTCCGGCCCCTGGTGGGCGAAGCACACTTCG
>DATJFF010000308.1:0-24553 GCA_035495795.1 Vicinamibacterales bacterium
TCGCGTCCTGCAACGCTCCCGGAATCACCACGTCGCGCATCTCGACTGACGAGACGGTAACGCCCCACGGGTTCGACCGCTGGTCGATCAGATGCTGCAGCTCGCCTTCGATGCGCTCGCGGCCGCGCAGCAGCTCGGTCAGCGTGGTCCGGCCGATGATGTCGCGGAGCGCCGTCTGCGCCGCCCAACTCACCGCCTGGCTGTAGTCCTGCACCTCGAGCGCCGCTCTCTCGGCGTCGTGCACCAGCCAGAACAGCACCGCGTCCACGTTCACCGGAACCGTGTCCGCGGTCAGCGTTTGCTCGGCGGCGAAGCTGGTGGTGATGGTGCGCTGGTCGATCCACGACGAGACCCGATCGACGAACGGGATCACCCAGAACAGTCCCGGCCCCCGCAGCCCCACGAACCGGCCGAAGCGCAGCACCACGCCGCGTTCCCATTGCCGCGCGATGCGCGGCGCCGGCATGAGCACAAGCCCGAGCAGCACGAACCCGGCGAGAGCGGCCGGGCTGCCGGTGGCGCGGAACGCGAGCACGCCCAGCCCCACCGCGGCGAGCAGTATGGCGATGGTGACGACGTTGACACGTGGCTTGTTCGAGGTCGCATCCTCGTACCGCCTTCCGAGATCGGGTGAAGCCATCACTGTTCTCCCTGCTGATGCGCGCTCAATGCGCTGAGAAGGTCCGCAATCGAGAAGCCGTCGGCCGCGGCGTCGGCAAGCAGCCGCGTGACGAAGGCACGAAGCCGGCGATCGCGCTCCCGGGGCGGGCGAGCCCGTTCGGGGGTGGCGCTGACGAACGACCCCACGCCACGCCGTGTTTCGAGTACCCCGGCCCGTTCGAGCTCGGAATAGACGCGTGCGACCGTGTTGGCGTTGATACGCAGCTCCACGGCCAGCTGACGCACGGTGGGCAGCTGCTCCCCCAGGCGAAGCCGGCCGGAGGCAATCGCGGCCCGAAGTCCCCGCTCGAGCTGGGTGTAGAGCGGGGTCCGGTCGCGCGGGTCGATCGACACGACGCTCATTGCAGGCTAATACTAGTTCATTAGTACAAGTCCGGCAAGCGAAATTCGAGGTGAGCCTCTTTGCCGACTGTCAGCACATTCCCGCGTGGGGGGGCCGACGTGCTTCGGACGGGAAGGCTGGCAATTGTGGTGGTGGTGCTCCTGGGCGCGGCTCGCGCCGAGGCGCAGACGCAGTGGGATGCCGCAGGAGCCGCGGGCCTGTTTTCGGCTGGCGCCGATGCCGGCACCGAGGCGGGCTATGCCGACGAATGGTCGAACGCGGCACAAGGAGGGGCGGTAATCGGGCGCTACCTGTCTCGCCATCTCAGGCTCGAGCTCGAAGCGTCGGCGACGACTCGAGGCCGGCAATACGCCTCGACGCCGATCGCGGTTCCCGGCTGGCCTTACCCGTACTGGCTGACTACCGAGATCCGCACGTCGGTGCGCTCCCTGGGCGGCGTCGTCGGCTGGCAGTTCCGGGACAACGAATGGGTCCACCCGTTCGTCGTTGGCGGAGTGTCGGCGGACTGGGACGACTCCATCGTTAACACGCCGCCGCCCTCCGACGGTGATCCTCGAGGCCCTTCTGTTCTCCTCAACGACGCGCGAACCGAACAGCGCACTGATTTCCACCTGCGGGCGGTCGTCGGCGGCGGCGCGAAGCTGTATTTCACCGAGCGCGCGTTCGTCCGGACCGACGGCCGCTTCACATGGGGCCCGGATCGGCAGCACCTTGCCCTCCGGGCCGGCATAGGCATCGACTTCTGAGGCTTCTCGCCATGCGCGTCTTCATCGCTTTCGTCGTCATCACGGCTTTGATCGCAGCTCCGCTTTCCGTTCGAGCGCAGGAACCGCTTGCGCCGGCGGTCGAGACCGCCGCCTTTCAGCAACTCGCTTCAGCGATCCCGATCGGCTCGCGCATCAAGGTCCGCACTGCTGACGGCCGGCGGCTCACGGCGACATTGATGGCCGCCGACGCCCAGCGGATGATCGTCAAGCGCCGCTCACGGGTTCCGGAACCGGCGGTTTCAATTGCGTACGCCGATTTGTCCGAGCTTCGGCGGGACGAAGGCGGCGGCATGAGCGTCGGCAAGGCGGTTGGCATCGGGCTCGCGGCCGGTGTCGGCGCGATCCTCACGCTGCTGGCGATTGCCCTCGCGGTGAGCGACTGAACTCGGCGTGCACCGGGCTGTCACACGTGCCGGTCAACGTCCTGTTCTGGTGGCACCTCGGCCGAAAAACTGCCGGGAATCCGTGGGTTCGCAGCGGGCATTGTCATTGCACCGAGGGATGACAGGCCGCCCACGGCCAGAAGGAAGGTTGACGTGCACAGGATCACCAAAGGGTTTGTTTGCGCGCTGCTGGCAAGCACGATGAGCCTTCAGACAGTTCCGGCGCTGGCCCAGAAATACAAGGATCGGGACCGCTACGAGGATCGGTGGGAGCGCGAAGACCGCGACTACCGCCGGGACGATCGTCGCGACCCGCCGCGCGACTGGCGCAATTACGATGTCGGGCGGGTCGAGCGCGGCCAGCGTTACTACGACCCGGCACGCTACTACCGCAGCGGCCGGGCCTACAACTCGTACCGGATGGGGCCGAACGATCGCGTCTACCGCGGCTACGACAACCGCTACTACTGCCGGCGCGACGACGGCACGACGGGCCTGATCGTCGGGGCCATGGCAGGCGGAGTCCTCGGCCAGATCATCGCACCCGGCGGATACAAGACCCTGGGTGTCCTCCTCGGCGCCGGCGGCGGCGCGCTCGTCGGACGTGCCATCGACGATGGCGTCGAATGCAGGTAACCCTCCTTTGCTATCCTCCTCCTGCCAGTCGATCTGGCAGGAGGGGCGATGCGTTCTCGACACCTGGGTCTGAGCGGAGTTCTCACAGCAGCACTGGCCATACTCGTTTCTTCCGGCGTTGGCGGCTGGCTCGAACAGCCGCCCGCTCTCCAGGGCATCCCGAAATTTGAGGCCGATCCGAGCTGGCCGAAGCTGCCAGCCGACTGGTCGTGGGGCCAGGTGATCGGCATCTTCGCCGACGCGCAAGGCCACGTCTGGACCTCCAACCGCAATCGAATCTCCGAATGGGCGCCTGACGGCACGTTGGTCCAGTCCTGGGACGCACGCGGGCCGAACGGTAACTGGAGCACCATCCACGGGCTCTTCGTCGATCACAACGGGTTCGTCTGGACCAACGCCCGCGAAAGCCAGCTCACCGTGAAGTTCACGAAAAAGGGCGAGGTGGCGATGGTCATCGGCCACTTCAACGAGACCGGCGGCAGCAACGACACGACCCTGATGGGACGCCCGTCGGACATCTGGGTCGATCCGGCGAACAACGAGGTGTTCGTCGCCGACGGCTACGGGAATCGGCGCGTCATCGTCTTCGACGGCGCCAGCGGCAAGTACCTGCGTCACTGGGGAGCGTATGGCAAACGGCCCGAGGATCCGCCTCCGGGGGTGGACGAGCGCGCGGCCGCAGGCGACGCGGCAACCCCGCCCGACGGTCCGGTACCGGCTGCGGCGCCGTCGCAACTGCGGATTCCCCACGGAATTGCCGGGTCGCGCGACGGGCTCCTCTACGTCGCCGACCGCGCCAACAATCGCATCCAGGTGTTCCGCCACAACGGAACGTTCGTTCGCGAGAAGATCCTGCGGCCGCACTGCGGTGCCGAGGAGAGAGCGAGCTGGGCGCCAAAGCGTCCCTGCGGTCGCGAGGCGGCGTTCTCGATCGCGCTCTCCCATGACGCGCCGCAGTCGTATCTGTATGTCGCGGATGGCGGGACCCACGTGATTACCGTGGTCCGGCGGAGCGACCTCGAGGTGGTTGACGAGTTCGCCGGACCTGGCGTCGGCCCGGGCCAGCTGGGGCGGCCGCACAACATCACGGTCGATCCGTCGGGCAATATCTACGTGGCTGAGGCAGCCGGGCCCGAGGTCAGGGATCCGGCAACGGGTCAGACCCGCCAGGCTGGATTCCGTGCTCAGAAGTTCCGATACCTGGGGGGACGGAAAGTCGATTTCTAGAGCGCCGGTTCCGTAGGGAACGGCCGCTAACTGCTCCCCGAGCATGTTCCTGGGTCAAAAGAGATCGTTGATACGCCCCACTAAGAAACCCGCGCTGAGGCTGCCTCGCGGCAGGACCGCGGCGGCAAGGCGGTGAGCGCGCTGGTTCGATGAGCCTCGATCTCGTACTGAAGCGACTGGGCCGCGGTGCGGCGTTCGGCGCACTGGCCGGAGGCCTTGCACTGCTCGTCGGTTCGAGCGCCTTCCCGCGCACCGTCGAGATGAAGCTCTACGACTGGCGAACGCGCCTCGCCGCCGGTGCCCGCGCCGCCGCGCCCGATCCCGACATCGTTCTCGTCAACATCAACGACGACAGCCTGAAGCGGATGGAACCGCTGGTCGGGCGGTGGCCGTGGCCACGGCTGGTGCACGCCACGCTGATCGACTACTTTGCCGCTGGCGGCGCGAAAGCCGTCCTCTACGACGTCCTGTTTGCGGAGGCCGATCGCTCGAAGTTCATGGTTGGCGAAACCGAATGGACAGGTGAAGAGTCGGACCAGGCACTCGTCGACGCCACCGCCCGCGCAGGAAACGTCGTGCACGTGGCCGAGGCGGCCAGCGCGGAGCTGCTCGATCCGTCGAAGGCAGTGGCGGCGCCGCTCGACGACATCCCGGGCGTCAATCAGCCGTTCAGCGTTTCACCGTGCGTCGAACGCCGGCCACAGATCACGCCGCCATTCCCGGCGCTGGCCAAGGCAGCGCGCGCAATCGGTCACTCGCTGGTCGTCTACGACGCCGACGGGCCGCTCCGTCGCATCGTGCCGTTCGTTCGCGTCGGCCGCGAAACGGAGCACGTGATCCCGTCACTACCTCTGGCGGCGATGATGATCGCGGACGGGAAGCAGCCGGAGTCGGTCGGGATCAAGAACGATGCGCTGATGATTGGCCCGCGGCGCGTGCCGCTGGTCACGGAACTGGTTCCCGATTATTACGGTCCTGCCTCGCCGGCCTGCCGGGTGCTGCTGCCGTGGCGCGGCCCGACGCGTCGCTCCGACGGCACGCCGACGTTTCCGAGCTACAGCTTCTACAGCCTGTTCTACTCGCAGCAACAGGTGCTCGAAGACGTCAAGCCGGAGACCCCGCCCGACACCTTCCGCGGGAAGACGGTGATCGTCGGCGTGGCGGCGGAAGGGCTGCGCGACGTGTTCGTCACGCCGTTCGCCGAGGGGCGGATGCCCGGCGCTGAGATTCACGCCAATGCCATCGACGCCTGGCGGGCCGGCCGGACGCTGGTTCCACTCCCGGCGTGGTCGAGCGCGGCCGTGGTGGTTGCGCTGTCGATCGCCGTGGGAGTGACCGGGACGGTCGCATCCGCGTGGATCACCGGAGGCGCGGCCATCGGGCTGGCGCTCATCTACATCTGGTTCAACGTCCGGCAGTTTGCAGCCGGCACGTGGTGGCCGCTCGCAATCCCGCTCCTGGCGATGCTCGTCGCGTTCGTCGCCGACCTCTCATGGCAGTACTTCGTCGAGGGCCGGGAGAAGCGCAAGGTCAAGCGGCTGTTCTCGCGATATGTGTCGAGGAGCGTGTACAACCAGCTGCTGGCCGATCCCGCGCAGGCGCGGCTCGGCGGCACCCGCCGGCAGATGACGGTCTTATTCTCGGACATGCGCGGGTTCACCGCGTTGACGGAAAAGCGCACGCCGGAAGACACCGTCGCCCAGCTGAACGACTACTTCACGCGAATGGTGGCCGTGCTCTTCGAACACCAGGGCACGCTCGACAAGTTCGTCGGCGACATGGTGATGGCGCTGTTCGGCGCGCCCCTCGACGATCCCGACCACGCCGAGCACGCGGTGCAGACGGCGCTGGCGATGGTCCGGGCGCTCGACGTGTTGAACGCCGAATGGGCATCGTTCGGTCTGCCGCGGCTCGACATCGGCATCGGCATCAATTCGGGCGACATGGTTGCCGGCAACATCGGCTCGCAGAGCATCATGAGCTACACAGTGATCGGTGATGCCGTCAATCTCGGGGCCCGCCTCGAGTCGTTGAACAAGGAATACGGCACGCGAATCATCATCAGCGGCGCGACCCGGGCGCTGCTCAAAGGGCAGTATGATATCCGTCCGTTGGGTTCGGTCACGGTGAAGGGCAAGAGCGAGCCCGTCGCGATTTTCGAGGTCAGACCGACATGATCCGTCCAGCACTCATCAGCGTGGTGATCCTCGCGCTCGGCAGTACCGCGAGCGCCGACCGTGCACAACTGGGCCAGATCGGGAAGATCGGCGGCGCGGTCAAGAAGGCGAACGACGTCCGCGAGCTGCAAGTGACCGACGCCGAGGAGCAGCAGCTGGGTCAGGCGGTGAGCACGAAGATTCGGGCCCGCTACGGAGTGGTGCAGGACCCCGCGGTCCACCGCTATGTCGCGCTGGTCGGCACCACGCTCGCCCAGGCGAGCAGCCGTCCGGCGCTTCCGTGGACCTTCATCGTCCTCGATACCGACGGCGTCAACGCGTTTGCCGCGCCGGGCGGATACGTTCACATCACCCGTGGGGCGCTCGCCCTGGTCCACAGCGAAGCCGAGCTCGCCGGCGTGCTCGGACACGAGATTATCCACGTCTCGGACAAGCACACCGTCAAGTCGATTCAGAAGAGCAAGGCCGTGCAGATGGGCGCGTCCGAGACGCTTTCCAGCAGCCCGGCGCTCCTCGAGAAGGCCGTCACCGCCACCTACGACAACATCGTGGAGAAGGGCTTCGGACGCGAGGAGGAGAACGATTCGGATGAGAAGGGTGTCGAGCTTGCCAATAAGGTCGGCTATGCGCCGAACGGCCTGAGCGGGTTCCTGACCCGGCTGAAGGAGCGCAACAAGGATTCGACCGAGAAGCGCGGGCTCTTCGCCTCGCATCCCGAGATGCAGGCGCGCCTCGACCACATCCAGAAGGAGATCGCCGCCAGGAAGCTCGCCTCGACGGCGACGCTCGAGGATCGCTACAAGAAGTTCATCTCCTACACGCCCACGCCGGTGACCGAGATCGCCACCGTCACGGCCGGATCGGCGGGACTCACTGGAGACACGGCAAAGAGCGAACCGAAGAAGGAAGAGCCGAAAAAGGAAGAGCCGAAGAAGAGCGGCTTCGGGCTCAGCAAGATGATGCCGACCGGCGGCGGCGAGAAGCAGCAGGCGCAGGTGACCGGCTCGGGCTCGGCGCGCGGAGTCGATCCGGAGAAGGATTCGAAGGGCGGCGGTAACCCGAACGTGGTTCCCGTAAAGCTGGCGGCTGCCGACATTGAAGCGTTCAAGAAAGAGGGCGGCCTGAAATAGGCGCCAGGATGTGGGTGTCTCGACACTGATCCTGGCCGGCGCGGCGACGCTCGTCGTCACGCTCGGCCTGATGGCCGCAATCCGCAGCCGCTTCGTCCGCGGCCGGCTGGCGTTCACCGCCTGGCTGCTGCTGGCGTTCGCCGGCCTCGAGCTCGCCGCTACTCAGGGATGGGGCGACGTCGAGCTCATCTCGGCCCTGGGGCGCCTCGCCTTCGTCCTGTCGATCGTCAACCTGGTGGTCGTCGTCCTCGTCAATCCGTGGCGCGATCACCGGCCCTCCGATCGCTTCCCGGCGATCGTTCAGGACGTCGCGGTCATCGGCGTGTTCCTGGTCATCGCCACGATCCTGCTGCGCGAGCAGCTGCTTGCCACGTCGGCGGTCGGCGCGGTCGTGGTCGGGTTCGCGCTGCAGGACACGCTCGGCAACTTCTTCGCCGGGCTGGCGATCCAGATTGAGAAACCGTTCCGCGTTGGACATTGGATCAGCATTGGCGGCAACGAAGGGCAGGTCCAGGAGGTCACCTGGCGGGCGACGAAGCTGCGGACCAAGGACGGTCAGTTCCTGATCGTTCCCAACAGCGTCATCTCCAAGGACCCGATCCTCAACTATTCCGAGCCGACCATCCCGACGCGTCTCGAAGTGGAAGTCGGCGCCAGTTACCTGGCCCCTCCCAACGACGTCAGAGCAGCGATTCATCGCGCCATTGCCAACGCGGCGCTGGCGCTCGGCGATCCGAAACCGGTGGTCATCGTCAAGGGCTTCGGAGGCTCGTCGATCGACTACGCGGCCAGGTTCTGGATCGGTGACTACGCGAACGACACCGCCGCGAAAGACCAGGTGCGCACCAACATCTGGTACGAGTTCAGGCGCGCGAACATCGAGATCCCGTGGCCGATCCAAATCCAGTACACCCGCGAGGAGCAGCCGCTGCGAGCTCCGGATCACATCGACGCCGCGGCCAGACAGCTGTCGAGGCTCGATCTGTTCTCGACCCTGTCACCGGATGCCTGCCGGGCGCTGGCCGCCGGCGCCGCCGATCACCTGTTCGCCGCCGGCGAAGCGATCGTCCGCCAGGGAGCCGAGGGCAGCTCGATGTTCGTCGTCCTGCATGGTCGCGTCGAGGTGGTGCTCGAGCCGTCGAATCAGCAGGTGGCGATGATACCGAGCGGCGGATTCTTCGGCGAGATGTCGCTGTTGACCGGCGATCCACGAACCGCCACGGTGCGCGCGGTGAGCGACGTCCAGGCACTGGAGATTGGCGCCGACAACATGCGCAGCCTCGCTCAATCCACGCCTGGGCTGCTCGAGCACATCAGCGGGGTCGTCGAAGCACGCCGTGCCGGCCTGGCCAAAGCCGAGGCCACTGCCGCCGCGGCCGCAGCCGCCCACGCCACATCGCCACAGTCACTTCTCGCCAGGATCAAGGCATTTCTCGCGGTCTAGATGCCGCGGCGGCCCCAACCTGCCATCATTCCACCCAGAGCAGCGCTCGATCGCGGCCCTCGCGCTCGATGTCCATGATGATGCCGGGACCGTAGCGCTCGATCTCAGCCGCGGTGAGCGAGATCTTCAGCTCGTCGAGACCGGTGGCGTAGGTCCCGAACCGGATTGGACTCTCCTTCAATCTCAAGAGCCAGAACGGAATGTCGAAGCGGGCCAGCCGGCCCTCCCGCGCGTCCCAGGCGAGCACGTGCAGGGTCGTGAGGTTGGTCCGCGGTGCGTTCTCGGACGGGGGATTGCGGTGCGCTATCGAGCTGCCGCGCATCTCGAGGAGCGGCGCCTTCCCGGCATGCTGCTCGCGGATTTCGGCGAACGTGCTATCGGCACTTGCCCCAGAGGCCGCCTGAATCTCCATGTGGTCACGGAACCACACGACGCCGAGGACCACGACGCTGATCCCGACAAAGACCAGGAACACCGTGACGCCGAAGACGATGGGTGCCCACCGTCGAACCTTCATGGATTCTGCCTTGTGCCTTCTGCCTTGTGCCTTCTGCCTGGCTCTTTCAACAGCCTGCAGGTACTGGGACGAACTGCTCAGAGTGTGAGTTCCGCGCCGGCGCCCTGCTCGACGGCGCGGCTCAGTACCAGGTCCGCGGCGACCACGTCCTCCACCGCCAGGCCGAGCGACTTGAAGACCGTGACCTCGGCCGCCGAGCTGCGGCCGGCGGCCCGGCCCAGCACCACATCGCCGACTTCGCCGGCGATGTGCGAATCCGTGAAGAAGCCGTCGCGAACGCCCATGACGAAATCGCCCGACTCGACCGCCGCCGCGGCCCGCGAATCGACATAGAACCGGCCCCGGGCCACCAGCGCAGGGTCCATCTCCCGCTGAGTCGGGAAGCAGGCGCCGACCGACACGACATGTGCGCCGTCCGCGACCCACGCGTTGTCGATGACCGGCGTGGGCGAGGAGGTGACCAGCACGATCAGGTCCGCGCCGCGCACCGCCTGCTCCGCGGTGTCCGTGGCCCGCAGCCGGGCCGGCGTGTGGCCGGCCATCTCGGAAACAAACCGCTCCCGGCTCGCCGGACGAGGCGACCAGACCCGGACTTCCTCGAGCCTCCGCACCTCGGCATAGGCCTCGAGATGACTCCGCGCCTGCACCCCCGAGCCGATGATGGCCATCGTCGCCGCATCCGCGCGGGCGAGATGCCGCGCCGAGACCGCCGAGACCGCGGCGGTCCGCGCCTCGGTGATGTAGCGGCCGTCGAGGATCGCCTGGAGTGCTCCGGTCTCCGGATCGAGCAGCACGATGGTGGCGAGGTGCGACGGCAGGCCGCGAGCTTCGTTCTGATTGAACACCGTGACCAGCTTGGCGCCGAGGCGAGCCGGCTGCGGCATGTAGGCCGGCATCAGGCCGAAGGCCTTGGCCGCTCCGACGGTGAGGACGGTTCGCACCGGTTGGACGACCTCGCGGGCCGAGAAGCGGGCGAGCGCGTTCTCCATGGCGCTCACGAGGTCGCCCATCGGCAGCAGGGTCTTCACCTGCGCTTCGTTCAGCAGCCGGAAGTGTTGTGACATGTAGCGAGCTCCGAGGCGAGGGCAATGGTGTTGGCGTGGATGGTGACGATCGCGTCGATATCAGGGGCGTAGCCGCCGCTCATCGAGATCGCCGCCGGCAGGTTGAGGCCGCGGCATCGTCCGAGCACGAGCGCGTCGCGCGCCCGAAGCCCGCCGATGGTGAGTTTCAGGCGGCCGAGCCGATCGCCTTCGTACGGATCGGCGCCAGCCAGGTAGAACACGAATTCCGGCTCGTGCCGGCGCCACACCTCGTCGAGACCGCGCGCCAGCAACTCCAGGTATGCGTTGTCGGTGGTGCCGTCCTCGAGGTTGACGTCGAGGTCGCTCACTTCCTTGCGGAACGGGAAGTTCTGCGCGCCGTGCATCGAGAACGTGAACACCGACCGATCGTGCTCGAAGATCGCCGCGGTTCCGTTGCCCTGGTGAACGTCGCAGTCGATCACCGCGATGCGGCTGACGGCGTGATCGCGCTGCAGGACGCGCGCGCCGACAGCGACGTCGTTGAAGACGCAGTAACCCTCGCCGCGATCGGCGAAGGCGTGATGGGTCCCGCCGGCGAGGTTGACCGCGATCCCGTCCTCGAGAGCCGCCCGGGCGGCGGCAACGGTGGCGCCCACCGACCGTCGCGACCGCTCGACCATGCCTGGTGACCATGGAAAGCCGATCCGCCGCTGCGCCTCGCGCGGCAGGGTGCCCGTCGCCACCGCTTCGACGTAGTCCGGAGTGTGCACCAGCCGGATGTCGTCCCAGCTCGCCGCAGGCGCCTCGAAGAGCCGCTCGGGCGGGACCGAACCGTCCGCCGTGACGCGCTCGCGCAGCCGGGCGTACTTCGCCATCGGGAATCGATGCCCCTCCGGCAGCGGCAGCACGAAGTGGTCCGAATAGAACGCCCGCACTGGAGGAGAGCCTATCAGGCTCCAGGCTCCCGGCTCCAGGGCGCAATAATGGGCGGCGATGGTCCACACGATTCGCACGATCGACGCGCACGCAGCCGGCGAACCGCTTCGCCTCGTGGTCGACGGCATTCCCGCCCCCGAGGGCGCGACCATGCTCGAGAAGCGGGCGTGGGCCCAGAAGCGGCTGGATCACTTCCGGCGGGCGCTGATGCTGGAACCGCGCGGGCACGCCGACATGTACGGAGCGCTGCTCACCGAGCCGGTCACGCCCGACGCGCACGCCGGCGTGCTCTTCATGCACAACGAGGGATGGAGCACGATGTGCGGGCACGGCACCATCGCCGTCACTACGATGGCGCTCGATCGCGGCCTGATTACAGCTGCCTCCGACGAGATCCGCTACGACACGCCGGCCGGCCGCGTCGTCGCCAAAGCGCACCGGGCCGATGCCAGCCCCGGCGCGCGGGTGAAGTCCGTGAGCTTCGTCAACGTTCCGTCGTTCGTCTTCGAGGCCGGGCTTGCGGTCAGTGCCGGCGGGAGATCGGTGCGCGCCGACATCGCGTTCGGCGGCGCCTTCTACGCGATCGTCGATTCGGAGTCAGCTGGGCTGCCCATCGTCGCGAGCCGCCTCCCGGAGCTGCGTGCGCTGGGCATGGCGATCGCGCGCGAAGTCGAGCGTCTCCGCGTCGTCGTCCACCCGCTCGATCCAGGGCTGTCGGGGATTTACGGCACGATCTTCACCGGACCGCCGCAGGGCGAGGCGGACCTTCGCAACGTCACCGTGTTCGCCGACGCCGAGGTCGATCGCTCCCCCTGCGGTACCGGCACCGCCGCGGTGATGGCCGTGCTGTCGGAGATGGGCGTGCTGACCGACGATCTCCCGTTCGTTCACGAATCGATCGTTGGCACCACGTTCACCGGCCGGCTCGCCGGACGGACCAAGGTGGGCGAGCGCGAGGCCATCGTCCCCTCGATCGAGGGCAGCGCCTGGGTCACTGGCGAACACGCCTTTCACATCGACGGCGACGATCCGCTGAAATCAGGCTTCAGGCTCTAGGCTCTGGGCTTTAGGAAGAACCGGTGCCCGCTGGCTTTGCTTAGAGGCAGCGCGACACGCGTGACCGGCCTAAAGCCTAAAGCCTGAAGCCTAGAGCCTATTTGAGTGAAGCAAACTTGCCGAAGTCCATCTTGTCTGCGATCGCGTGCAAGGGCTTCGTGTCGGCAATCTCGTTGCTCTCGATTGAGACGAGGAAGCGTTTGTTGACCAGGATGTTGAGCTCGCCGTTCTTCGACTCGCTGTTCCACTTCTCGAATGCCGGCTGCTCCTTCACCTTGACCGCCTTCTCGTAGCCTTCGCTGGTCTCCTTGCTGTAACCGGTCGCGAGCATCATCGACCACGGCATGATCAGGAACGACGCGAACCCGGAATCGACCACCTTGACATCGATGCGCGCGTCGCCCTTCGTGTAGGTCGTTTCCGTCTGGGAGTAAGGCATGGGCGAGGTCATGCGCTCGCCGTGCGGTTTCTCCATCTCCCATCCAGACAGCTCGGGGAGCATCGTCTGCAGCGACTGGAACGTCACCGGTTCGACCGTCTTGCCGTCGCCGCTCATCGCACCGGCCATGCCCGACATCGCCTTGGCAAAGTCCTCCATTCCCTTCGCCATCGTGTCGTTCGCGGCCTGGCCCGCTTTGGCACCGGCTTCCGCCGCCTTGGTGGCGGCCGCGGCAGCCTGCTCGGCCTGTATGGCGGCCTGCTCCGCCTGCTTCTCCATGTCGGACTTCCCGCACCCGAGAGTCGCCGCCAACGCGCATGCGACTGCCAATGTGAACGGCTTTTGCATCGTCGCTCCTCCGATTCGGACCGCCGCGATCATACGCCAGTGATCGGGCCACGACGGGGGCGCGCAGAGATGGGAAGCTGGATGCGAGTGGTGAGCCGGGCCGGCACGGCCGCGGGGTGCGCGGGCATTGCCGCCGCGGTGCTGGTCGCGGCTTCGCTCGCGGATCGAAACGGGTCGCTGCCGGCGCCGCTGCCGCTGTTTCCCGCCGACAACTGGTGGAACCAGGACATCTCGCAGGCGCCCGTCGATTCGCGCTCGGCCGACTTCATCAACTTCATCGGCCCGACCGACGGCATGCACCCGGACTTCGGCGGTACCGAGTCCCCAGGCAGCCAGAACATCTACGGAATGCCCTATGTCGTCGTCGGCGGTGATCAACCGAAAGTTGCCGTGCAGTTCGACTATGACGACGAGAGCGATGGTGTGAACCACCAGACCGGCCTGAGCTACCCGTTCTATCCCATTCCGGAACAGGCGATCACGGAACCGTATTGGATCGAAGGTGGTCCACCGGGAAACGCAGGGGTCAGCGGCGATCGCCACATGCTGATCGTGGACCGCGACAATCGGCACCTGTACGAGCTGTTCGCCTTGCGGTGGACCGGGTCCCGCTGGGAGGCTGGTTCCGGCGCGTTCTTCGACCTGAACACGAACGGCCGGCGGCCGGACGGCTGGACATCGGCCGACGCCGCCGGGCTCGCGATTCTCCCAGGGCTGGTCCGCTACGACGAGGCGTTTGGCAACGACGAAATCCGCCACGCGTTCCGCGTCACCGTGCACGGCGTCAACGGCTACGTGTGGCCAGCCTCGCACCGAGCCAACACCAACAGCGCCGGGCCGCCGCTCGGCGCGCGGCTTCGCCTGAAAGCCGGCACCAACATCAGTAGCTATCCGCCCTCGATCCAGAAGATCTTCCGGGCGATGAAGACCTACGGGCTGATCGTCGCCGATACCGGATCGGACATGTACGTGAGCGGCGCGTTCGACACGCGGTGGAACAACGATCAGCTGAATCCGGCGTTCCGCGCCATCCGGGCCAGCGATTTCGAAGTGATCCAGCTTGGCTGGCGCGGGAACCCGTCGTGCAACGCGGCGCCCGGCGCCCCGACCAATCTGATCGGCGCAGCCAACGGAATGAACGCGAGCTTCACCTGGAATGCTCCGACGAGCGGCGGCACGGTTGCCGACTACGTCCTTGAAGCCGGCCGGTCGTCAGGCGCGTCCGACGTGGGATCGATGTCAGTGGCCGCGTCCGCGACCAGTTTCGCAACCACCGGCGTGCCGGGCACCTACTACGTGCGCGTGCGGGCGCGAAACGCGTGCGGGACCGCAGCGTCGAATGAAGTCGTGGTGTCGCTCGGTGCGATGTGCTCGTTGCCGGAGAGACCGAGCCAGCCGATCGCGACGGTGACCGGATCCTTAGTGTCGGTGTCGTGGGCGCCTGCGGCCGGGGCGTCCAGCTACCAGTTCGAAGGCGGTTCCGTTCCCGGTCAGGCCAACCTGTTAACGACGACGCTGGCTACGACCTCGCTCGCCGCGCAGGCGCCGCCCGGCGTGTACTTCGTGCGCACCCGCGGACAGAACTCCTGCGGCGTCAGTGCCCCCTCGCCCGACGCGATGATCCAGGTAGGATGCTCGGCTCCGGGCGCCGCATCGCCGCTCAGCGCCAGCGTCGCCGGGAACATCGTCACGCTGCAGTGGAACCCCGCGCCTGGCGCCGTTGACTACGTTGTCGAAGCCGGCAGCTCGAGCGGCGCCGGGAACATCGCGTCCATTCCCCGCGCCGGCACGTCACTGGTCGCGCAGGCGCCCGCCGGCACGTATTACGTTCGAGTCCGCCCCCGCAACGCGTGCGGCTCCGGCTGGTGGTCCAACGAAGTCACGGTGAACGTACCGTGACAGGCTCTAGGCTTTGGGCTCTAGGCTCTAGTAAGAACGCTTGTCTCGTTGAGCTCGTTCGCTCG
The DNA here is from genome assembly GCA_035495795.1 of Vicinamibacterales bacterium. GTDB lineage: Bacteria > Acidobacteriota > Vicinamibacteria > Vicinamibacterales > UBA2999 > VFZN01. Next base: position 15,074 of record DATJFF010000308.1, read on the forward strand.
ATCGATGTCGGCGTGACAGGGTCTTTCCTGAAGCCTAAAGCCTAGAGCCTGACAAGTTACCAGCCGATGGCGAGGCCGTCTTTTCGCAGATCCGAGCCGCCCATCAGCACGCCCGATTTCGCGTCGATGAGGATGCCCTGGAAGCCGCCCATCGCGCCGCGTCCGTCGGCGATGACGTGGCCGCGGGCTTCGAGCTCACGGCGTACGGCTGCGCCGATGCCGCTCTCGAGCGCGAGCGTGTCGCCCTGGTGGCGCATTCGCGCAGCTTCGCCGGCCTGCTGAATGCTCATGCCGAAGTCGATCAGGTTGGCGGCGATCTGCGCGTGGGCCTGGGCCTGGTTGTCGCCGCCCATGACGCCGAATGAGGCCCAGGGCCTGCCGTCCTTCACGATCATTGCCGGGACGAGCGTGTGCAGCGGATGTTTGTGCGGGCCGATCTGGTTGGGATGACCGGGCGTGAGCACGAAGCCGGAGCCGCGGTTGTGCAGCGTGATGCCGGTGTCGCCGGCGACGATGCCCGCGCCGAATGAGGCGAACAGCGACTGGATCAACGAAACCACGTTGCCCTGGCCGTCGGCCACGGTCATGTAGATGGTGTCGCCGCGATCCTGGCCGGCGAATTCACGCTCCGAGCTGCTGGCGTGCACGTGTCCGGGCCTGTAGCTGCCCGACCGCGTCATGCTTATCTCGCCGCGCCGGCGAGCGGCGTACTCTTTCGAGATCAGCATCGCCAGCGCGTCCTTCGGCATCGCATTTCGATCGGCGAGATAGGCAGCGCGATCCGCGAACGCCAGCTTCTTCGCCTCCGACACGAGATGGAGGTAGTCAGCCGAGTTGTGGCCCATCGCCCGTACGTCGAAGCCTTCCATCAAGTTCAACATCTCGAGCGCGACGAACCCCTGCGTGCTCGGCGGCATCTCGACCATCTCGTAGCCACGGTAGGTGGTGCGAATCGGCTCGACCCACTCGGCTGTGTGCTCGGCGAAGTCGCGCAGCTCGAGCAAGCCGTCCCGCGATTGCAGGTCGCTGACAATCGCTTTGGCGAGCGCGCCTGTATAGAACGCATCCCGCCCTGTCGCGGCGATCTGCTCGAGCGAGCGGGCCAGACTCGGATTTGCGAAAAGCTCACCTTCGGCCGGCGGCTCGCCATTGGGCAGGAACGTGCGCTTCGCCGCTGGATCGGCAGCCAGCTTCGGGACGTTCTCGAGCCATTCGGCGGCCATCAGCTGCTGCACCGGAAAGCCGTCGCGCGCGTAGTCAATCGCGGGCCGAAGCGCCTTCGAGAAGTCGATCGTCCCGAACCGTGACAGGAGCTGGTGCCAACCCTCCACGACACCGGGCACGTTGACCGGCAGGGGACCGCTCGACGGCATGTCGGTCAGCCTGCGCCGGGCGAACTCCTCTGGTGTGGCGCGGTGCCCGGAACGGCCGCTGGAATCCAGTCCGTACAGCCGCGTCGTTTTCGCGTCGTACACGATCGCGAAGAGATCGCCGCCGATGCCATTCATCGACGGCTCGACGACCGCGATGACGCCGGCAGCAGTCACGGCGGCGTCGATGGCGTTGCCGCCATCCTGCAGCACCTTCAATCCCGCCGCGGAGGCGAGTGCCTGGCTCGTGGCGATCATGCCGTGCCGCCCGACAGCTGCCGAGCGCGTACCGCGGATGTTGCCCGACGGCCGATCGCCGGGAAAAGGATGCGTCGCAGGGGTCGCCATGATGAAAGCAGGATTGTAGCGGAGCAGCCCGATCGCCGCCTTCTGTGGGTAGAATCCCGCTATGCGCGCGTTGACTACGGCCGTGGTGCTGGCGCTCGCGTCCGTTTCGGCGGCGGAGGCGCGGCAGAGCGCCGCCCTGCGAGACGCTCTGATGGCAGCGGTGAGGCCGGCACTCCCCTTCCCGGAGGCAAGCAACGACGGCACTCCGTCGGGAGATGATCCCGGCCCCCTGTGGACGGTGCACTGGCCCGCGGAAGACAGCGCGGTGGTCGAGGTTCTCGCCAACCCGCTCAACGCCGAGAACCGCGCGCGCGCCCTGAAGGCAGAGGCCGCCATTCAGAAGGCGGCGATGCAGTCGCAGCAGCGATCCCAGGCCGACTATGACAAGGCGGTCAGCGATTTTCAGAGGACCGGCCGGGTGTCGGAGATTCGTGAGATCTCGCTGCGAGACGACGGGTTGACCGGGGAGCGTTACGATGCGGAGAGCCAACTCACGATCGATGCGCGCGTTGTCGACCTGCCGCAACGCCTCACGGTAGGGACGGGACGTTTGCCGGAGATGGTTCCAGGCAGCCCAGCCGCAGCCGCTATCATCCGGGTCGCCGCCAACGAGTATCAGGAGCCGGGCGAAAGCGGCGCCCCTTCCGCGACGCGTTTCTGCCCCGAACAGGCGTGGCTGTTCTTCGGCCCGATTGGGGCACCGGGGGTGTCGCGGACGAACCAGCACGAGGCGGCGATCGCCGTGGCTGGCGCGGCCGGGGCCGGATCGGGCAAGGCCATCCTGATTTCGCTGCGCGGTAATGTCGAGCTGGTGGACCGCGTCCTGCAGCGCGCCAACTGGGCCCTCGTGTCCGCCGCCGGTCAGTGAGTGGCGTTGGTCCCGGCTGCCGCACCTGCACGAATCTGCCCCGGCGGAACCAACCGAGGGTCAGCCTCCGTCAAACCTTATAGGAGGGGAAAGTGAGGCAACTTTCCACTCACTTTTCACTTCTCACCGTTCACTGCCGGCCGCGCTGCGGTCAGCCATCGGAGGCACGACCATGTTCCGCATCTACGAATGGAATTTCTCCGCCACTGCCGAAGCCGTCGTCGGCTTCCTGCTGGTGGTCACCCTGATCGTCACCGCGTTCGTCTAGAGGCTCTGTCCAGGATTTGGACTCCCTTACGACTTCTCGGTGGCCGCCAGGTAGCTCTTGCGCGCGCGGACCGTCATCCCCTGGCGGTTCACGCGCACGTCGAGTTTGTGCACCTTACCGTCGAGCGCAGATGGCGTGAACGCAATCAGGTACTGGCTCCGCAACTCGGTCGCGACGCGGCTGAAAGTGGGCGCCAGGTCTGCGGTCTGAGACAGCTCGAAGTACCCGCCTCCTGTTTCCTCTGAAATCCTCCGCAGGTCGCGCGACGGCTTTGACCGGACGACGCGCACGCCGTTGAAGTACTCGGACTCGAGCCCGATCGAGTAGACCATGACTTCTTCGTCGCGTGAGCGGTCCATGACCGTGCTGAATTTCGTGCGGCTGGAGGTGTCCTCGCCGTCGGTGAATACCAGCACCACGCGGCGGCCGTCGATGCCCTTCAGGGCATCGAGGCTGGCGCCAATTGCGTCGTTGAGCCGGGTCGGGTTGCCGAAATACAGATCGTTGAGATCGGCGATGAGCTCGTCGCGGTTATTCGTGAACTCGCCGCTCATCTGAATCTTGTCGTTGAACGCGCCGACCTGAGCGCGATCGACGGGTAGCAGGCGGAGCAGGAACTGCTCGGCGGCGCGGTTCAGCAGCTTGAGATTCGCGGTCATGCTCGCGCTGGTGTCGAGCATCACCACCGCCGTGAATGGCTGCGGCTCGCTCGAGAACAGTGCGATGTCGGCCGGCTTGCCGTTGTCCAGGACCGAGAAGTCGGCTTGCTCGAGGTCTGGCACGAGGCGGCCGTTTGCATCGAGCACCGTGGCGTACACGGGAACGGTGCGAATGCTGGCGCGGAAGACGGGCTGTTGCTCCTGGAGGGCGACGCCGGCTTCGCCGAGCGTAGCCGCATCGGGAGCGGCCAGCGCCAAGCCGGCCAGAGCCGCCGCGACGACAGGGACGAGCGCCGGAACCTTCATGAAACCATCTTATGACGGACGCGTAAGATGGTCAGCATGGACCCGGGCCTCTGCGGCCACTGCGTGCACTGCCAGACCATTGACGGCGCCCGGACGCAGTTTTATCTCTGCCGGCTGTCGGCCACCGACCCGCGATTTCCACGCTACCCGCCGATTCCCGTCCTGGCATGCTCCGGACACGCCGAGGGCGTCCCCCGGCATCTCGATCGGAACTGAGGGCCGGCACGGATGCATTCGCGCTCCCGGTAAGAGTCCGTTACACTGGTCTGATGCAGAACGCCCGACTGAAGATGATGGTCGCGCTCGTCGCCGCGGTGGCGATCGGGTGCGGCAACTCGCCGAGCGCTGCCCAGTCGCCGTCACCCCCGCCGGCTCCGCCGGCCGCGGCCGGCGCGGCCGATCCGGTGGTCGCCGAAGTGGGTGGTCGGAAGATCACGCTGGCCGAAGTGGATGCGAAGTGGCAGGAATTCGATGCCGCCGAGCGCGCCCGCCTCACCCAGCAGCTGTATCAGAACCGGCGCAACATGCTCGATCTGGTCGTCGGTGACGCGCTCATCGCCGACGCGGCCAAGGCAGCCAAGATGAGCGTCGATGCGTACACCGAGCGTGAGATCGGCCGTCGCCTCAAGGCGCCTTCCGAAGCCGACCTCCGTTCGTTCTACGAGGCGAACAAGGAACGGGCTCAGGGGCGGAGCTTCGAAGAGCTGCGCAAGCCGATCGAGGACTTCCTGGCCAGCCAGCGGCAGGGCCAGGCGCGCGCGCAGCTGGTGGACGAGTTGCGAACCAAAGCCGGCAACGTTCGCGTGATGCTGGAACCGCCTCGCGTCGAAGTGGCGATTGCCAGTAGCGACCCGACGTCCGGGCCGGACGCGGCGCCGGTCACGATCGTCGAATACTCGGACTACCAATGACCGTTCTGCGCGAGGGTCGGTCCGACTCTCAAGAAGCTCCTCGCCGATTACGGCAACAAGGTCCGGCTGGTCTACAAGGACTTCCCGATCAATACGCATCCGAACGCACAGAAGGCGGCCGAAGCGGCGCGCTGCGCGGGTGACCAGGGCAAGTACTGGGAGATGCACGACCTCATTTTCTCGAACATCCAGGCGACCGCCGTGCCGCAGCTGAAGGACGGCGCCGGCAAGCTCGGGCTCGATCGCGCCGTGTTCGAGCAGTGCCTCGACTCCAGCAAGCATCAGGCGGTGGTCAAGGCCGCGTTCGAGTCGGGTGAGAAGCTGGGCGTGAACTCGACGCCGACGATTTACGTCAACGGCCGTCCGCTGATCGGCGCGCAGCCGTACGAAGTGTTCAAGCAGGTCGTCGACGAAGAACTCGCGCGGGTCGGGAAGTAGGCGGGCGCTTCGCGCCCGCAGGCCTCCGGTAGGCGCGCTTCGCGCGTAGGCCTACGGTAGGAAGAATTCCTACGCGTCCGACAGGACGCGCCCACGGCGGCGCAGCCGCCGCTCACCGCAGGCCAACGCGGCCGAGAGGCCGCGCCTGCGGCAGCGTAGCTGCCGCCTACGGTAGCAGCACGATCTTGCCGTGCGCGCCGGGCGCCATCACTCGTTCGTGCGCGCGCGACGCGTCGGCGAGCGGCAGTTCGTCGGCAATGACCGGCGTGAGTTTCCCCTCCTCGAACGCCTGTCCCAGGGCTGCGTAGATTCGGGCGAGGTCGTCCGCGCCCAGGTTCCAGAACGCGGTGCCCAGCACGGCGGCCTCCTTGGCCATCGTCTTTCGCGGGTCGATCTCGACGCGTCCCCGGCTGCCGACGACGACGACGCGCCCGCGTGGTGCGAGCACGCTCAGATCCGCGTCGAGGTTCTGGTTCGCGAGCATCTCAATCACGACGTCAGGTCCGCTGTTGGTAATCGAACCGATCCGATCCAGGTAGCCCGGCTCGCGATGGTTGAAAACATGGGCTGCGCCCTGGGCGCGAACGAGGGCCGCGCCCTCATCGGTCCCGGCCGTCCCGATGACGGTCAGCCCCGCGGCGTGTCCGATTTGCACCGCCGCCAGGCCGACCGCGCCGCTCGCGCCATGGACGAGCATCGTCTCTCCGGGCTGTGCCTGCGCGCGATCGAACACGGCACGCCACGCGGTCACGTAAGGAATGCCGATGGCCGCACCCTGGGCGAACGAGAGACGATTCGCGAGCGGGTGGATCTGCGCCGGGCGACACACCACGAGTGATGCGTACGCGCCATAGGCGCGGTGCGCCGCGGTGCCGCAGATATAGACGCGATCCCCGATTGCCACGCCGCTGACATCGTGGCCGACGAGTTCGATTATGCCGGCTGCGTCGGCGCCGGGAATGTAGGGCAGGTCCGGCCGTATCGCATACGCGCCCGACCGCATATAGGTGTCGTACGGATTGACGCCAATGGCATGAATCCGGACCAGCACATCGCCGGCGCCTGGAATCGGATCGGGCACCTCTTCCGGTTGGAGGACATCCGGACCGCCGAACGCACGAACTACTGTCGCGAGCATGCCGCATTATCAGCGCCAAGGTGCCGAAGCGTCCATTGACGATTGAGGAATGACGATTGATGATTTATTGACGATTTGTCGATTGGGGGATTGCACCATTCCATTGGCGATTGCCGTATTGCGGGATTGATGATTGGGGAAATGACGATTGGGGGATTGGGAGCGAGCCCGCGGCCATCACCTCGAATCGGCCAATCATCATTCCATCAATCGCCATTGACCAAATGCCGCATTCGTCAATCGAATGGTGCAATCACCGATCCCCAATCGTCAATAAATCGACAATCGACAATCCCCAGTCGTCAATGGACGCGGCGGCCGCTGCGATAGACTGGGCCGCTATGAATTGGTTGTCGCAGCTCGAGTCGCCGCAGAACGCGCTCGCGGTGCTGACCGCGCTGATCACGCCGGCGGTTCTCATCTCGGCCTGCGGCTCGCTCCTGTTCTCGACCAGCTCCCGGATGGGACGCATCGTCGATCGGGTCCGTGTTCTTTCAGAGCGCTTCGAACAGCTCGCCAAGCACCCCGAGCAGGACGACATGTACCAGGAGCGGGTCAGCCTGATCTTCAACCAGCTCGATCGCCAGACCTCGAGAGCCCGCCTGTTGCAGCGGGCGATGCTGTCGTTCTACGTCTCGCTCGCCATCTTCATCGCGACCAGCGTCGCGATCGCGCTGGCCGCGGTGGCGCACGACTACACCTGGGTCGCCGTCGGCCTCGGCATGGTCGGGGTGTTCTTCATGCTCTACGCCTCGGTGCTGCTCGTCATCGAGTCGCGCATGGCGCTCGGCGCGATCATGAGCGAGATGGACTTCGTCTGGAAGGTCAGCACGAAGTATGCCGGTAAGGACCTCGCCGCAAAGAGTGCGGGTGGTCCGTTCACGTGGCTCGGCAAGAAGATCGGCTAGATCGAGGGCGATCCGGCTTCCCTTATGGTTCTCTGAGCGCGTTGATCGGATCGACGCGGGTCGCGGTCCGGGCCGGGAGCCAGGTCGCGAACAAAGCAACCAGACAGAGCACGACGGCGACCGCGCTGTAGGTCGCCGGGTCGGCGGGCTTCACCTCGTAAAGCATCGAGGCCATGCCGCGCGTGGTGAGCCACGCCGCGCCGAGGCCAATGGTTACAGCAAGGCCGCCAACCCAGGCGCCCTGTCCGAGGACGAGATGACGCAGTTCGGCCGGTGTCGCGCCGAGCGCCGAGCGAACGCCGAGCTCGCGGATGCGAGACGCGACGGAGAATGCCATCACCCCGAACGTGCCGACAGCCGCCAGCAGCAGCGCGGTGATCGCGAACAGGCCGACCAGCAGGGTGTTGAAGCGGCGCGGCGCCAGGCCCGAGGCGAGCAATTCGTCGAAGGTCCGGATCCGGGCAATCGGCTGGTTCGGATCCGCGTCGCGCACGGCGGCGCGAATCGCGCCGATGACCGCTGAGGGGGACGCGTCGGCCCAGACGAGGAAGGACAGAAACGGCCAGCGCTCGTCGTTCTGGTCGAACGGAATGTAGAAGGTCGGATCGGCAGGCTGCTCCAGCGTCCGATAGCGCGCGTCGGCGGCGATGCCGACGATTTCGTGATGCAGGTCGTCGCCGAACGAGACGGTCCGGCCGATCGGATCGGTGCCGGGGAAGTAGCGATCGGCAAAGGTCTGGCTGATGATGACCACCCGCGGCGCGGTCGGGCCGTCCGCTTCGGTGAACCCGCGACCGCGCACCAGGGTGATGCCCATCGCCCGGAAATAGTCGGGGGTAATCACCTGGAAATCGGCCGACGGGCCCTGCGCGCCCGACTGAACCGGCTGACCCTCCAGCTGCACGCCGCGATTCGGCGCGCCGGTGAGCGGCGCCGTGAATGCGGCGCTGGCGGCGCGGACCCCGGGCGTTGCCGTGAGGCTGGAGATCACCTGACCGACGAACTGCCGCTTCGGTGTCGTGTCGATCCTGGGGTCGTCCGGCGCCGCGCCGGGACGAGGCTGAAGATATCGGCCGGCCGCAAGTGACAGATCCGCAGCGATCCGGCCGTCGGGCACGAATCCGAGATTGACCTGCTGCGCCGCGAGGAAACTGGCGAGGAGCAGCCCGGCGCCGACCAGCAGCACCTGTGCAAGCGCCAGCTCGCCGACGGCCATCACCTGGTGCCAGCGGCGGATCGTTCGGTCGCCGGCGACGCGTGTCCCCTGACGTGCCGCGTCGGCCATCGATCGCCGGGCGCTCGTCAGTGCAGGCCCGAGACCGAACAGCACCGCGGTCGCGAGGGTCAGGAGCATCGTGAACGCCAGCACCGTGGCGTCGACGTGCACCTCGCCGAGCCTCGGGAGCGAGGCCGGCGCCAGTCCAACCAGCGCATCGAGACCCCAGAGCGCGATCAGCAGGCCGAGGAGGCCCCCGGGGACGGCGATCACCAGCGTCTCGGCGAGCAGCTGCCGCACCAGCCTGCTGCGGCCGGCGCCGAGCGCGACACGTGTCGCCAGCTCGGCGTGACGCCCTGCAGCCTGACCGAGGATCAAGCTCGCCACGTTGGCGCACCCGATCGCCAGCATCAGCGTCACCGCGAGCTGGAGCAGCAGGACGAGAGGCCGGATTCCGCCAACCACCTGCTCGTGGAGCAGCACGACGCGTGCGCCCAGCCCTTCGTTGGTGTCGGGATACGCGCGCGCGAGCCGGGCCATGATCGCGCCGAGCTCGTCACCCGCTGCCGCCGCGCCAACGCCCGGGACCAGCCGCCCCACGACGAACAGCAGGTGCGAATCGCGGACGGTCGTGATGTCGCCCGGGAATGGGAAGCTGCGAGGGATGCCGCGATCGCTGCTCACCCAGAGCTCGATGTCCTTCATCACCGGCATCGAAAAGTCCGCCGGCAGTACGCCGATGATCGTGTGGGCGCGTCCGTCGAGCATCAGCTCTTGTCCCGAGGCCGCGGAGGCGGTCCCGAACAGGCGCTCGGCGAGGCCGCGGGTCAGCACGGCCACGGGCGTCGCCTCGGGCCGATCGTCTGCCGGAACCAGCGTGCGGCCGATCTCTGCCTGCACACCCAGGATGGAAAAGAAAGTGCCGGAGGCGCCGGCCGCGCGCAGCCGCTCCGGCTCACCGCGGCCGGTCAGGTTGGCGGCGAAACTGTCGAATGCCGCCAGCGACTCGAACGAGTGCGCGTCGCGTACCCAGTCGAGAAAATTGGCAGG
>DATJFF010000309.1:0-11418 GCA_035495795.1 Vicinamibacterales bacterium
GCGCCGACCTGCTGTCCCGTCTTCTTGTCGTAAGCACGCAGCATCGCGCCGCGCGGGTGCTCCGGGGTCGTCGTCACCTGCGGGTCGCCCATGATGACCAGCGTCTTGGTGACGAGGAGACCGACACCCGACGTGTTCGCCTGCCCCGTCTTCGGAATAGTCATGCCGCGCAGCAGCGGGTGATTGCGGATGTTGTCGGGCGTGTCTCCGTGCGGCGTCTGCCACATCACCTCGCCGCGCTCCAGGCTGATCGCCGCGAGCATGCCGTACGGCGGCTTGACGATCGGCAAGCCCTGCACATTCAGACCCTGTGCCGCGGCAGCCGCGGCGGCGCTTGGCGGTGCGGCCGGCGCTTGCGCAGCCTGGGCCGGGGCGGCTGGCGTCTGCGCCTCGCGGGCGCGCTGCGCTGTCAGCGGCGAATCGGCGGCGCAGCAATCGCCGGGGCCGAGAACCGGCCGGAACGGCTGCCCGCCGATGCCGGACACGTACTTGATGTCCGAGAACTTCTCGGGAGGCTCGACCAGCGAGCGCGCGCTCGGCGTGTTGCCGGCCGGCGCAAAGACGATGTGCAGCTCGGGATCGTATCCGCCGCCGGGCCAGTTGGTGGCAGTGCCGGCGCCGATAGCGCCCAGTACTCCCTCGACGTTTCCGAGGATCGGCGGCACGAACGGCGAGGTCTCGACCTTGTAGCGCTTCAGCCGCTCCAGCGCTTCCGCGCGCAGCTCCGGTGTGAAGTCGATCACATCGTCAGGGACGCGCATCATGTTGCGTGCGTAGCGCAGCTTGTCGGGCGGGTGCGGTTGGGTCGGCGCGTACCACTCGCCGGGCACGTTGCCGGCCGGCGCCGGCTTCTCCTCGATCGGCCAGATCGGCTCGCCAGTGACGCGATCGAAGACGTAGAGCCAGGACTGCTTGCTCGGGACCGCGACGACCTTGCGCGGCTTTCCGTCAATCGTCACGTCGGCGACGATCGGCGCCGACGACATGTCGAAGTTCCAGATCGGATGGTGCACGAACTGGAAGTGCCACTTCCGTTTTCCGGTCTTCAAATCGACGCAGACCAGGCTCTCGGCGAAAAGGTTGTTGCCGGGCCGGTGGCCGCCGTAGAAGTCCGACGAGGGCGTCTCGACCGGGAGATAGACGAGCCCGAGCTCCTCGTCCACGGTGATCTGCGTCCAGACGCCGACGTTGCCGTTGGTCGCCCACGACTCGTTCTGCCACGTGTCGTTGCCGAACTGGCCGGGCCTGGGAATCGTGTCGAACTGCCACAGCATCTTTCCCGTGCGCACGTCGAAGGCGCGGACGAGCCCCTTGGTGTTGTCGTGGGTCTCCACCGTCGCGCCCTCGCGCATCGCCGACCCGACGATCGCGATGTCCTTGACGATGAGCGGGGTGGAGTGGATGCCGATCTCGCCGGTCTCGAGGTCGATCTGCACGCCGCGGCCCTTCACCACACCGGACTTGAGATCGACGATGCCGTTGGTGCCGAACGTTGGAATCGGCTGTCCGGTCTTCGCGTTCAAGGCCACGAGACGATAACCAGTCGTCACGTAAATGATCCGCTCGTCGCCTTTGCCGTCGGTCCAGTACGAAACGCCTCGGCCAGAGAGTTGGCGCGGCGACACCGCGGCCCGCCGGCCCTCGCGAAGCGAGTGGACCCAGATGAGCTCGCCGCTCTTCGCTTCGAGAGCGACCACGGCGCGGCGGGTGCCGCCGGTGGTGTAGATGACGCCGTTCACCATCAGCGGCGTGCCTTCCAGCTTGTATTCAGGATACGGCCCGAGGCTGTCGGTCTTGAACCGCCATGCCACTTCGAGCTTGTTGAAGTTGGCGGCCGTAACCTGATCGAGCGGCGAATAGCGCGTGCCCTTGACGTCCGCGGTGTAGTGTGGCCACTCACCCCGGCTGGTGCTGGGCTGACCGCCGCCCTGTCCGGCGACCGGAGCCAGGCTCCACGTCGCGGCCGCAGCCACCAGCGCGCTTCCGAACACGATTCGTGTGAGCAGTCTCGACATCGGGCGCTCCTTCCGGACAACCGAACCAGACTGAACGAACGCTCAGGCGACGGGATTGTATGCCCCACGCGCGGCGGGTGCAATGGCGGCAGACCGGGTCAGGGCGGAGCCGGGCCGCGCCGGTCGCGGAAGAATCCCTGCATCAATGTCCGGCACTCCTCCTCGCAGACGCCGCCCCGGACCTCGAACCGGTGGTTGAGTCCCGGCACTTCGTGGGCGCGCTGCGCCGAGACCAGCGCGCCCGCTTTCGGTTCGGTCGCGCCGAAAACCACCAACCCGACGCGCGCGTGAATCATCGCGCCGACGCACATCATGCATGGCTCGACCGTAACGTAGAGCTGTGCACCCGTCAGCCGGTAATTGCCCAGCGCGCGCGCCGCGGACCGCAGCGCGATCACCTCCGCGTGCGCGGTGGGATCACTCGCGGTAATCGGCTGGTTGTATCCCGCTCCGACGATCGCGCCGTCCAATACGACCACCGCGCCGACCGGAACCTCGCCGATGGCCAGCGCCTTCCCCGCCTCTCCGATCGCGGCGTGCATGTAGTCGTCGTCTGTCACGACGTCGATTGTATTCGGAGGCATCCCGCTGAACGCGCCGCCGGGAAAGGCGTTTTCTTTCACCGTAGTAATGCACAAAAAAGCTGCGTTAGTGACAGCGTCGCACCATTGATAGGTGGTGTAACATCCGAAGCATCCCCAATTTCATAGACCCTGCCGAGTCCCCCGGCTCGGCGTTCCTGGAGGACCTGTTGAGTAAATCACCAAGCAAGGCCGGCGGCCGGAGTGGCACAGTCGCAGATCAGGTGGCCGAATTCATCGGCCGCACGATGGGCGAGCTGTTGAACCGCAAGGATTCGCTGACGAAGCAGATGGCCGACGTCGACGAGCAGATCGCCGACATCCGGCAGCGCGTGGTCCGGCAGTTTGGCAGCTACATGCCCGCGCAGGTCCGGCCCGGACGTCCGGCCGGGCGTAAGCGCCGCAGCACCGCGGCGTCCTCTCGCGCGGTGTCGGCTGAGACGCGGCGGAAGATGGCCGAAGCAGCGCGCCGCCGCTGGGCGCGCGAACGCGCGAAGAAGGCCAAGTCGGCGAAATCGTCCAAGTAGCGGTAGATTCAGCCAGCTCGCGACCGCATGCCACCGAGGTATGCGGTCGTCTCGCTGTCACGCAGAGCGAGGACGCTCCGCATGCTGAACGAAATCCTGGTGTGCGTCCGCGCTGGGAATGTCGGCCGCGGGTACGGCCAGCTGGCCAACCCAACGAGTGGGTTGGCGCGCCCTGCACGACTCGAACGTGCGACCTCCTGGTTCGTAGCCAGACGCTCTATCCAACTGAGCTAAGGGCGCGCAGACTTTTGATCCTACCACAGGCGGCCGGGCCGCCGGCTTCAGGGCACAGCGTGACGGCACAGCGTCACGGCACTGGGCGAGTCAGGCCGTGCCCGACGGGAAACAGCCCCGGAATCGCAATCGGAAGCCGGCCGCCGAGTGATGTTTCTCCGGCAAGCGCCCGCACTGCGCTGGCTTCCGCGAGATCCGAGAAGTCGTAGGCAAGGAGCATGGCCGGTACTTCCGGCGTGCTCGCCGCCGCATACGGGCTCCCAAAGAAGAGCGCGGCCATCGGCTGCCCTCGCCGGGCCGCACCGCGCGCCAGATCCTGCAGCAGGCGCACGACCGGCGCGCCGAGATCCATCCGGCCGCTGCCCGATGACACGCGCACGAACACGCCGGCAACGACCGCGTCGTACTTCGCGGCCATCGCGCGGACCAGGTCGATCTCGTTGGGCGTCGAGCGATCCGAGAGCTCCACTGCCTCGGTAGCGGCCCACCGCTTCTTGAGTTCGGGAATCACCGTTCGACTCGGCGCCGCGATCCGCCAACCTGACGGGTAGTCCAGCACCGAGAGGTACAGCACGCTGGCCGTCGCCGGCAAGCGCAGCGGAACCTGATTCCGGTCGTCCTTCACCAGCGTGATGCTGCGCTCGCTGATGGCCCGGGCCACGGCCTGGTGGGCGCGGCCGCCGACAACCTTCGTCACTTCCTCGAGCGGCACGCTGCGCGTCCGGTGCAGGCCCAGCCTGGCCTTGGCGCGCAGCACCCGCGCCACCGACGCGTCGATTTGCGCGCGGTCGATGACGCCGCGATCGACCGCCGCCTTGATCGAAGTGAACGCCGCCACCGGGTCCGGCGAATCGAGCACCAGGTCCGCGCCGGCGCCGACCGCACGAACCGCCGCCTCGCCCGGCGGCATCATCTTCACGATCGCGTCCATCTTCATCGCATCCGTGACGATGAGGCCGTCGAAGGCGAGATCGCGGCGGAGCAGATCGGTGACCACGGACCTGCTGAAGGTGGCCGGCACCTTCCCAGGATCCAGCGCGGGAAGCTCGACGTGCGCAACCATCACCGCGCCGGCGCCAGCCCGGATCCCGGATACGAACGGAGGAAGCTCAATCGCATCCAGGCGATCGCGCGGGTGCGCGATCAGCGGCAGGCCGAGGTGTGAATCGGTGTCGGTGTCGCCGTGGCCGGGAAAGTGCTTGACGGTGGCGAGCATCCCGCCCTGCTGGAGCCCTCGAACGTAGGCGCCGACGAGCGCCCCGACTCGCGCCGGATCCTCGCCGAACGATCGGGTGTTGATCACCGGGTTACGCGGGTTGTTGTTGACGTCGGCAACGGGAGCGAAATTGACGTGAACGCCCATCGCCCGGCCTTCGAGCGCCGTAATTCGACCCGCTTCGAACGCCAGCTGCTCATCGCCGGCGGCGCCCATCGCCATCGCCCGCGGGAAGCGTGTCGCGCCGGCGATGCGCATCCCGGCGCCGTACTCGAAATCGGCCGTGGCAAGGAGCGGCACCGGAGCGGACGCCTGCAGGCGATTGAGCGTCGTCGCAAGCGCGAGCGGATCACCGAGAACGACAGTGCCGTAGGTCGGGTTCAGCATCACCTGCGGAGCCGGCTCGGTGCCGCCGAAGGCAATCACCGCCCCGGCGTGACTGTCGCGCACGACTTTCGACAACCGATCGAACTCGTCGCTGTCGGTCGGCAGATAGGTCGAGTCGAATTCCGGGGCGAGGAGCTGCCCGATCCGATCGTCCAGCGACAGTTTTGCGAGCGTCTGCGTCACCCAGCGTTCGGCGTCGCGATCAAGCGGAGCGTCGGCCGCGGAGACCGCCAGGCACAGGAGCGCCACGGACACGGCGATCAGGCGGGACACGGCGCATATCGTAACCTAGTGAGGCTTCGCCTTCGGACCGTCGAGAAGTGTATCCGACGGCGCGGCTTCGCCTCGCTAGGGCAGTGTTTCCTGGCCCCGCTCCGCGGGGCGAGCCGGCTTGACGGCCCGCCGAAAACCGCGGCTCAGTCGCATCCACACTGGCCCTTCAAGCCGGCTAGCGCGGATAATCGGACCATGTCCTCGATCGCGCACCGCGCCGCGGCACCGGCTGCCGTCCGCTGCTTCGTCATCACCGTCAGCGACACCAGGACCGAAGCCACCGACAGCAGCGGGCGTGCCATCGTCCAGCTCCTCACCGACGCCGGGCACGTTGTCGAGGGGAGGCGGATTCTTCGCGACGAGCCGGGCGAAGTGGCCGCGCTCGTCCGCGAGGTCGCCGCGGCCGGCCAGGTGGACGTGATCATCACGACCGGCGGAACCGGCATCACGCGGCGCGACAGCACGTTCGAAGCCATCGACGCGCTCCTCGACAAGAGGCTGCCTGGGTTCGGAGAGCTGTTCCGGATGCTCAGCTTCCAGGAGATTGGCGCGGCCGCGATGCTCAGCCGGGCGTGTGCCGGGACGCACGCCGGAAGAATCGTCATCTCACTTCCAGGCTCCGAGAACGCGGTGCGGCTGGCGATGACGCGTTTGCTGATCCCCGAGCTGGGCCATCTCGTCGCGGAGACACGCCGGTGACCATGCGGCCGTTCACGAGCACGATTTCAATCGACGAGGCGCGGGCGATCATCGCGGCGGGAACGCCTCACATCGAGCGGCGCGAGCGCGTGCCGCTCCTCCACGCCAGCGGCCGCGTGCTGGCCTCCGACATCGTCGCCGCGGCGGACGTTCCGCCGTTCGACCGCGCAAGCATGGACGGGTATGCGGTGATCGCGGCGGACGCGGCGGCCGCGACGCGGGAACAGCCGCGGGCTGTACGCCTGGCCGGTCAGGTGTACACGGGAGACATCCCGGCGGTGCGGGTCGAACCGGGGACCGCCGTCGAAGTTGCCACCGGCGCCCCAATGCCCGATGGCGCCGATGCCGTGATCATGGTGGAGGAGACAGCGCTCGACGGAGATCGAGTGTCGCTGTTCGCACCGGTGAGGAGCGGACAGAACATCGGTCCTCGCGGAGCGGACATCTCCGTCGGCCAACTCGTGCTGCGCGCGGGGGAGGTACTCAACCCGAGCCGGATCGGCGCGCTGGCCGCGCTCGGCTACGCGGATGCAGAAACGTGGGCCCGTCCCTCGGTCGCGGTCCTCTCGACCGGAAACGAAATCGCGCCGCAGGGGGCACCACTGCCGCCGGGTCACATCTACGACATCAACCGGTTCACGATCTCCACCGTCGTCACGGAGCATGGCGGTGTCGCGGTGCCGATCTCTACGGCACGTGACACACTCGAGGCGCTCCACGCGGCACTCGACGAGTGCCTGCGCCACGACGTCATCGTCTTCTCGGGCGGCAGCTCAGTCGGAGAGCGGGACCTGATCCTTGATGTGATCCGCGATCGAGGCGAGGTGAAGTTTCACGGCATCGCGGTGAAGCCAGGCAAGCCGACGCTCTTCGGACACGTGCAGGGGAGGCCAGTTTTCGGCATGCCCGGCTACCCGACGTCCTGCCTGTCGAACGCATACATCCTGCTGGTGCCTGCGCTTCGGCGGATGGCACGGCTACCGTTGACGGCCCCGCGCACTCTCCTGCTGCCGCTCGCTGCCCGTATCACGTCAGTGCACGGCCGGCACCAGTTCTACACGGTCCGAGTGGAGAGCGGGCAGGCGGTACCTGCGTTCAAGGCGTCCGGCGACATCACGTCGATGTCGCGCGCGGACGGCTATATCGAGATTCCGGCCGAGGTTACGGAAGTCGTCCCGGGTACGGCGGTCACGGTCACATTGTTCTGAACCGGCACCTCATCAGGTGCTAGACTGTTGAGGCGGCGATGCTCGTCCCCCTGCCGCAACGGCTCACATGACGAGAATCGAACCGATTTATCTGGCGGCGCTTGTCGCCGCGCTTGCGGCTGCTCTCCTCCTGCAACTCCTCGGCGTCGCACAGCCGTGGCCCGCGGCCATCGCGCTCAACGTGTACGGTCTCGTCGCGTGGCCGGGCGCGCGGCGCGAGATCCCCGTCTCCGAGCGAACTTACGCCGGGGCCTGGATCACGCTGGCCGCAGTCCTCGCGTTGCTCGAGAAGCTCGCGCCGCTGGTGCAATAAGCGGACGCGTCAGGCCTGTTTCCGCAGCTCGCGCGTCAGCTGGACGATGCGCTGGGTGAGGCCGTGGACGAGGCCGCGGACGAGCGTCGGACTCTGCGTGAGCAGCGTGAAGAACGTTCCGCGCGGTATCACCAGGCACGCGGTGGGTTCCATCGCCGTTCCCGTTGCAGGGTACGGCCCGCCTTCGAACGCGCCGACGTCGCCGAGCGGGTCGCCGGGGTGCAACACCTCCGGGAGATCGTGCCGTCCCGTCGAGGCCGTCACGGCCACGCTGCCTGACAGCAGCGCGAGGATCACGTTGGCCGGCTCTCCCTCGACGAAGACCTTGTCGCCGGCGTCGAACGACATCAACTCCGCGGCCGACGCCAGCAGCGCCTGGTCGTCGGGAGACAACCGGTTGAAGATCGGCACGGACGCCACCTGCTCGGTCGTCGGATTCACCATGCCGAGGCATGATAGCCGAGCTTGGGGCCTGCGTGAGGCTCCGCCTGCGTTGCGCGCCGTTCACGAAGAGAGCGTGAGCCGCAGCACGTTTTCGATATACCAGTAGAACAGCCGATCGCCGGTGAAGACGCCGCGTACCACCGGGCCGCCCCACATGCGTCCCGCGTAGGCGTTCATCGACCAGTACCGCGAGATCCGCACGTCAACCGACCCTTCGAGCACGGTCCCGAGACCGCGCACGCCGCTCGATGGCCTCGTCGAATAGCCGAAGAAGCGGCCGTCGCTGGCCGTCGCTCCGCTGCCCTGATACCAGCGATCGGCAGCGTCGGCCAGGTCGAGCCGATGCAGATCTCCGCGTAGACGGGCGCGGCCGTGCGGCTCGGCCAGAACCTGGACGAAGAGGTCGCGCAGGTTGGCCTGCGCGTAGACCATGGACTGCCCATACGTCCTGGTGTCCTGGAGCATCGGGAAGAACGTTCCGTGCCTGTCATCTCGCGCGTCGCCGTCGCCCGACGCATACGAGGCGCCGCCGCGTGCCCATGGCTTCCAGGGCACACCGTCCCATTGGAAACCTGTTTGCGCCGCGACGGCGTAGGCGCGGTGCGGTTGTCCGTACCAATCGCCAAACTGCCAGGTGCCCCATCCGGCGTAGTCCACAGCACCGCGATTGACGTTGCGAGCCGCAGCGTGCGAGGCGCCGATCGACGCGATCGTGATGTCGGCCGACTCTGCGGGTATGAGGCTGTTGTCCGGCCGGATGTCGATCGCGCGTCGATCGCGATAGACCACACCAAACGCCTGGCTCTCGGCTGCGGAGCCATGCCGCTGTCCGACGAATCCGGTGCTGACGAACAGCCGCTCCATGGTCAGGTTCGCGGACTCCTCGTAGCCGCCTTGCGTCACGAGGAAGGCGCTGCCGCCGGCATACCGTCCGTCGCCTCGCCAGTCGGCGCGCGCGCCATCGAATCGCCGCTGGTAGAACGACCAGTCGAACGTGCCCACGAGCCGTCCATCGATAGCCAGGCGCCGCACCGCGGTGAGCTTCGCTGTTCGCCCGGCGGTGCCGCCTTCGGCACCCGAGGTGTAGGACATGCGCCCAGCGGTAAGGGCGCGGCGGCGGTCGGCGTCGTGCCAGGATGCGGACAGGGACGTGAGAAAAACCTGGTAGCTGAAGGGAACACCGGACGCGGCGAAGTAGAACGCCCCTGTGCCGAGGCCGCCGGGACCGATCGCGTTTCGCGGCAGCTCTTCGACGCGCACGTAGGAAAAGCCGCCGGCGAGGTCGAACCGCCGGCCTCGCACGTTCAGCGTCAGGTCGGAGCGATTCCCCCAGAATGTGTAATCGGGATCGACCTCGAGCGAGGGCGACTCGAAGAATCGCCAGGTCTCGACACGGGTGAGATTCGAGAAGGAACCCTCAACCGCAGGACCCGCCTCGGTCGAAGGCTGCTGTGAGGCCTCCTGTGCATCCAGCAAAGCCGATGCGATGACGAGCACCGACACGAGAACGAGCGCGCAACGCAACGTCAGCCCTGCTGCAGGTTGTAGCGCATGATGGCGGCGTGCCGGCCGCCCTTGATGCGCTCGAGCGCGTAGACGTCTCCGCTCGGGCCGGGCGCGGAGGCGAGGACGGCCCCGATGCGGGCGCGATCCGCATCGTCAAGCACGATGGACAGCGACGCGATGACGTCGGCGAGGTGGCGTCGATCGCGCGCGCCGACGATCGCCGCGGCAACACCCGGCTGGTCGAGGACCCATCGGATCGCGACGGCGCCGATGCTCACCCGCTGCTTTGCTGCCGTAACGTGCAGGGCGTCGAGCAGCGCCTGCAGGTAGTCCCACCCCCCACATTCGTCCACGATCAGCCGGTACTTGACGAGCGAGCGATTCTCGAGCGGCTCGGCGGGCGCTTTCTGGCCGCGCCATCTCTCGGAGAGAAACCCGCCCGCCAGCGCGCCATAGGCGAGCAACGCGATTCCGTTCGCGGCGCAGAACGCAGCCATTTCTCTAGAGGGCCGACGATCGAGCAGTGAGTACTGCAATTGGTGCGACCGAATCGGGACGCCGCACCCCACCAGGTCGCGCACGTGCGGCAGATCGAAGTTGGTGAGCCCGATGTGCCGCAACACCCCGTCGCGACGGAGCTGATCGAGCCACCGCGCCGCCTCGAGCACGTCGCCGGCGTCGTAATCCCACCAGTGCAGCTGCACGAGATCGATGGCCTCGACCCCCAGCCGCTCGCGGGAGCGCGTGACCGTGGCGGCAATGTCGGCGCGGGTCAGGCGCGGCAGCCGATCCAGATCGGGCACGCACTTGGTGTGAACCTGGACCTTGCCGGCGGCCGCTGCTCCGCCGCGGGCCCGGACGCGGGCGAGGTACTCTCCGATCAGGGCCTCGACGCCGGTATAGATGTCAGCGCAATCGAACGTCGTGACACCCGACTCGACGAACGCGTCCATGTCGTCGAGCGCGACCCCGCGATCGACGGCGCCGTGACCGCCGGCGAGCTGCCAGCCCCCCTTGATGATCCGCGAGACCTCGTAGCCGGGCGCCAGGGCGACGCGCGGGACACGCGCCGTCATGCCGGCGGCGGTGGGAGCGGCACCGCCGTCACCTCGCTGTGGCGGAACGTGCGGACCGCCGTGCGCGTGATGCGGAACCGCGCCCCGCAATGCGGATCGGGACACGCGATGTCGGTGTCGGTGGTCATCCAGTCGTTCGCGTCGGTCACACGCTGTTTCGCGGGAAGAAGCGGCAGCAGCGCGGCGAGCGCATAGAGCGAGAACGCCTGGCCGTCGGGGAATCGCAGGTTTTCGCCCTCCACCGCGAACCAGTCGCCTTCGTGATGGCTGCACACCATCGGACGTCCGGTGGCGACGACCTCCACTCGCAGGTCGTACAACTGAAATGCGTCGTCCATCAACGATAGTCTATAGCCCTAGCTGATGCCCTCGCCTCTCCTGGAGATGCGCGCCGGCCTCGCGGGCGCCCTCGCTCCAATCGGCCTGTTCCTCACCGGCGTCGCCTGGCTGGCGCTATCGGGCGCACCCGACGAGCGCGGCTTCTGGCCGATCCTGCTCGCGGCGCTCGCGCTTGGGTTGCTGCTGGCCCGCGACCGGCAGCGGTACGCGGAGACGATGCTTGCCGGCATGGCGCAGCCGCTGGTGATGGTGATGGTGATGGCGTGGCTGCTTTCCGGCGTGCTCAGCACGATCCTCTCGGCGGCCGGGTTCGTACAGGCGCTCGTCTGGATGACCACGGCGCTCGAATTGTCGCGCGGCGCCTATGTCGCGGCCGCGTTCATGGCCTGCGCGCTGGTCTCGACCTCCACCGGAACGAGTTTCGGCACGATCCTGATTTGCGGACCGCTCCTCTACCCGGCGGCGGCAGCGGTGAGTGCCGACCCGATCGTGCTGGCGGGCGCGATCCTGGCCGGCGCAACGTTCGGCGACAGCATCTCGCCTATATCGGACACGACGATCGCCTCGTCTGGGACACAGCAGGCGGACATCGGCGGCACG
>DATJFF010000310.1:0-29749 GCA_035495795.1 Vicinamibacterales bacterium
CGAATTGCGGCCGACATTGCCGGGCCGCTCGCCGGTTTCGGCCAGCGTCCGGGCGTTGAAGCAGCTGGTGTCGAAATACTGCGCGGTCGTCTTCGGACCGTTGTTGGGATCGCAGGTGACGTCCGGCCGCCAGGTCAGATAGCGGATGTCGAGCGTCGCGCCGCGGTTGATGCTGAGCGGAAAGCCAGTCTGCGCCTGGTAGATGCCGTTCATCTGCCAGCCGCCGGCGACGTAGCGGATCGCCGCGTTCTTGTCCTCGAGCCGCGGCAGTTCGTACCCGAAGCTGAGCACGAAGCGATGGCGCGCGTCGAAGAGCGCCGGACCTTTCTCGTAGGCGAGGGCCTGCTCGATGCTCGTTTCGTCGTCCTGCGCGACCGGCAGCACCGGACGGGCCTCGCCGCCGATGTTGAGGCCCGACACGTGGTCGGTTGCCTTGCTGAGTGTGTACGAAGCGAGGAAATTCAGCCCGTGGGTCGGCAGCAGGCGCAGGCTGGTCTGGAGCGAGTCGTACCACGACTGCGCCACCGAGAACGTCGGCCGCACCAGCGAATACGCGGGCATCAGCCGCGCCCCCTGAGAAGTCTGGCCGGGCGTGAAGAGACCGGGGTTGATCTCGATGAAGATCGGCAGCGCATTGCCGCGCGATCCGACGTAGGCAACCTCGGCGCCGATGTTCGAGCCGAGCTGGCGCTGCACGCCGACGTTGTAGTGGTAGGCATAGGGCGACTCGAACTGGTCACCCCAGCCGATGATGGTCAGCGCCGCTGGGAACGGGTTGGGCGGACCGGCGACCGCGCGCAGCGGATCGTTGAGCGGCACCAGCGTCCGGTTGGCGGCTGTCGCGTTCAGTTCGATCAGCGGCGTGAACGGCGGCGACAGCACGCCGCTCTGGAAGAAGTCTCCCTGCCCGGCGAGCGCGTCGTAGAACACGCCGAACGCCGACCGCACGCTCGTCTTGCCGTCGCCGAATGGATCCCAGGCCACCGCGACCCGCGGCGCGAAGTTGTTCTTGTCGGTCGGCACGATCCCGCGCGGGACGCCCGCGTCGCCGGCATAGACCAGCCCGGTCGGCGCATTCGGATAGACCGTGGACTGCTGGCCAGTGCGGAACCCGGTGATCGCATCGTTGACGTCGATGAACGGCGTCGGCAGCTCGTAGCGGAGTCCGAGGTTGAGAGTCAGGTGCGGCGTCACCCGGAACTCGTCCTGGACGTAGCCGGCGTAGAGCCATCCGTATCCATCCTGGATGGCCTGTGTGGTCGTCGCCCTGCCCTGCGCCGCGTAGCCGATCAGGAAATCAGCGGCCGCATTGCCGGTGACCAGCCCGCTGAAGGTGAGGTCGCCGTTCGGCCGGTTGATGAACGCGATATTCATCGCCTCGCGCCGGATGTCGATGCCGAACTTCATCGAGTGACGGCCCTTGATCCACGTGGTGTCGTTTGCCGCCTGCCAGACGTGGTTGATGCGGCTGATGAACGGCTGCTGCTGATCGCCGAGCGCCGAGGTGCCGCCCCCGAAAAAGCCCTGAACCAGGAACGACGGCAAGCCGACCGCGGCCGGGTTGGTGCTGTCGAGATTGATGCCGTAATCGCGCGGCGTGAGGCCGGAGGTAACCGCCGGCGCCGCGGTGATCCGATTGATCGAGAACCGGGCCTGGTTGATCAGGTTCGAGCTGATCACGTAGTTGTGCGAGGCCATGAAATCCTGCAGCGTCGCAGTCGCGCGCTGATCGACGGCCGCGATCACGCGCGGCGTGATCCGATCGGTGTCGCTGCGCATGTAGCGGCCGAGCAGCGTCTGATTACCGGACAGCTGGTAGTCGAAGCGCATGCCGAACTGATCGCGATCGTCCTGTACCGTCGGCGACACGATGTAGCGGTTGCCCGGCGAGTTGGGCAGCGGCACGAAGTCATTCAGCAGCCTCGTGGCGACGGAACTGATCCGATCGGCGGGGATGATGTTGTCAGAAAACGGCAGACCCGTCGTCGGGTCGAGAATCGGCGTGGTGCTGGCCGAGAAATCGCCGCGGCGCTGCGCTTCCGACAGCACGATCACGTTGTTGGTGATGCCGCTCTTGTTGCGGTATCCCTCGTAGTAGCCGAACCCGAAGAACCTGTTCTTGACGACGGGGCCTCCGAGGCTGGCCCCGAACTGGTTCTGAGTCAGGACTGGCTTCGGCTGATCGGCCGGGGCGAAATAGTTGCGGGCCTGGCGCGAGTCGTCGCGGTTGAACTCCCACAACGCGCCGCTCAGGTTGTTGGTGCCCGACTTGGTCACGACGTTGACGACCGAGCCGGCGTTGCGGCCGTATTCGGCGCCGAAGGCGTGGGTGAGGATCTTGAACTCCTCGATTGCGTCCGGCGGCGGGCGAAGGACGAACCCGGTGTTGAAGGTGTCGTTGTTGGTCGCGCCATCGAGCAGGAAGTTGTTCGACTGGTTGCGCATGCCGTTGACGTTGAAGCCGCCGGTGGCGTTGCCGAAGCCGCCAGGGGTGGCATCGCCGGTCTGCCCGCCGAGGCCGGTCGGAGGGGCGACGACGCCAGGGATCAGGGTCCCGAGCTGCGTGAAGTTGCGCCCGTTGAGCGGCAGATCCACCACCTTCTGCTCGTCGATGACAATGCCGTGGGTGGCGTTGCTGGTCTCGACGAGCGTGACCGCGCCGCTCACGGTCACGGTTTCGGTGACCTGTCCGACTCCGAGCTCGAAGTTGACGCGCGCGGTCTCGGTCACGGTCACCCTGACACGGTCGTTCTGCGCGGCGCGGAACCCCGACAGCGAGGCCTTCACGCTGTAGTCGCCGGGCTGCAGCAGCGGGATCGTGTAGAGGCCGTCAGTGCCGGTGACCGCGGTGCGCACCGCTCCGGTGGCGAGATTGGTGACTTCGACGGTCACGCCCGGCAGCACACCGCCCTGCGTGTCGGTCACCAGACCGGTCATCTGCCCCGTCGCCTGTGCCAGTGCTACGACCGGCAGCGCCAGCGCGAGAGCGAATGCCGTACCAAGGTTTCGAATCCAAGCCTTCATCGGCCGACCTCCTTCACCACTTAGAAATGCGATTCGTACAAGCCAATTACTTCGCGACACACTATCAAACGCCGGCGGCGCGGGCGTGACGTCGGATCAGACCGTCGCCACCATCGCCGCGACAACCGCCTCCGTCATGGCGGCGGTGCCGACGCCGCCACCGAGGTCCGGGGTTCGGACCGCGCCCGCGGCCAGGACCCGTTCCACCGCGCCAACCATCCGGTCGTGCAATTCGCGATGCCCGAGATGATCGAGCATCAGCGCCGCCGCCCAAATCGCGCCAATCGGGTTGGCGATGCCCTTCCCTGCGATGTCCGGCGCCGATCCGTGGATCGGCTCGAACATCGACGGATACCGGCGCTCGGGGTTCAGGTTCGCTCCGGGTGCGACGCCGAGGCTGCCCGAGACCGCGGCGCCGAGATCGGTCAGGATGTCGCCGAACAGGTTCGAGGCAACGATGACGTCGATCGTCTGCGGGTGCGTGACCATTCGCGCCGCCAGCGCGTCCACGTGGTACTTCCGGACCGTCACATCAGGGAACGACGGCGCGAGCGCGTCCACGATCTCGTCCCACAGGACCATCGAGTGCTGCAGCGCGTTCGACTTCGTGGCGCTCGCCAGCAGCCTCCGCGGCCGCGACCGGGCGAGGCCGAACGCGTAGCGAACCACCCGCTCGATGCCCATGCGCGTGAAAAGCCCCGTCTGCTCCGCCACTTCATGCGCGGTGCCGCGATGCAGACGGCCGCCCAGCCCGGCGTACTCACCCTCGCTGTTCTCCCGCACGCAGACCATGTCGATGTCCTGCGGCGTCCGGCCGGCCAGCGGGCACGACACACCCGGCATCAATCGCATCGGGCGCAGGTTCACGTACTGGTCGAATCGCTGCCGGATCGGCAGGATCAATTCCCATACCGATACGTGATCGGGGACAGACGGGTGGCCGATCGCTCCGAGATAGATCGCGTCGGATTCGCGAAGCCGCTCGAGCCCGTCCGCCGGCATCATGCGCCCGGTCTCGCGGTAGTAGTCGCAGCCCCACGGGTACTCGACACGGGCGATCGACAGACCGGAGAGGTCGGCAACCGCGTCGAGCACGCGCATCGCCGCCGGCGTCACCTCCCTGCCGATGCCGTCGCCGGGAATCACGGCGATGCGGTAACTGGCGCCCATGGCTACATCCCCGGCGGCGTGAATCGCCCGTCGGCGGCGAGCCAGCCGCCGTCGGCGTAGATGATCGTGCCGGTCACGTAGCTGGCCTCGTCCGACAGAAGGAATACGGTCGGCCCTGCCATCTCGCTCGGACGGCCCCAGCGGTTCATCGGGCTTTTCATCGCGTAGGCGTTGTACCAGTCGGGATTGCTCTTGATCGGCGCCGTGAGCGGTGTCTCGATTACACCCGGGCCCACTGCATTGACGCGGACGCCCAAGGTTGCCCACTCGGTCGCCGCGGTCCGAGCCAGCTGCAGGATGCCGGCCTTGGTCATCGAATATACCGACTGTCCCGGTTCGGTGACCAGCGAACGGATCGACGAAAACAAGACGATGCTCCCGGACTTCTGGGCGGTCATGATCCGGCCGGCGATCATCAGCGTGGCAAAGTTCGCGCGCAGGTTCAGGTTCACCACCTTGTCGAACTCGGCCAGCGTGTACTTGAGGATCGGTTTGCGCACGTTGATCGCCGGCGTGCAGACAAGACCGTCGAGCCGTCCGTGACGCTCGGCAAGCGCGGTCAGGCCGGCCTCAATCTGCGCCTCGTCGACCAGGTCCATCACTCCCGATTCAGCGCGGCCGCCATCCAGCATGATCTTTCCGGCGACCGCGTTCGCATTGTCGGGATTGAGATCAAGGCACGCGACGTGGGCGCCCTGCGTGCCGGCCGCTAACGCGACCGCTTCGCCAATACCGCTGCCGGCGCCGATGACCGCCACGATCTTTCCGTCCAGCCTGAACATGTCGAACTCGTCTCCTCGCTGCGCGTTGTCAGGCGGCGTGTGCCGGCAGCCGGCGGGGCGCCAGCGCGAGCATCACCACGAAGCCCGCGACCGCGGCCATGAGCCCGACCAAGGCCGGCGTCCACATCCCGAACCCCTTGCCGCCGGTCGAAATCTGTACCGTCAGCACCGTGCCGACACCCAGGACCATCGCGACCAGCGCGTGCCGCGTCCCGGCCCTGGGCACGTACAACCCGCCGAGAATCGGGACGAAGAGGCTCACGCCCAGGAGCGTGTAGAAGATCGTCAGCGCCCCGATTACCGTCGGCGACACGATCGCCAGCGCCGTGCCGAGCGCTCCGGCCACGACGGTCGTGACGCGCGCCACGGCAAGGACGCGGCGCTCGTCCGCGGCCGGGTCCACGAAGCGCTTGTAGAGATCCTGCGAGAGTGACGTGGTGAGCATGAACAGCACCGCATCGGCGGCGCTGAGCTCAGCCGAGAACACGGCGGCGAGGCCGAGCGTGCCGATTGCCACCGGCAGCCCGTGCATCAGGATCATCGGCAGCGCGAGGTCGGAGCTCTCGAGGGCCGGAAACCGCAGCCGCGCGATCATCCCGAGGACCACTGGGACGATCGCGTAGAGAAGCAGCCCGATCGCATTCCATCCAACGCCAAGGCGAACGGCGCGATCGTCGCGGGCGGCGTACAGCTTCTGCAGGATGCCGGGCGACACGATGAACGCCGGGCCGAGCAGAGCGATGTAGACGATTCCCGACCCGCCGCCAGCCCAGAAGTTCCAGTAGCTGTCCGAGGGCGCCGACAGAGCGGTCACCGCGGACCAGCCGCCCACCGCCGAGAGCGCCAGCGGCAGCGCAATGGCGAATCCGCCCATCTTCACTGCGAGCTGCACCATGTTGACCCACGCGCCGGCCTTGAGCCCGCCAGCCGACGAGTAGATCGTGATCAGCAGGCCGCCGATGGTGCAGCCGGCCCATTTCGGAGCGCCGGCGACCACCGACAGGATGGTGGACATCGCGATCAGCTGCCCGGCAAGGATCGCCAGCGATCCAAACCAGAGCAGCAAGGCCACCATCCCGCGCACGCTCGCGGCATACCGCAGCTCCAGGTAGTCGCCGACGGTCCGAAGATCGTGCTGCTCGGCGACGCGGCGGAGCGCTGGGCCGATCCAGAAGGCGAGCACGAGCGAGCCAAGCGCCGCACTTCCGACCCACCACCACGCGGAGAGCCCATCGCGATAGCCGAGCGCGGTGGCGCCGACCGTGGAGCCAGCGCCGATGTTCGCCGCCAGCAGCGTCGAGAACAACAGTCCTGGACCAAACGCGCGGCCGGCGACGAAGAAATCCCGGGCGCCTCTTACTTTCCGCCCGATCAGCAGGCCAATCGCGAGGAGGCCCGTCGAGTAGAGGAGCAGCAGAACCAGCGAGAGGTTCACGTGGCGGTTACTTTTTCAGGTCGCGGACGGCTGGGAGGTTCGGGATGCCGGTCGCCTCGGTGGCGGCGCGGACGATGGCGTGGGCCATCGCGTCCGCGGCGAGCGCGCCGATCTGGCTGATGTCCACCTCGCCCGCGTATTGCCCGGTCGCCAGGGCGAACACGGTGTCGCCGTCGCCCTGCGTGTGCGATGGGAAGATCGCCCGGGCCAACCCGTCATCTGCCATCATCGCCATGCGGTTGGCCTGCGCCTTGGTCAGCTTCGCGTTGGTCGCAACCAGGCCGATGGTGGTGTTCTCGGCAGCGCGAGGGCGCGGACCGGTCTGCCCGGAGCGCAGCAGTTTGCGAGCGTCGGCAAAGGTGCCGTCAGGATTGCGGACGCCGGCGACCACCTTGCCGGTATCGGGATCGATGATGTCGCCGACGGCGTTCACCGCGACGATCGCCCCGACGCTGAGCCCGTTGGCGAGCGTAATGCTGTAGCTGCCAAGGCCGGCTTTCATCGAGCGGTTCGGCCCGCCGCTTTTCCCGACCGTCGCGCCGGCGCCGGCGCCGACCGTGCCTTCCTTCACCGGCTCGGTCGAGGCTGCGTCGGCGGCTTTATAGCCGCAATCCGCGGTCGGACGGATCTTGGGATTGCCGCCGACCGGCAGGTCGAACAGGATGGCAGCCGGGACAATCGGCACTTTTGCGATGCGCACGTCCCAGCCGATGTTGTGCTCCTCGAGCCATCGCACGGTGCCGGTCGCGGCCTCGAGACCGAACGCGCTCCCGCCTGACAGCACCACGGCGTTGACCTTGTCGACCATGTTGGCCGGGTCGAGCAGATCGGTCTCGCGCGTCCCCGGCGCGCCGCCGCGCTGCGACACGCCGCCTGCCGCACCCTCGCCGTCCACGAGGATCACCGTGCAGCCGGTCGGCCGCTCGGTGAGCGTGTAGTGCCCGACCTTGATGCCGGGCACCGCCGTGATCGACTGATTTGCAGTGCTCGCGGGCGCGGGCGCCTGGCCGCCGATCGAGGCGGTCACGCTGGCGGCCAGCAGGATCGTGAGGGCAACAGGCCGGCGCATGATGGCGGAAATCATAATACGATCCGTGATCGTGTCAGCCGCCTCGCTCGTCGATCGCGTCCTCCTCGAGGTCGAACGGGCCACGGATGAAGTAGTGGACTTCACCGCCGCGATGATTCGCATTCCGACGGTGAATCCTCCCGGCGAGTATTACGAAGAGTGCGCGCGTTTCATCGGCGGCCGGCTCGAAGAGCTCGGGTTCGCCATCGAGTACTTCGCCGCGGAAGGACGCCCCGAACACACCGCCCGCCATCCCCGCCTGAACGTCGTCGGCACCCGCGCCGGCCTGCGCGCGCGGCCGACGGTGCACCTCAACGGGCACTTCGACGTCGTCCCCGCCGGCGAGGGATGGACGCTGGATCCGTTCGGCGGCGTGGTCCGCGACGGAAAAATCTACGGCCGAGGCTCGTGCGACATGAAGGCCGGGATTGCGGCCGCAGCGTTTGCGGCCGAAGCCATCCGCCGCGCCGGGGTGCCGGTGCCCGGCGCGATTGAGGTGAGCGGCACGGTGGACGAGGAGAGCGGCGGCTTCGCCGGGGTCGCGTGGCTCGCGGAGCACGGGCGCCTGTCGTCCACCCGGACCGACTACTGCATCATTCCCGAGCCGCTGAACGTGGATCGGGTGTGCGTCGGGCACCGCGGGGTCTACTGGTTCGAAGTCGCCGCCCACGGCCACATCGCGCACGGCAGCATGCCCTTCCTCGGGGTCAGCGCCATCGACGGCATGGGCCAGCTGCTGCAGCAGATTCGCGACGAGCTGCTGCCGGTGCTGGCCGAGCGCCGCACCGCCGTGCCCGTCGTCCCGCCCGGCGCCCGGCAGGCGACGCTCAACATCAACGGCATCCTGGGCGGGCAGCCGGTGGACGGCATCCAGACGCCGTGTGTCGCCGACACGTGCCGCGCGGTGTTCGACCGCCGCTTCCTGCTCGAGGAGGGCTTCGACGCGACCAGGCACGAGATCGAGGCGCTCATCGATCGCGTCCGCGCTCGCATGCCCCGGGTCCGCTACGAGGTCAAGGACCTGATGGTGGTTCATCCGACGCGCACGCCCGATGACTCACCTGTCATCGCCGCCATCGAGCACGGCGTGGAGCGCGTCCTGGGCCGCAAGCCGGCACGCGTCGCCAGCCCCGGCACCTACGATCACAAGCACGTCGCGCGCATTGCCGGCGTGCCGCATTGCGTCGCCTACGGCCCCGGCGAGCTCGAGCAGGCGCACCAGCCTGACGAGTACTGCCGCGTGGACGACCTGGTGAATTCGACCAAGGTTCTCGCGCTCGCGATTCTCGAACTGACCGGCGCTATCAGGCTCTAGGCTCTGGGCTCGAGGCCTTAGGCAAACAACCCAGGCCCCCAAGACCCCAAGACCCCAAGACCCCAAGACCTCAAGACCCCAAGACCTCAAGACTGCATGACTTCCTCGACGAGCTCCCTGACTCCGTCGAAATCCGGGTCGCGCTCGAGGCGCCAGCGAGTGAAGACGCCGATCTCCGCGAGCGGCTTCTCGAGGTGACGGCGGGCGGCCTCGATGTCGCCGCGCATCGCGTGGAGCGCCGCCATGTAGTAGCGCGTGTAAGGATCGTCGCCGCCGCCGGCCAGCCGCTGATCGAACGCGCGCACTGCCCGGTCGAAATAGGCCTGGGCGTTTTCGCCATCCCCCTTGCGTTGATACGCGGCCGAGAGCTTCTGGCAGATCTCGATCGTCGTCCGCTCGCGCAAGGCGTGGTCGGTGAGCGAGATGAACTCGAGCTCGCGGCGGTACTCGCGGATAGCCTCGCCATACTTGCCGCGGCGATAGAACACGTAGCCGAGACGCGAGCGGGCCCCGACCAGGATCAGCCCCTGCGTGCCCGACATCGCCTGCTCCTGCAGCACCACCGCCGCCCGCGCTTCGCGCTCAGCGTCGTCGAGCTCGCCGCGGAGCGCGTGCAGCAGCGCCAGCTGCAAGTGGGTGTAGCCGCCTTCCGGATTGAGTGCCAGCGCGCGCCGGTAGTGGACGACGCCGAGATCGGCATCGCCCTTTCCCATCCAGTAGTTGCGGGCCAGGCTGGCGTGGGCTTCCGCATCGTCGGGAGCAAGGCGCAAGGCCTCCTGCATCTCGGCGATGCCTTCGTCGATGCGGCCGAGATCGGAGAGCGTTTCACCCAGTCGCAGGTGTGCCTCGCCTGAATCAGGCTTCAGCGCCACCGCCTGCTGGAGCATCGTGAGGCTCCGCTCGAGCAGGTCGTGCATGGCCAGAAACGACCCCTTGAGATCCAGGGCGCTCCCGAGCGCGATCATCGCGTCCACGTAGCCGGGCGACAGCTCGAGCGCGCGCTCGAAGAGTCCCACGGCGCGGTCCACGCCGTCGCGGCTCGCCATCCGCAGGTTGAGCATGCCGCGCGAGTAGGCCTCGAACGCTTCCAGCGAGACCTCGTGCGTCGCGACGATCGCGTCCCGTTCCGACGAGGCGAGCTCGTGCGCCATGCCGGTGCGGGCGAGATCCTGAACGAGCTGGTCCTGGAGATCGAAGATCTGATCGATCGTCCCGTCGAGTTTCACGGTGGCGGCGGATCGAGAGGACGGCACCTCGAACACCTGGGATGTGATCCGCACGCGATCGCGAAGCCGCTGGTAGGCGCCGGTCACGACGAAGGTGGCGCCGAGCCGGCGGCCGAGCTCCAGCGAATGCCGGTCGTCGGCACCCCGCCCCGTCGCGATCAGGTTCCTCTGCAGCTCGAATACGTTCTCGCGAGGGATGACGATTACGCCGCCGATCTTGGCGAAATCGGCGGTCAATGATTCGGCAATGCCCTGCCCGATCCACTCGTCAGCCGCATCGCCAGTGATGTTCGCGAAGGCCAGGACAGCGACCGTCCGCGTTTGCGGGCGGGGGGGCGCCGACGGCAGCGCCGACGCGGGATCCGAAAAGTCAATCGGTCCGTTCCATGCCGAGATGCCCATCGCCGGCCGCTCCCGCAGTCGCCGCCGAGCGGCCGCGAGATCGGTGTAGAACTCACGAGCGGTCTGGTAGCGGAATGCAGGGTCCTTTTCCAGCGCTTTGCGGGCAATGGTCTCGACCTCGCCGGGAACGCTGTAGCTGTACTTGCCCATCGGCTCGGGGTCGCGGTTGAGGATGCGATCCGCGACGTCGGCCATCGAGTCGCCGGCGAACGGCAGGCGCCCGGTGAGCATCTCGTAGAGCACGACGCCGAGGGCGAAGATGTCGGCGCGCTGGTCGACGTCACCGCCGCGAAGCTGCTCGGGCGGCATGTAGTTCAGCGTGCCTACCACCGTTCCTGCCAGCGTGAGTGCCGACTGCGACGCGAACGTATCGGCGGTGGCCGAGGGCTTGGCGAGCCCGAAATCGAGCACCTTCACCAGCTGTCGCGGGGTGATGATCAGGTTCGCGCTCTTGATGTCGCGGTGGACCACGCCGAGCTCGTGAGCCTCGTCGAGCGCCTCAGCAACCTGCATCGCGATGTCGAGGCTGTCGGCCACGCTCAGCGCGCCGCGGGCGATGCGGTCGGCAAGCAGCTCGCCCTCCACGTACTCCATCGCGATGAACAGTCCGCGTTCGTGTTCGACGAGGTCGTAGGCAACGGCGATGTGCGGCGAGCGCAGCTGCGCGGCGACCTGAGCCTCGCGAACCAGACGGGCGCGGGCCTCCGGCGTGGCGTCGAGCGCGCCGGTCAGGAATTTGAGCGCGACCCGTCGTCCCAACCGCGTGTCTTCGGCAAGGTAGACCTCGCCCATACCGCCTTTGCCAAGGCGTTCGAGCACGCGGTACTGGAGGATGGATGTCCCCGGCAGATCTGCGCCGTCAGGCACCTTTCCATTATAGTTCCCGGTCATATGGCGACTCTGGTCCGGAGACTCGGTCTCTGGAGCTCGATTGGTCTCGTGATTGGCATCACGATTGGCGGCGGGATCTTCCGCACTCCGGCTGGCATCGCCACGCGCGTGCCCGATCCGGTGTTCATGCTCGGCGTCTGGGTGCTCGGGGGCCTGATCGTGCTCTGCGGCGCGCTCGCGTTCGCGGAGCTCTCGGCAGCAATGCCTGAGACCGGCGGCATGTATGTGTACTTGCGCGAAGGCTGGGGCCGGCCGTACGCGTTTCTCTACGGCTGGGCCCAGTTGGTGCTGATTCGCGCCTCGGCGCTCGGCGGCATCTCGTCGGTGTTCGGCGAGTATTTCCTGCGCGTGTTCGGCATCGATCCGGCACTCCATCCGGACTGGGCCGACTACCTTGCTGCCGGAGCCATCGTCTTCGCGGCTGTTACCAACATCGTCGGCGTTCGTCTCGGCGCGCTCTTCGCGGGTATTTCCACGGTGGCGAAGTTCGGAGCCCTGGCGTTTCTCGTGCTGGTGTCGTTCGCGCTCGGCGGCGGCGTCGGCGGGAGCGCCACGCACTTTGCGAGCACCGGCGCCGCCGTCGATCCGGGGCTGTTCGGCCTGTCGCTGATTTCGGTGATGTGGGCCTACGACGGCTTCGCCGACCTGACGTTCGCGAGCGGCGAGGTCACGGATCCGCAGCGCAACCTCCCGCGCGCGATCATCTTCGGCACGCTGGCGATCATCGCAATCTACCTGGCCGCCAACGCCGCCTACCTCTATGTCATTCCGATCGATCGGCTCAAGGACTCGCGCCTGATCTCAGCCGACACCCTCGGCGCCATCTTCGGGCAAGCCGGCGTCTCGTTCATCGCGGTCGTGGTCATGATCTCCACCTTCGGCTCGTTGATGGGCAGCATGCTGGCTTCGCCGCGCATCTTCTTCGCAATGGCCGACGACCAGCTGTTCTTCAAGCCGATCGCCGCGGTCCACCCGAAGTGGAACACGCCGTACGTGGCAATCCTGCTTGCCTGCGGGCTCGGCGTAGCGATGGTGATGACGCAGACGTTCGAACAGCTCACCGACACCTTCGTGCTGGCGATGTGGCCGTTCTACGCGCTAAGCGTCGCGGCGATCTACCGGCTGCGCAAGTCGCAGCCGCACCTGCAGCGGCCCTACAAGGTGGTCGGCTATCCGTTCGTCCCGGCCGTGTTCATCGCGGCGGCAACCTATCTGGTGATCAACGCGCTGGTCACGGATCCGAAGTGGACCTCGATCACGTTCGCGGTCGTGATGGCGGGACTACCCGTGTATTACCTCTGGTTCCGGCGGGCAGAGTCGCCTGCCTAGAACATCCTGGACTGGCAGCCGTCCACGACCACGGTCGTTCCGCTCACCCAGCTCGCCTTCGGTGAAGCGAGGAACGCGACGACATTGCCGATCTCCTGCGCGGCGCCGAAGCGGCCGAACGGAAGCTCGCGCTTGACGAACTCGTCGATGCCCTTGGGGTCTTCCTGCTGCCGCTTCCACCACGATCCGCCTTCGAACAGGATCGAGCCGGGAGCCACGCCGACCACCCGGATCTGGTCTTTGGCCAGTTGCTGGGCCAGAGCCTTGGTCAGGCTGATCTCCGCAGCCTTGACCACGTTGTATGTCATCCGGCCGCCCGCCTCACGCCCGTAGATCGACGACACGATGACGATGACCCCGCCGCCTCGCTGCCGCATGTGCGGGATGGCCAGCTGCGAGCATCGAATCGCCGGAAACAGCGTGTTGTCGAACGCTTCGCGCCATTCGCCGTCGCTGGTCTGCTCGATCGAGCCGCCGCGCCCGATACCGACGTTGTTCACCAGGATGTCGATGCCGCCGCACTCGACGACGGTGGTCTCGATCAGGTGATCGACGCCTTCGGGCGTCGAGACATCGGCGGTGACCGGCACGACCTTGGGACCGCGCCACCCGGTGCGGATCGTCTCAGCCGCACGCGTCAGTGCCTCGAGGCCGCGCGCCGCCAGCACCACGTGGCATCCTTCGGCGGCAAGCGCCTGGGCCGTGGCCAGGCCGAGCCCGCGGCTCGCACCGGTGATCACTGCAACTTTGCCCTTCAGCTCTAGATCCATGTCACGACAGGAGATAGGAGATAGGAGTTAGGAGATAGGAGACAGGAATCAGGAACTAGGAACCAGGAGAGCCCACCAAGACCTCAAGACCTCAGACCCCAAGACCTCAAGACCTCAAGACCTCTATCGCCCCGTCAGATCGTTCAGCCGCCAGTCGAAGTCACGGAACTGCATCGAGAACTGGTTGCGCTCCAGGAAATCCAGCTCGGTCTGGAGCGCGGTCGGGCGAATGAGGCCGAGCACGGCGCGCTCGAGCGGGCTGCGCTGCTGGAACTCGGCGGGCGCCTTGTTTGCGTAGTACTCGACAAAGGCGGACTCCCGCCACGAGAAGATTGGGTTGACCTTCAGCACTCCGTTGGCCCGATCGATGTTCACCAGCTCGTGGCGATCGACCGATTCTTTCGCGATTGCGTCGAGCTGCGCGTCAACCCGGTCCGCGGTGTAGGCCTCGCTCTTCAATCGCCCGCCGTCGAGCGCGCCGCGGCCGAGCGCCAGCAGCGCCCTGGCATCACCCAGCGGCACGATGATGTCCTTCTCGATCTGATCCAGCGTCACCGTCCGGCCGGCGGCCCTGAAGGGCCGTTTCTCGAACGCGCCGGGGACCTGGCGGATGCTGTTCCGCGGATACATCGCGGCTCGCCCGTTGATCGGGTAGTAGTCGATCACGGTCCGCAACACGAACGCGTTGTAGGCGTTGATCCAGAACGCGAGCTGCTTGTTGCGGTCCGACGCCGGCACGCTCGCGTCGCCGAGCGCCGCCACATATGCGTCGAAGCGCTGCCGCTCTCCCTTCAGCGCCCGGTAGTAGACGAGGCCGTCCCTGACATAAGTGTCGAGAATCGTGTCGAAGGCACGGTGCAGCGGATCCACCGCCGGCGGCGACGGCTCCTGGGCGCGGGGAACGACCGACGAGATCGCGAAAACAAGGGTCAGGGTCGCCAGATACTTCATGGCAGGTCTTCGAGAAAGCGGGTGAGAACGACGTTGAACCGCTCGGGTTGTTCGAGGTTGGGCAGGTGGCCGGCCTGCGGGATGATCTCCAGGCGGGCGCCAGGTATGGCTTCGGCCAGGCGGCGCGACTCCTCGACCGGCGTCAGCTGATCCTCCTCGCCGACAATGACAAGCGTCGGCACCCGCACCGCCGAGACGACTGGCGTCGCGTCCACGCGATCCATCATCCGCTGGATCGCCGTCCGGATGCCGTCGGGCGACTGCTGCTTGATGAACCGCCGGATCGTGGACTCCACGGTGGGATCCGCCACCCGCGTCGTCTCGCCGATTAATTTGGGCATCATGTCGCGCGCGATGCCCGACGGGCCTTCGCGATCGACCAGCGCCAGCATGCTCCGGCGGTTCGCTCGCCCCTCCGGCGAATCGGCGCCCATCCGGGTGTCCGAGAGCACGACCCCGATCGCGAGGTCCGGAGCGCGCTTGAGCAGCGCGAAGGTCGCATAGCCACCCATCGAGCAGCCACCGACCACGGCGCGGCCCACTCCGAGCTCTCCGAGCAGTCCCATCACGTCCACGGCGTAATCGTCCATCGTCGGAGTTCCGTTGTCCGACGTCGATCCGCCAAAACCGCGCAGGTCCGGGGTGATCAGCCGCCAGCCCTTGGGCACGCTGCGCAGTTGCGGCTCCCACATGCTGGCGCCGAGTGGAAAGGCGTGCAGCAGGACGACCGCCCGCAAATCCCGTGCGCCAGGCGCCGAGTCGAGATAGGCAATCGTGCGGGAACCTACGTGACAGTACTGCCGGGTCATGGGTGGGTGGCAATTGTATATCGCCGCGCCACCCGCGACGCCGCTTACTCGGTACGCAAGGCGGCGATGGGATCGACGCGCGCGGCCCGCAGTGCCGGCACCACGCTGGCAACGACCGCGACCAGTGCAAGACCAGCCGCCGCGGCAACATAGGTCGGGAGGTCCGCCGGCTCGACACCGAACAGCAAGCCTCCGAGCAATCGGCTCAGCCCCGCCGCCGACGCGAGGCCGAGTGCCAGTCCGCCAAGCGCCAGCGCAAGCGCCTGACCGACGACCATCTGGAGCACCCGTCCGCGCTCGGCGCCGAGCGCGAGGCGCAAGCCGATCTCGCGCGTTCTCTGGCTGACTCCGTGGGCCAGCACGCCGTAGATGCCGATCGCCGCCA
The DNA here is from genome assembly GCA_035495795.1 of Vicinamibacterales bacterium. GTDB lineage: Bacteria > Acidobacteriota > Vicinamibacteria > Vicinamibacterales > UBA2999 > VFZN01. The sequence continues at coordinate 15,559 of DATJFF010000310.1, forward strand.
GCAGCACCGATGCCGCCGCGAACAGTCCGAGCAGCATCAGATAGAGACGCGGCTGCGCCACGGAATCCGACGCCAGCTGTTCCATCGTGCGCACGCGGAACATCGGCAACGCGGGATCGAGTTGCGCGATCAGCTGGCGCAGCGGCTCGACGAGCCCTCCGGGCTCGCCGCGCGCCTTCACCGCCACCGACATGAAATCGGTTGGAAACTGCGCATGCGCCGCATAGACGGTCGGGCGCACCGTCGACGCCGGGCCGAGATCGCGGACGTCGGCAACCACTCCGACGACGGTGCCGCCGAGCGCCTCACCCTCCTGCCCCAGCCTCGTCCCCATCAAGAAGTGGTGACCGAGCGGATCGGAGTCAGGCCACAACTGGCGGGCCGCGGCCTCGTTGATGATCACCACGGTCGGCGCGCCCAGCCGATCGGCCGACCCGAACGGCCGGCCGAGACGGATGGGAATGCCCATCGCGCGAAAGTAATCCGGAGTGATCACCCGCACGTAGAGCGTGTGCTGGTCCTGCTCGGCATCGGTCAGCTTTCTGCCATCGATCGTCGTCATCGTGATCTGATAGCGGAAGTTCGTGAGCGGCAGCCCGAAGATGGCGCCCGCGGCCTCGACCTGCGGCCACTCCCTGATCCGCGAGACCAGCGTATCCACGAGCTCGGCCCGCGATGTCGGAGTCGGGTAGCGCGCCTCCGGAAGCGAGACGTTGAACGTCTGAATCCGGTCGATCCTGAACCCGAGATCGACGGCGGCAAGCGCCACGAAGCTGCGCATGAGCAGACCCGCGCCGACGAGCAGCACGACGGCAAGCGCCGTTTCGGCCACGATGAGCGCCGCTCCCAGGCGCCGCCGCTGGCGGCTGCCGGTGGTGGTACCGCTTTCCTCACGAAGCTGGCGGTTCACATCGCCAGCCGACGCCTGCCAGGCGGGCAGGCTGCCGAAGAGGATCGCGGACAGCATGCCGAGCGCGGCCGCAAAAGCCAGGACCGGGCGATCGATCCGCGTCTGATCGATCAGCGCGATTCCGGTCCGCTCGGCCAGCGACGCGACGACGACAGAGGCCCAGACGGCGACCATCACGCCCGCGACGGCACCGGCCATCGCAAGCAGCGTGCTCTCGACCAACAGCGCCCGAACGAGACGAAGCCGGCTCGCGCCGAGCGCCGTGCGCAGGGCCAGTTCCCGCTGCCGCCCTACCGCGCGGGTCAGACACAGGTTCGCGACGTTGACGCACACGATGAGCAGCACGAAACCGACAGCACCGAGCATGATCAGCAATGCTTTGCGAACGTCGCCGACGAGCGACTCGCGAAGGGATTGGACCAACACCGTCCGGCCGGTGTTGGTGCGCGGGTAGCGCGCCTCGAGGTTGGCGGCAGTGCCCGCCAGGGCGTCGCGGGCTCGTTCGAGCGAGACGCCTTCGCCCAATCGTCCGATCACCTGCAGATAATGCGCGCCCCGCTGCGTCGTGAGCTCTCTTACATCGAAGCGCTGCGGAATCCAGAGCTCGGCGTTCAGCGGGTAGCGGAAATGCTCCGGCATCACGCCGACGATCTGGAAGGGCCGGCCATTGATGGCAATGGTCCGGCCAACGATCGTCGGATCCGCACCGTAGCGGCGGCGCCAGAGACCATGCCCGAGTACCGCGACGTCCGGCGTTCCCATTGGATCGTCATCGGTGGAAAGCGTGCGCCCGTGGAGGGCCGGGACTCCGAGCACAGTGAAGAACCCGCCGGTCACCTGCGCGCTCGGGACCTGCTCGGCCGGGCCGTCGCCTGTAAGCGCGCTCGCGCTCGCGTCGAGGGCGGCCATCTCCGCGAATCCCTTTGTCTCACGCCGCCAATCCACGAAATCGGGCGCCGTGCTCGCGAACCCCCGTCCCGGTCGATCGACGCTGCTCGTCGAGATCGCGACGAGTTGCTCCGGGCCTGGAAACGGCAACGGACGCAGGAGCACCGCGTGAACGACGCTGAACATCGCGGTGTTCGCGCCAATCCCGACGGCCAGGCTCAACAGGGCGAGCAGCGTGAATCCCGGCTGCCTCACCAGCGTGCGAACGGCGTAGACAACGTCGAGCCAGAGCATCTCCCACCTCCAGCGGTCCCACCGCAGCCAGCACGCGTGCGGCCAGGCGCCGAGCGCACGCATTGCGATCCCGCTTTCATGGGCCCCTTGCCGCCGGCTCCAGGAAAGCTCGGAGTGCCATTCACGTACCCAGTCGCGCCGGGCATCCTCTGGCACGACGATCGATGCGGCCCGGACGATCCGTTCGGGGGCGCGCATGGTCAGGCCCGACCCCTGGCCGGCCGCTGAAGTGCCGGCAGCAGCGAGCGGTACTGCGCCACCGCGTCGCGAAGCGCCGTCGCGCCCGCCGCGGTCACCCGGTAATAACGTCGCGCCGGGCGGCCCGCGGCGTGGGCATGCGCTTCGTCTTCCCACGACGATGCGACATAGCCATCGCGCTCCAGGCGGCTCAAGGCCGGATAGACAGTCCCGCTCGGAAGACCGGTGCGATCGATGACGTCGAACCCGTAATGCGCGCCATCGACGATGGCCTGGAGCACGCTGCAGGCGCTGACACTGAGCCGTCTCATGGTCGTCGTGTAAGTAGGACTACTACATAGCCTGGCGGAGTGGCATGCGTCAATGGCGCCCGGGCCGCCGGCGAGCAATCCGCGGCGTGTCCGGCGCCGTTGGTCCCAACGATGTTGATCGACTCAGGGTCTGGCCAGCCCCTGCAGGTGTTTGCGGAAGGTGTAGTCCGGGTCCGATTCGCGGCGCTCGAGGAATGCGGACAGCTGCAGCTGATCGCGCAGCGATTCGCCGCTTTCGATCCGTGCCGCCTGCGCCTGGGCGTGCACCGCAATCGCGCGGGCGCGCTCGATCACCCGGGCGCACTCGGCGCGCGCGACGAACACTACGCCGTCTTCGTCGGCGAAGATCGCGTCGTCGCGGGTGACCGTGGTCGGACCGCAGGTTGCCGCCTGAAGCGCGGTCGCGTGGCGACGCCGCGACTCACGAGGACCGGCGACGCAGCGTCCACGCGACCAAAGGGGTAGGCCGAGCGTCCGGAGCGCGCTGCTGTCGCGGTGAGCGCCGTCGATAATCACGCCGCCCAGGCCGGAGGCCAGCGCTTCGGCGGCAATCAGCTCGTCGACGCACCCCTCATCGAGCCGTCCGTTGTTGTCCACCACGAGCACGTCGCCCCAGGCAGCGCCGCCGATCGCCTCCAGGAGCACGTCAGCCTCGCCCGCGTGCACCACGGGCGCAACGGGACCTGCGACGCGGGCAGCCGGGATCAGCGCCGTCAGCCCCGGCGGCCCCAGGCGGACCGGCAGTTCCAGGCTGAAGCAGGCCTCGGCGAGGCGGGAGGTAGTCCAGTCGAACGCTTCGAGAGCGACAAAGGGGGCGGCGGCAGACATCGGCCAAGTGTATGTCCGCCGGCACCAAGGAGTCCCGAAAGGGGGGGGACAGTCCCCTGCCTGGACCCGGCTCCGGGGACTATCCCTGGCCGCGCCGCAGGATGCGTGGGGTTTCTGTGGCGCGGCTCGAAACTCTGCTGTAGGCTGTGCGGGCACCCCCGCGCTCGAAATTAGACGACGCGGGCCGTCTGTTCGGACGCAATGTCCAGCACAGATTAAGGGGGCCATGTCGAGCGACCTCGCCGAACGTCAGCCGGTCGTCGATCACCGCGAGGGGCGAAGCCTGTCGGCCGGGGCCATCTTCCCCGTCGTCTATGCCGAACTGCGCCGGCTCGCCCACCACTATCTGGCCCGGGAGCGGCCTGGCCACACTCTCCAGGCGACCGCGCTCGTTCACGAGGTTTACCTGCGGCTGGTTCCGCGCGGCGATGCTGCCTGGGACGACCGGCGCCGGTTCGTCGCCATCGCCGCGCACGTGATGCGCGAAATTCTGATCGAACACGCGCGCAGCCGAGGGCGTCTCAAGCGCGGCGGGGATCGCGAGCGGGTCTGGTCGGCGTCCGTCGTGGCAGCCGAGGACGCCGAGTTCGATCGCTGGGAGGACCTGGATCGCGCCCTCGACAGGCTGGCGGCACTCGATCCGCGCCAGGCGAGCGTCGTGGAACTGCGATACTTCGGCGGCCTCACGGTCGAGGAGGCGGCCACCGTCCTCGCGGTGTCTCCCAAGACGGTCAAGCGCGATTGGAGTGTGGCCCGAGCCTGGCTGCGCCGCGAGCTCGATGTATGACCCCGTTCGGCGGCCGACGTCGCATTTTGCCTCGAGCCCTGCGCCGGCGGCCGTGAAGGCCCGCCGCGCGAGCCAGGAGCGCGCATGCACCGGGACCATGATCCCCTGACGCCGGTCACCTGGGCACGGGTCACGGACCTGTTCGAGCAGGCCGTGGGCCGGCCAGCCGCGCAGCGCGAGGCGCTCCTGTCCGTCCTCCGCCTCCACGAGCCGCTCGTCGCAGCCGAAGTCGCTTCCCTGCTGGAGTCTCACGACCGACCCGGCGACTTCCTGCCCAGCATCTCGGTAGACGACGAGCCTCCCGATCTCGCCGGGCGCAGCGTCGGGGCCTACCGCCTCCTGACCCTGCTCGGCACCGGCGGCGCCGGCGCCGTCTACCTGGCGGAGCGGAGCGACGGCTCGTTCGCCAAGCGTGTCGCGGTGAAGCTGCTGTCGTCCGGCTTCGTGCCGCTGCGCGACCGATTCCTCCGCGAACGCGACTTCCTTGCAGGCCTCGAGCACCCTAATATCGCCCGGCTGCTCGACGCGGGCACGACCGACGATCACCTGCTCTACCTGGTGATGGAGTACGTCGAAGGGCTGCCGATCGACAGACACTGCGAGGAGCGCGCGCTCCGCGTGACCGATCGCATCGCGCTGCTGCTGCAGGTGTGCGCCGGAGTCGCCTACGCGCATCGGCACTTGATCATCCACTGCGACATCAAGCCCGAGAACGTCCTGGTCACGAGAGACGGCCAGGTGAAGCTGCTCGATTTCGGCATCGCCCGCCCGATCAGCCGGCTCGGCACCATCACGCGTCATCGCCCGGCCACGCCGGCCTACTCGAGCCCTGAGCAATTGCAGGGGGAAGCACTGACGACGGCGTCAGATGTTTACTCGTTGGGCGTGCTCGCCCACGTCGTGTTGACCGGCAGCAGCCCGTACGCGTTGCGTACGACCCGTCTCGATGAACTGGTGAGCGCGGTCGTCACAGCGGAGCCGCAACGGGCAAGCCTGACGCCGGGTCTGGCGCCGCAGGTGGCGAGGCAGCTGCGCGGCGACATCGACACGGTGTTGACGAAGGCGCTGGCGAAGGATCCGGCGCGGCGTTATGCGTCGGTCGAGCAGATGGCCGGCGATCTCGAGCGCTTTCGAACCGGATATCCGGTCCTCGCGCGCCCCGACAGTTTCGCCTACTGGCTCCGCAAATCGATCGGACGTCATCGTCTCGCGGCGATCATGGTCGCCATTCTCGCTGCCGGCCTCTTCGGCACCGCGATCCTGAGCATGTGGCAGGCCCGGCTGGCCGAACAGCGGTTCGACGACCTTCGCGCGTTCGCCCACACGGTGGTATTCGACGTCAACGACGCGCTGGCTCCGATCGCCGGAACAACCGCGGCCCGAAAGCTCGTCGTCGAAACCGCGCTTCGCTACCTGGATCGATTGTTCGCTGAGGGCAGCGCCGACGCAGGCCTTCGCGAGGAGCTGGCAGCGGGATACATCGGCATTGGCAAAGTGCAGGGCGGCGCGTTCCTGCCCAACCTCGGCGACGCGGCTGGGGCGGTCGCGAGCTTCCGCAAGGCGATCGCGATCAGTTCGATCGCGCCCACTCGCGAGCTCGAGCGCTCGCGGGTCGAGGCGCTCATCAGCATCGCGCAGCTCTCGGTCGACCCGATCGCTGGCGCGCCGGAGTTCGCTGAGGCGGTTGACGCGGCCAACCGGCTGCTCGACCGCGATGCCAGCGATCCGAAAGCGCTGCGCCTGCTGGCCGACGCCTACCACGGCCTCGCCACCGTCGCCCACCTCACCAACGACGTTCCTCGCCACGTCGCGATGGCAACGCGGCAAATCGAGACTCGGGAGCGGCTGCGCGCGCTCGGAGCGCCATCGTGGCCGGACGAAGCGAGCCTCGCGCGGGCGATCGCGCAGCTGGCGCTCGCGCTCGAGCAGCGGGGCGACTACGAGGCCGCGCTCGCCCAGCTCGAACGGGCGCACGTCCTGCTCGAAACGGCCATCGCTGGCGCCGGCGAAAACCAGATGCTGCAGCGGGGCCTGGCGGAAGTGCGCTCGCGCAAGACACCGGTGTTGCTGGCGCTCAAGCGCATCGATTCGGCGGCGACCGAGGCGGAGGCGGCGGTCTCGATGCTGGAGCCGCTCGTCGCCACCGACCCGGCCAACGTGCAGTACCACGCCGATCTCGCCTACGCGTGGCTGCGGCTCGGCGATGCCCGGCGAGCCGAAGGGCGCCTGAAGGATTCGCTGGATCTGCATCGCCGCGCGCTGGCCGTCCGGCGGGAGCGCGCCGAGCGGCATGCCGGTTTCATCTTCGTCCCGTGGGAGCTGACCCGCAGCCTCAACAGCGTCGCCGATCTCCTCTTGACGATGACGCCAGCCAGGCCCGAGGAGGCCGCGACGCTCTTCGAGGAGGCGCGCACCGTCGGCATGCGCACGCTCGCCGTCGCCCCCAGCTTCACCCAGGTGCGGAAGCAGGTCGCCGTAGCCTCGGAAGGAGCGGCTCGGGCCGGGGCCGCGCGCGGCGGTAACCCTCAGTCAATGCGGCTGGCCGAGAGCGCCGGGGTCTGGCGCGAGGTGGTGGCCCGGAGTGTCGAGGATCCAACCAGCGTCCGGGAACTGTCGCGGCTGGAGGCGCTGACCACCTCAGCTCGAAGCGCTGAGGCGGAACGGCGCTAGCGGGCGCCCTGCTCCGCGCCCCCGTCCGGCGCGCCGCCCCGGATCACGTCGATCACCGCATCCCCGAGATCCTCGGCTTTGCGCGCGCCGACGCCGTAGACGTGCCGCAGCGCCTCGATACTCGTCGGCTTCAACCTGGCGAGCTCGCGCAGCGTGGTGTCGTGGAAGATGACGTACGGCGGCACGCCGCGATCGCGGGCGATGCGGAGCCGCAGCCCGCGGAGCTCTTCGAAGAGGGCGCGATCCACGCCCTCCCATGACTCGGCATCGGCTCGCGTTCGGGCCGGACCGCGGCCCTTTTGCGGCTTGCGCTGACGCGCCAGCGTCAGCGTCGCCGCCTCAGCCGGGTCGCGCAACAGCGCGGCGCCGGACGCAGTCAGCTGCAGCACGGGGTACTGCTCACCACTCTGCTGCAACAGCTCGTGCGCGATGAGCTGATCGATGTAGCCGCGAATCTCGTCGATCGACTGTTCCTTCAGCAGGCCGAACACCGAAAGCGAATCGTGCCCCCGCAGCGTCACCGAATCGCTAGCGTGGCCGCGGAGCACGCTCGTCACGTGGGCGGCCCCGAAACGTTGCCCGACCCGCGCCACCGCCGACAGGATCTTGCGCGCCAGAGTGATCGGATCCGCCGCCGACTCGAGCTCTCCCAGGCAGAAGTCGCACGCGCCGCAGTCGCCCTTCGTGAAGGTCTCGCCGAAGTAGCTGACCAGCCGTTTGTGGCGGCACCCAACGCTGGCCGCGTAGCGCTCCATGTCGCGGAGCAGCGCCTGCCGCGCCTCGGTCAGCTCGCCGTTCTTGTTCAGGATCTCGCGCCAGCGCAGGAAGTCGGCGGCCGAAACGATGAGCACGCACTCCGCTTCGAGCCCGTCGCGGCCGGCCCTCCCGGCTTCCTGCTGATAGTGTTCGAGCGACTGCGGGGCGCCGGCGTGGACGACGAATCGGACGTCGGAGCGATCGATGCCCATGCCGAACGCGACGGTCGCGACAACGATGTCGATCGACTCGTTCAGGAAGGCATCCTGATTGGCATGCCGCGTCTCATCGTCGTGCCCGGCGTGATAGGGGCGGGCGCGGAAGCCTTCCTCGATCAGCCAGCCGGCGAGGTCGTCCACCTCGCGGCGCGTCGGGCAATAGATGATGCCGGCGTCGCCCTGGTGCCGCGACAGCACCTGCAGGATCTGCGTCTTGAGCGAGTTCCGCGGCTGCACCCGGAACAGCAGGTTCGGCCGATCGAACGATCCGACCAGCGTCACCGAATCGTGGAGGCCGAGTTGCTGGACGATGTCCTGGCGGACTCGGGCCGTTGCCGTGGCGGTGAAGGCGTGGAAACCGACTCGAGGGAGTGCCGCGCGCAGGGCGCCAAGTTGTCGATACTCCGGGCGGAAGTCGTGGCCCCAGTGGCTGATGCAATGCGCTTCGTCGATCGCGACGAAGCTGAGCGCGCAGGTCGCCTGCAGCCAGTTCATCCAGCCGCCGCCCTCGCCGGCGATGCGCTCCGGGGCGACATATAGCAGTCGATAGCGGCTCTCTCGCAGACCGGCCATCACCTGCGAGCGGTTATCGCTGCTCATCGCGCTGTTGAGATACGCGGCCGGCACGCCGTTGGTGACCAGCGTGTCCACCTGATCCTTCATCAGTGAGATCAACGGCGAGATGACGAGCGCCAGGCCGTTGCGAACGAGGGCGGGCGCCTGGAAGCACAGCGACTTGCCCCCGCCCGTCGGCAGGACGAGCAGCGAGTCGCGCCCAGCGACGACGGCGTCCATCGCCTCGCGCTGGAGGGGACGGAACGACGTGTAGCCCCAGTAGCGCTCGAGCACGGAAGCCAGGTTGTCGGTGGGGACGACGGGCGCAGACATCGAGGTCGGGTTCACATATTGACACAGGGACAGTCCCCCTGAGTCGAATCGCAGCCGGGGACTGTCTCTTTATTCGCTGCGAAGTGCGACAGCGGGATCGACGCGCGCGGCGCGACGCGCCGGACCAGCGGCGGCGAGCAGGGCGCCGGCCAGGACCGTGCCGGCGACCACCATGACCGTCCAGGGGTCGCGGGCCGACACGTCCACCAGCAGGTGCTCGAGAAACCCTCCGAGGACCGCCGTCAAAGCAATGCCGGCCACGATGCCGACCATGGCTGCGCCGACGCTCTCCACGACGATCGTCCGCGCAATGGTTGCCGGTGAGGCACCAAGCGCAAGCCTGACGCCGACGTCGCGCGTCCGGCCTGCAACAATCACCGCCATCAATCCGTAGAGACCGAGCAAAGCCAGTCCGACTGCAGCAACGGCAAAGACGCTGGTCACGCCTGACGTCACGCGGCGGGATACGAGTTGCTCGGACAGGATGTCCGAGAGCGATCGCACCTGACCGATGGTCGCCGCCGGGTCCACGCCTCTGATCAGGCCGCGAATGCGGGACGGGAGGTCCGCGGCGTCATTGGCGGCTCGCACCAGCAGCGTCGCACTCGTCTGCGGGAACTGGCGCGTGCTCAGATAAACGGCCGGCGCCGACGGAAGATCGACGCCGCGGAATCGCTCGTTCGCCACCACTCCCACGATCTCGTACTCGCCGGGTACTGCCGGTCCCCATGCGGTCACCGCGGCAGTGTCGCGGAAGCGGCGTCCGAGCACGCGGCCGCCGTGAGCGGCGGCGAACGCCTCGTTGACCAGCGCCACGCCCGGCGCATCGCCGCCCTCTCTTTCCTCGAACGAACGCCCATCGAGGACACGCACTCCGAGCGCCTCGAAATAGCCGGGGCTGACGATCCGGAGATGCACATCGCCTTCGAGCTCCGGATCTGCAGGGACCTCGCCCTGCATCGCGATGACCTGCGTCCAGTTCGACTCCAGCGGATGATCGTAGGCAAGGGTCACCCCCGCCACCCCGGGCGCCGCCGAGATGGTGTCGGTGACATCGCGTTCGAACCGGGCGGTTCGGCCGAGCGGCGCGGCAGCGTGACTGCCAATCGAGACGTCCACGACCAGAACGCCCTCGACGGTAAAGCCGGGGCCCCGGGTTCGTAGCGCAGAGAGCGATTCACCAAGGAGAGCAGCCGGCACGGCGAGCGCGACGCCGATTGCGACCTGGATCGCAACCAGCCCGCGGTAGACGCGCGCCCTGGCGGGCAGGGAGACGCCGCGCGGGGCGGCTGAGAGCGTGCGCAGGCGGAGCGCGGGCCACGCCGAGATGGCCACGGTGACGGCGAGGCCGGCCAGGAACGCAAACACCGCGGCCCGCAGGTCGAGTGCGGGCGCCGTCAGGAACGGCACCGATGCAGGCAGCCGCGTCGGGATCCATGCCAGCGCGAGCGACGACAGCCAGACGCCGGCCACGCCGCCAGCGACGGACAGCAGCCCCGCGTCCACGAACAGCAACCCGGCCAGCCTGACCCGGCCGGCGCCGAGAGCGGCCCGCGTGGCCAGCTCGCTGCGGCGCTGCTCGAACCGGGACACCTGCAGCGCCGCGAGGTTCGCGCAAGCGACGAGGAGCACGGCGAGCGAGGCCGCGAACAACACCAGCAGCGGCGCGCGCACGTCGCGCACGAACTGTTCGCGGAACGACAGCGTCACTCCGTGGTGACGATCCTCATCGCCGGCCCGGGTCAAACTGCTCAACTCGGCGTTGGCCTGCGCCGCGGTCGTGTCAGGTCGCAGCCGCGCTACGACGCCGAGCACGTGTGCGCGCGTGCTGACGGCAAAGTCCGGCGTCCGTGCGATCGGAATCCAGAACTCCCGCAGCTCCGCTTCGACGGCGACGCGCGCCGGATTCGAAGGCCAGCCGGGGGTGACGAGGTCCGGCATGATGCCGACCACCGTGTACGGCTCGCCGCCAAGCCGCACGTCCCGCCCGACGATATCCGGCGCGCCGCCGAATCGGCCTTGCCACATCGCCCGGGACAGGAGCACCACGCGGCGCGCGCCGGGCGCTTCGTCCCGTTCGTCGAAGACGCGCCCGACCAGCGGGCGCACGCCAAGCGTCCCGAAGTAGGAAGCGGTAACCCGTACACCCCTGACCGGCACGGCTCCGTCGCGCGAGTCGAGCGAAAAGCCGGCCGCCCCGAACGCCGCCACGCGCTCGAAGGCGCCTATCCCCCGTTCCCAATCGCTGAAGCGGCCGCTCGTGACACGGAAGGGGCCGCGCTCGTCCGACGCGGATTCCCAGACGAAGACGAGCCGCTCCTCGTGCGGGAACGGCAGCGGCCGCCACAGCACCGCCGTCAACAGCCCGAAGGTGGTGACAACGGCCGCCACCGCCATCGCGAGCGTTCCGACAACTCCGGCAGCGGCGGCCGGGCGGCGGCGCCACTGACGCAAGCTCGCCCGCACGTCGTCACGACACGCGTCGAGCAGCCGGCGCGCCGGCGGCTCTCGAGCAACATCTCGCCCGTGTCCCGCCACCCATGCGTTGCGAAGGACCTCGATCAGCTCGCGACAGAGGTAGGCGCGTTCGCCGGGCGCCCCGCCCGCCGCACGCGCATCGTCGGCCAGGGCGCCGATGGTGGCCGTGAGGTCGTCGCCGAGATACGCGCGGCGAGACAGCGGCAGCCGGCGCGCGACCGAGAATACGAGATGGCGCAACCAGCGGTTGATCATCGCGACCCCCTCGCCTGGGGCAGCAGGCGCTTGGCCGCAGCCCACTCGGCCGCTCGCGCCAGCCGCTCGGCTTCGCGCTCGAGGAGCCGGCGGCCGGCACGAGTGAGCCGGTAGGTGCGGCGCCGCGGGCTCTCGCTATCAGCGTCCCGCTCCTCGAGCAACCCGGCGTCGAGCATCCTCGCGATCGCGCCGTACAACGTGCTCGCGGTGAGGCGTACTTCGCCCTCTGTCCGCGTCTCGATGTCCTTGACGATCGCGTAGCCGTGGAGGTCCTGGCCGACCAGCGACAGCAGGATCTGGAACGCCGGCACGCTCAGAGGCAATTGATCGATGGGCGGAGCCGGCACGAGCTCACTATACCGTTGTTCGGTATAGCTGCGGCGCGAGGTTCCTCATTCAGATGTGACGGAGCTGTTGACGGATAACTCTCTCGACCCAAAAACCAAGGGCCGGAGCTTGGCTCCGGCCCTGAAGAGTCGTGCAATCGAACCACCGAGCTTTGAACCTCCGTGGTCTGAACCCGTGCGCGAACGTTCGTGATCAGGCGCAGCCCGATGTCGTTCCGCAGTTGCTGCACTTGTAGCAGGATCCGCTTCGCACCATGATCGACCCGCAGGTCGAGCAGGGCGGCGCGTCTTCCTGGTTCTGCATCGCGGCAAACGACGCGGTCGAGCGTGTCGAGCTCACGGTGGCGGTGAAGGTCTCGACCGCCGCCGGCTTCGGCGCCGGAATCGCCGCCGACGTCGCCTTGCTCTGTGCTTCCATCACCTCGTCGCGGTTGTTGACGCCGGCGCGGAACTGCGCTTCCGGCGACAGGAACTTCGACGCCATCCAGCGGAAGATGTAGTCGACGATCGACTTGGCGAACCGCACGTCGGGGTTCCTGGTCATGCCCGACGGCTCGAAGCGGACGTGGCTGAACTTGTCGACCAGGGCCTGCAGCGGCACGCCGTACTGGAGCGCGTAGCTGATCGCCTGGGCGAACGCGTCGGCAAAGCCCGAGATCGTCGAGCCCTCCTTGGCCATCACGAGGAAGATCTCGCCCGGCATCCCGTCCTCGAAGAGGCCGACCGTGATGTAGCCCTCGTGGCCCGAGATGTCGAACTTGTGGGTGATGGCGTGCCGCTCGTCGGGGAGCTTCCGCCGCATCGGGGCCCGCGCCGCCAGCGCCGCCGCGACCGCAGCCTCGATGAGCTCATTGGCCGGAGCCGCGGCCGTAGAGGTGGCTTTCGCGTCCTTCGACGTGTTGAGCGGCTGCGTCCGCTTGCTGCCGTCGCGGTAGATCGACACCGCCTTGGCGCCCAGGCGCCACGACTCGATGTAGGCCTCCTGGATGTCCTCGACCGTCGCGTCCTTCGGCACGTTGACCGTCTTGCTGATCGCGCCCGAGAGGAACGGCTGCGTGGCGCCCATCATCTTGATGTGGCCCATGTACTGGATCGAGCGCTGGCCCTGGAACGGCTTGAAGGCGCAGTCGAACACCGGCAGGTGCGCGTCCTTGACGTGCGGGGCGCCCTCGATCGTCTCGTGCTGGTCGATGTACTCGACGATCTCGCCGATCTCGGTCTGCGAGTAGCCGAGCCGCTGCAGCGCCGACGGGACCGTCTGGTTGACGATCTTCATCATCCCGCCGCCGACCAGCTTCTTGTACTTGACGAGCGCGATGTCCGGTTCGACGCCGGTGGTATCGCAGTCCATCATGAAGCCGATGGTGCCGGTCGGCGCGAGCACCGTGGCCTGCGCGTTGCGGTAGCCGAAGTCCTCGCCGAGCTCCACCGCATCGTCCCAGGCCTGCCTGGCGGCGTTGTGGAGATCGGTGGGGACGTACTTCGGATTGATGGTGTCCTTGACCGCGTCGCGGTGCTTGCGCATGACGCGCAGGAACGGCTGGCGGTTGTCGTCGTAGCCGGCGAACGGACCACCGTGATCGCGAGCCACCCGCGCCGACTGGGCGTAGGCCTCACCGGTCATCACCGCGGTGATGGCGCCGGCATAGGCGCGGCCCGAATCGCTGTCGTAGGGCAGCCCGCGCGACATCAGCAGCGCGCCGAGGTTGGCGTAGCCCAGTCCGAGCGGACGGAAGGCGTGGCTGTTCTTCTCGATCGGCTTGGTCGGGTAGCTCGAGTTGTCGACCAGGATTTCCTGCGCCGTGATCATCACGCGGCACGCCGCGCGATACGACTCGACGTCGAACTCGCCGTCCTCCTTGACGAAGGTCATCAGGTTGAGCGACGAGAGATTGCAGGCCGAGTCGTCGAGGAACATGTATTCCGAGCACGGATTGCTGGCGTTGATGCGCGCCGTGTTCGGGCAGGTGTGCCACTCGTTGACGGTGGTGTCGAACTGCATGCCCGGATCGCCGCACACCCAGGTGCCCTCGGCAATCAGCCGCATCAGGTCGCGGGCACGATAGGTGTCCATGGTTTCGCTGGTGGTGACCGACTTGGTCTGCCACAGCCCGTCGTCGAGCACCGCGCGCATGAATTCGTCGGTGACGCGCACCGAGTTGTTCGAGTTCTGGAAGAACACCGAGCCGTAGGCCGTGCCGGTGAACGAGCCGTCGTAGCCGGCGTCGATCAGCGTCCAGGCCTTCTTCTCCTCCTCCTGCTTGCACTTGATGAACTCCACGATGTCGGGATGATCGACGTCGAGGATGACCATCTTGGCGGCGCGCCGGGTCTTCCCGCCGCTCTTGATGACGCCCGCGAAC
>DATJFF010000311.1:0-3252 GCA_035495795.1 Vicinamibacterales bacterium
CCGCCAATCGGCCGGCACACGTAGTCGATCAGCACGAAGTGATAGCGCACGCGGCCGTCGGTATCGAGCAGGATCCGATCGAACACCTCGACGACGGGGCCGACGTGCACTTCGAGGCCGGTCTCTTCGCGAATCTCGCGCGCCACGCCGGCCTCGAGCGACTCGCCCAGATCGAGCGTGCCGCCAGGCAGGCTCCACTGTCCCGCCAGCGGCTCGTACTTGCGCTTGATCAGGACGACTCGGCCCTCATCGAGGATCACGGCGCCCACACCGACCACCGGACGCGGAGGATAGCGGCGCGGGGGCGGCGCGCTCTCGGCGGGCGGCGGCGGGTCTTCGTCCGGCAGCGCACCGGCGACGGCAACCTCGCGCTGCATCTGGATGGTGCCCGACTCGATGACAAAATCCGAGTAGCCGCGCCGCTCGCGAACGGCACTCGCCGGGTTGAGCCGCTCGCGCTCGCTCCACTCGGCGTGAATCATGCCGCTTTCGATCCGTCCGATGACGCGCACGCGGCGGCGAATCCCGCCTTCGAACGCCGGCTGCCACTCCGCGAAGTACCGGCCCAGGACCGTACGGATGCCGTCGCGGCTCTGCGTGAGCGCCTGGTCCTGCTCGAGCGACGCCGTCGGACCATACAGGCTTTCGAGGACGTCGAGGTCGTCGCGGTTGTAGGCCGCGAACCACTCACGGACGAGGTCGAACGGATCCTGGCTCATGCCTCGCCCATCACCTTCACGACGACCCGCTTGCGGCGGCGGCCGTCGAACTCCGCGTAGAACACGTGCTCCCATGGCCCGAGATCCAGCGTGCCGGCGGTGATGGGCAGGATCACCTGATGCCCGAGCAGCGTACGCTTCAAGTGCGCGTCCGCGTTGTCTTCTCCGGTCTGATGATGCTTGTACGGCAGACCGGCGGGCGCGAGCTTTTCGAGCCAGTCCTGCATGTCCGAGATGAGGCCGCTCTCCCAGTCGTTGACGTACACGCTGGCCGTGATGTGCATCGCCGAGACGAGCACCATGCCCTCACGGACGCCGCTCTTCGAGACGATGGAGGCGACTTCGTCGGTGATGCGGACGACTTCGCGCCGCTTCGAGGTGTTGAACCAGAGGTAGTCGGTGTAGACCGTCATCGCGGCCATCATTATCGCCCGCGGCCCGCCGAATCAGCCCGCAGGGGCAAGCCGTCCCGCCACGCTGAGGCGCAATTGCCCCACGCCACGGCGCTATTTCCACGGGAGAGCGCCCCTCATCGTCGCCCTGAAGACGGCGCCTTCATGGCACACAACTTGACTCTGAAAGACTGCAGATATGTTGCGCGTGTGGCTTCTCGCAGTGGCAATCGCGGCAATGCCGGGACTGCTCGGCGCCGCAGGGCTGGCGGCCGGGCAACCGCTTCCGTCCGAGCCGAAACCGGCGCTCTCAGCGACAGGCACGATCCAGCGCTTCGATGCGGGGTCTCATTTACTGACGATCAGGACTCCGCGAGGCAGCGAGTCCTTCGTCGTCGGCGACTCGACGACCATCCACCGCGGTGCGAGGGTGGCGACGCTGCAGGACCTGGGTAAGTGGAGCGGGTCACCGGCGAAGGTGCGCTACACCGAGTCCGCCGGCCGTCGTACCGCGTCGTCGGTCATGATCGGGGCTCACTGACCTTGTCGGCTTCGCTGCTGCCGCCGGGCTCCGGCAGCGACAGCCCGAAGCGCTCCGCCATCCGGTAGAGCGTGCGCCGATCGATGCCGAGCGCTTCGGCGGCTCGCGTGCGGTTGCCGCTGACGGCATCGAGCACGTGCAGCAGATAGCGGCGCTCCAGCTCGTCGAGCGTCGGCAGGCCCTCGAACATCCGGCTTTCGAACCCGCCACCTGGCGTTCTCGTTTCAGACGTCGAGGCGCCGAGACGCACGTCGTCGGCAGTGATGACGTGGCCAGGCGACGTCAGCACGAGCCGCTCGATGGTGTTCTCGAGCTCGCGGACGTTGCCGGGCCAGTCGTAGCTGACCAGACGCTCGAGCGCCCCAGGCGCGATGGTCATCGTCCGGCCAGCGCGGCCGCAGGCGTTCTGCAGGAAGCGCTCGACCAGCAGCGGAATGTCGTCGCGGCGGCTCTTCAGCGCGGGCACGCGGATGACGAGCACGCTCAGCCGGTAGTACAGGTCCTGCCGGAACCGGCCGGTTGCAACGGCTTCCTCGAGATCGACGTTGGTGGCGGCCACCACGCGAACATCGACCTTCACCGTGCGGCTGGCGCCGACCGGCCGCACTTCCCCTTCCTGCAGGACGCGGAGCAATTTCACCTGGAGCGCCGGGGACGTTTCGCTTATTTCATCCAAGAAAATCGTGCCCCCCTGTGCCTGCTCGAAGAGTCCCCGCGCGTCGTTGACGGCGCCAGTGAACGCGCCGCGAGTGTGGCCAAACAGCTCGGACTCCAGAAGCGTCTCGGTCAATGCGCCACAGTTGACCGGCACGAACGGCCTGGCTGCGCGGCGGCCGTGGCGATGAATGGCCCGCGCGACCAGCTCCTTGCCGGTGCCGCTGCCGCCGACGACCAGGACAGGCGCCTGCGCGCCGGCGGCGTGGGCGATCTGCTTGTAAACGGCGAGCATCGCGGGCGATCGGCCAATCAGCCCCGGCGGGGCCTCGATGGGCGTTGGCGCCTCGGGCGGCGGCTCCGAGGCCGTGAGCGCCCGCTCGACGGTGGCCTTCACCTCGGCGATGTCGAACGGCTTGCTGACGTAGTCGAAAGCCCCGTGGCGCACGGCATCGATCGCGGTTTCCAGGGTGCCAAAGCCGCTGATGAGCACCACGCGGGCCTGGTGGCCGCCCGAGCGCACGGCGCGCAGCAGGTCGAGGCCTGAGCGATCGGCGTTCAAGTGGATGTCGGACACCACCACGTCCACCTCGTGCTCGCGCACGAGCGCCAGGGCACGGTCGGGTGTCCCGGCGCTCAGAATCTGCCGGCCCGGCTCGGCCAGCAGCTCCTCCATGAACCGCACGGTTTCCGCGTCGTCGTCAACGATGAGCAGGGTCGACATTGGATGCACTCACACGCCCCTCGGCCGGCAACGTGATCACGAAGACCGTGCCTCCGCCTTCGGCCGGTTCGGCAGAAATGACGCCCCCGAGCCGGGCGATGACATCACGCGTGATGCTCAGCCCGAGCCCGGTGCCCCGTCCTGGCGCCTTGGTCGTCACGAACGGCTCGAAGATACGGGGCAACAGGTCCGGTGCAATACCGAGGCCAGAATCCTGGACGG
>DATJFF010000312.1:0-17196 GCA_035495795.1 Vicinamibacterales bacterium
GGTCGCCGAGCTCGGCGTCGGATGCGAAGCGCAGCGCGACGATTTGTTTCGGCGTCAGCTGGGCCAGCCGGCTGTCGTCGCCGGCCGGCAGCAGCTCGGCGCAGCGCACCTTCATCTCGAGCATGATGATGCGATCCTGCAGCCCCGTGGTGTACACGCGCTCTATCGAGATGTTCACGAACACCGCGAGCAGCAAGCACCCAAACGCGATCGCCTGCGTGCTCCACCCGAAGATCACCGCGCCGCCGAAGGCGATGGCCGCCGCCAGCCAGAGCGCGGACGCGATGTAGGTCGGGATGGGGTGATGGGCGTGCGACGCGGCGGATTGCATTCGGGGTCTCGGGGTTCGCGGGGTTCTCGAATTTCTACTTGAGTTTGCCGTCGAGCTCTTCGTACACCTTCCGTACTGCGATCGGGGCCTGCTGGTCACGGAGAAACCAATCCGAGTACGGACCCCAGCTCGCCTGCGCGATCGCGGCGTCAGCCGAGAGGCCCTGGTCGTGGAGCCGCTTGACTTCGGCGTTGACGGCTTTCAGCGCCTTCTGGAACTCGACGAGCTCCTCGCGCGAAACCCTTGGCTCTTCGATGAATCCGTGGCCCGGCACGTAGCGGTCCACGTCCATGGCCAGCGCCTTGTCAATCGTCGCCACCCATTCCGACGGGTATGCCGAGCGCATCGCGGGGAACACGCGATTGAGGTAGGCCTCGCTCATGAACAGGATCTTCTGCCGCGGCAAGTAGACCATCAGGTCTCCACCGGTGTGGGCCCGGCCGAGGAATATCGCCCGCACTTCGATGCCGTCAACATCGATGGTTTGCGACGCTCCCGACATCGCCGCCGGCGGTACGATCACCGGCGGGGCGTTCGGCTGGCGATTCGGA
Source organism: Vicinamibacterales bacterium (assembly GCA_035495795.1). Taxonomy (GTDB): domain Bacteria; phylum Acidobacteriota; class Vicinamibacteria; order Vicinamibacterales; family UBA2999; genus VFZN01. Next base: position 883 of record DATJFF010000312.1, read on the forward strand.
TTCGCCGCGTCGCGCTGCATCTGGGCCAGCGAGTTGGGATGGATGATGTAGGTGATGTCTTTCGGCAGCACCGAGTTCCCGGCGGTGTGATCGCCGTGGTCCGAGCCGACGACGTACCACCTGACCGGTTTCGGCGTGACTGCCTTGATCGCGTCGAGCAGCTTCTGCGTGGCCGCCGGGCTTCCCTGCCCGTCGGCGATCAGCACCCCGTTGGCGCCGACGACGAACAGGGTGACGGTGGTGAACCCCGGCTGGCGGATGTCCTCGTAACCGTAGACGTTCTCAGCGAGCTTGATCGTGCGCGGGAACTGGTCGAGCGCCAGCCCCCGCTTTTCGGGATAAGCCGTGCGAACCTGAGCGAGCCCGGACCCGGGTCCCGCGGCCAGGATCACTGTGACGGCAAGGAGAACGCGGCGCATCCAGACAGCGTACTCGGAGGGCGCGACAAGTTCAAACCGCGAACTCGTCGCGAACCCCGAGAACCTCGCGAACCCCCGAGAACCTACCTCCCGTCGATCAGATCCCCCAGGCCGAAGGCGCGATCGAGTACCGAGCCTTCCTCCTTGCGGTGGCCGCCGCTCTGCGGCGCGGCGGCGTAGATGCGGTCGGCCATGCGGCTGAGCGGCAGCGACTGCAGCCAGACACGACCCGGCCCGGTGAGAGTGGCGAAGAAGATTCCCTCGCCGCCAAACAGCGCTGTCTTCACCTTGCCGACGAACTGGATGTCGTAGCTGACACTCGGCTGCAGCGCGACGAGACAACCGGTGTCGACCCGAAGCGTCTCGCCCGCGGCCAGGTCGAAGTGGTGAATCATGCCGCCGGCGTGAACGAAGCAGAGGCCGTCGCCCTCGAGCTTCTGCATGATGAAGCCTTCGCCGCCGAACAGCCCCGTGCCGATCTTGCGCTGGAAGGCGATGCCAATCCCGACGCCTCGAGCCGCGCACAGGAACGAGTCCTTCTGGCAAATCAGCTGTCCGCCGAGCGCTTTCAGATCCATTGCGAGAATCTTGCCGGGGTACGGCGCCGCGAAGGCAACGCGCTGCTTGCTCTGGGCCTGGTTCTGGAACACCGTCATGAACAGGCTTTCGCCGGTCAGGATGCGCTTGCCGGCGCCGAGGAGCGCGTCGAGCACGCCTTTGGGCGCGCCGCTGCCGTCCCCGAAGATGGTTTCCATCTGGATGCCGGGCGTCATGTACATGAACGCGCCCGCTTCAGCGACGGCCGCCTCGCCGGGGTCGAGTTCCACCTCGACGAACTGCATCTCGTTGCCGTGAATCACGAAGTCGATGTCGTGGGCCCGCCGCCCGGGCAGCGTCGGTGGCGCGGCAGGAGCCGCGGCCTTGGGCTGCGAGAGATAGGAAGCGAAGGCGGGCACGTCCTTCACCTTCTGCCACGCCGCCATGCCGGCGGTGAATACCAGCGTCTCGGCATCGATGCTGCCGTTGCGCAGGTTCGCGACAATCTCGTCCTGAGTGACGGGGCCGACCTGGTGACCGCCGATCGCCATATACCACTGTGATGTAGACATGTCGAAGTTAGAGGCTGGAGGTTGAAATTGCCGATACCGAAGCTACGCGTGACCGGCTGCGTCGATGCTGGCGCCAGCCGTTGATTCGAGACGCGCCGCCGTGGCCGCGTCGATGCCGAGCTGATACGCCAGTTGCGCGAGGTAGATCCGCTCGCCGCCGGTGACCGCTTCGTCGGCGCGGACGATGGCGAAGGCAAGCGTATAGAGATCGTTTCGAGCGGTTTCCTCGGTCACGCCGTGGACGATCTCGGCGAGCGGATGGGGCTGATCGAGCTCTCGCTCGGCCTCGACCTCCACCCCGGCCTTGCGGGCGTGCTCGAGAATGAGCGCCCGCTCCGCCGCCGACATCTCGCCATCGGCCCGAGCCGCCGACACGGCCAGACGGACGATGCGCAACACTTCGAGCGGCATTGACGTGGGAAGCGGCGGCGCCACCGCCGGGACGCCATCAGTCCCCCCGAACCCGGTCGCAGCTAACGCACCAGTCGCACCAGTCGCAGCTGTAGCACCCGCACCGGCCGCACCTGCCGCACCCGTCGCACCCGTCGCACCCGTCGCAGTGTTCTTGAGACTGTCGTAGATGCCCCACGCTACCCCTGCCGCGGCGAGTAAACCGCTGGCGGAGACGAATCCCCGGTGTCCCCGGAGAAAGCTGACGGCATTGCGGGTTCTTTTTCGGCCGGAGCGCCCGAGAGCGCCTTCCAGAAAGATGGAGAGAAGCTGACCGGGATCGTTCAACGTGGTCTCCACACTCAGGATACGGCGGTTCGTCCCGAAGGTTCCACTGCTGAGCCCGGCCGGCCGCAGCACTACACGACCGCCTGGGCCAGGAAGGTGGAACGCGGTCAGAGTCGGGAGGACACGGCCGGCCTGGGGATCGCTGCCTTCGCCACTTCGGGTGTCCAGTCCTCGCCCGGGTTCACGAAGCGGTTCGTCTCCAGCTTGTACTGCTTGTCGTAGAGCTGCCGGTATCGCCCGTTCGCGGCGAGCAGCGCCTCGTGAGTTCCGCGCTCGACGATTTCGCCGCCCTCCATCACCAGTATCTGGTCGGCGCTGCGGATGGTCGACAGCCGGTGGGCGATGACGAACGTGGTCCGGCCGCTCCGCAGCGTCTTGAGACCGTCCTGGATCATCTCCTCGCTCTCGCTGTCGAGGCTCGACGTCGCCTCGTCCAGAATCAGGATGCGCGGCTGGGCGAGGATGGCGCGGGCAATGGAGACGCGCTGGCGCTGACCGCCGGAGAGCTTGATGCCCCGCTCCCCGACGATCGTGTCGTAACCTTCGGGGAATCGCAGGATGAACTCCTCGCAGTGCGCGACCTGCGCGGCGTGCTTGATCTCGTCCAGCGTCGAGCCGGGCTGCGCGTAGCCGATGTTGTCGGCAATCGTCCCGTCGAAGAGGAAGTTCTCCTGGAGGACCGAGGCGAGCTGCTCGCGGTAGTCGCGGAGCGGGACGTCGTTGAGGTCGCTGCCGTCCACCAGCACGCGTCCCCTGAGCGGCCGGTTGAAGGCCATGACCAGACTGATCAGAGTGCTCTTCCCCGACCCGCTCGAGCCGACCAGCGCCGTGGTCGTGCCCGGCGCGGCATCGAACGTAATCCCCTTCAGGACCGGACGATCCGGGTTGTACTCGAACCACACATCCTCGAACCGGATGTGTCCCTGGATCGGCCCGAGCGAGGGCTTGTCGGCGTCGGCTTCGTCCTCGGTCTCCATATCGAGGATCTCGCGGATCCGGTCGAGGCCGGCGAACGCCTCGGTAATCTGGGTGCCGATGCTGGCGATCGAGATCAGCGGCGCGGCGAGCAACCCGATGAAGAAGACGTACATGATGAAGTCGCCGAGCGTCATCTGGCCGGCCAGGATGTCGCTGCCGCCGATCCAGATCATGACGACGCCGATCACGCCGACGATCACCGTGCTGCCCGAGGTCGTCGCGGAGACGCCGGTCATCGACTGGGCGATGTTGCGGAAGAGGCGGTGCGCGCCCTTCGTGAAGACGATCTCCTCACGCTTTTCCGCGGTATAGCTCTTGACGATCCGGATGCCGCCGAGCGCCTCGGTCAGCCGGCCGCTGACCTCCGCCTGAATCTTGCCGCGCTCGCGGAACAGCGGGCGGAGACGCTTGAACGCGTACGCCATCCCGCCGCCGAACGCGCCCAGCACGAGGGCGGTGACCACCGTCAGCCGCCAGTTCAGAAAGAGCAGCACGCCGAGGCTGATGACTGCCGTGACCATGCCGCCGACCAGCGACACGAGACCGGTGCCGACGAGGTTCCGGATCCCTTCGGCGTCGGTCATGATCCGCGACAGCAGAATCCCGGTCTGTGTCGAGTCGAAGTAGCGCACCGGCAGGCGCATGATTTTCGCCTGGACGCGCTTCCGCATGTCGGTGATCGCCCGCTGTGCGGCCACGCCGAGCAGCTGGGAGAGCGCGAAGCTGGTCACCGCCTGCACGACGGTGGCAGCGCCGGCGGCGAGCGCGATCGGCAGCAGCAGGTCGTGCCGTGACTTGCCGATGACCTCGTCGATCACCACTTTGGACAGCGCCGGGAGCACGATGCCGGCGAGCCGCGAGACCAGCATCAGCATCAGGCCGAGGAGCAGCCGGCGGCGGTGCTGATAGAGCAGCTCGCGCGCCTCGCGCCAGGCCGCCGAGCGGTTGAACGGCTTCTTCGGGGTCTCGGCACCGATCGCGACGCGACCGGCTCCCGATCGCTCCGCCCGAGCCATGCGGGGCGCGCCAGAACGCATCAATGCCATATTCGACCCCTCACTTCACTCGGGTGGCGCATCCGGCGGCTCGCCGAACCGATGGATACGAGCAGAAGCGGAGGGGCGTTCGAGCTGATGGCATATGCGAAGACGTGGACTGTGGGGTTAGTTGAGGGCGTGCGGCACAGCCAGCGTGAACGGCGCAATCCGCGCCTGGAATACCTCGCCAGAGGGCGTGACCATCGTGTAGCTGCCGTGCATCGTGCCAACGTTGGTCTTCAGTGGACAGAAACTCGTGTACTCGAACTGCTCGCCGGGGCTGAGCACCGGCTGCTCGCCGACGACGCCCGCGCCTTGCACCTCTTCGGTCTCCCCGTCGGCAGTGGTGATGATCCAGTGGCGGCTGATCAGCTGCGCGATTTCCCGTCCGAGGTTCGAGATCTTGATGTGGTACGCGAACACATACTGGTCGTCACCTGGCGAGCTGCGATCGGGCAGGAACTGCGTCTTCACCTGGATCCGGATCCCGTTGGTCGTCGTATCGCTCACACCATCATTATCGCAGACACCCCGTTGCCGCCCCTCCCCGTACGGTCAGGCCCGTCTCGGTTCCTATTTCCCGGTTCCTGGCTCCTGGTTCCTATCTCCTATTTCCTGCCTCATACCTCCTGCCTCCTGCCCTCAGTCGAGGTGCCCCCGCTCCGAGTCGCCCATCTCCACACGATCGGCAGGAAAGTACTCTTTCCAGCGCGCCGTGACCAGGGCCGCGGTGTCCGGCGCGCAGGTGAGCTCACCGGGATACCACGGTTTCATTCGCGCATCGATCACCACCGGCGGCTCGTAAGCGATGTGGTGGCGGACGACGCTCGTAGCGGCGGCATGAATGTCCGCCGCCGGCTCGAAGCGCGTGAACGTCGTCCACAGGAAGTTGATCTCGCTTCGCGTCGCCCGCGCCGCATCGTCGGTGAGGACGATCAGCGGCCAGCCGGCGAACGCCGGGTGCCCCGCCAGCCGCGCCGGTGCCATCGCGTCGTCGGCATAGCGCGGCCCCTGCACCACCAGACAGCCGCCGCAGAAGACGCGAACGTCGCTGATCTCGGCTGGAGGCGACTGGGAAGGCGCGAAGCTGCGCGGCAGCTCGCGGATCGGATCACCGAGCCCGAGCCACACCCCCTTGGAGCCTTCGTTGACCGTGGGACCGGTGTAGTCGAGCGTGTCCATCGAGAGGTTCGAGAACACGTAGAGGTCGGCACGCGGGTCGGTGCGAGCCAGCACGTGCTCGAGCGTTGCCCGGAAGTCCTTCAGGTTGATGTGACGATCGGTCAGCAACAGGAACTTCGTCAGCGACAGCTGGCCCTCGCCGAGGATTCGGAAGGCGCTCGCCATCGCCTCGCGCTTGTAGCGCTGCTTGACGACCGCGGCGGCGAGCGAATGGTACCCCGTCTCTCCGTACGACCAGAGCTGCTCCACCGCCGGCATCACCAACGGGAACAGAGGCGACAGCAGCTCCTGGAGAAGATCGCCGATGTAGAAGTCTTCCTGGCGCGGTTTGCCGACCACCGTCGCTGGATAAATCGCGTCGTGGCGATGGGCGATTCTGGTGACGCGGAACTCGGGGTAATCGTGCCGGAGCGAGTAGTAGCCGTAGTGGTCGCCGAACGGGCCCTCCGGACGCCGGACATGCGGCGGCACGTCCCCGATCAGCGCGAACTCCGCGGTCGCGACCAGAGGATGCGGATGCCCGTTCGGACCAGGCACCTGCGGCAGGCGGTGTCCTGCAATCAGCGAGGCGAGCATCATCTCCGGCACGTTCTCGGGAAGCGGGGCCACGGCGGCGAGGATCAGCGCCGGAGGCCCGCCGAAGAAGACCGTTGCCGGCAGCGCCTGCCCGCGCCCTTCGGCAACCTGGTAGTGGAAGCCGCCGCCCTTGCCGATCTGCCAGTGCATGCCGGTGGTCCGGGCGTCGTGGACGTGCAGGCGATACATCGCGAGGTTCGATCCCTTGCCGTCAGGATGGGCGGTGTAGACGAGCGGTAGCGTCACAAACGGCCCGCCGTCCTCAGGCCAGCACGTGAGCACCGGCAGCTTGTCCAGGCCCAGCTCGCGGCTCACCACCTCGGTGACCGGACCCGAGCGCTGCCGCTTGACGCCAACCTTGAGCAGCTCACTGGCCAGGCCGCGCGCGCCCCACAGTTTGGCCGGGCTCGGCGGCAGCACGGTTTCGGCGAAATGGACAAGATCCTTGATGAACCGGAGCGGCCGCTGCCCGAAGGCGAGCTCGGCGCGGCGGGCTGTACCGAACAGGTTCGTGACGAGGGGGAACGCCTTGCCGCGCACGTTCGTGAACAGCAGCGCCGGTCCACCGGCGGCAATCACCCGGCGGTGGATCTCGGCGGCTTCGAGATGGGCGTCCACGGGCGCGGCCACCTCGACGAGGTCGCGATCGCGTCGCAACTGGCTGAGAAACGAGCGAAGGTCAGGGAACATCGTGGACGGTGCGCCCTCCGATGAGCGTCAGCACGCTGTGTCCGCCGGCGAGACGATCGCGGGTCGCGGCGAACGGATCGATCGAAAGAACGGCGAGATCCGCCAGCGCGCCGACGCTCACGTGACCCTTCTCACGATCCGAGAACTCGGCGTAGGCGCCGCCGCGGGTCAACGCGGTAATCGCTTCCTCCATGGTGAGCGCCTCGACGCCGCGCTCGGGTGAGGTTGCCCAGGCGATCACCGCGAACGGATTCCGGTGATTGCCTGACGCCAGGGCCAGGTGAACCCCAGCATGCAGCAACGACGCAAGGGGACGGTCCCCGCCGGCGCGCTGGACGACGACCATGCCCTGCGCCTTCAGGCGCGGCGCCAGCGCTACTGCGCCCGGACCTGCCTGCTCAACTCTCGGGCGCTTGCGCGCCCACACCTCAGCGAGACCTGCGCGCTCCACCGCACCGACGTAGGTGTCGAGGACCTGGTCCGTGGCTGGTTCGACGGCCAGCAGGTCTTCGGTGCTGTAGCCCCAGCCAACCGCCTGCATCAGGCGGGCTCCGCCGGCTTCACCAAGCTCGAATCCCATGCCGCGAATGTCCACGCGCGGGCTCGGTTGCGGCGGGAGGTGCGGCCGGCTCTCGATCGTTGCGCCATCGGGGCCAATGCGCGGCATTCGAAACACGCGAAAGCGCGCGGGCGTGTCGGCCTCGATGAGCGCCGCACCGGCCTCGGCCACCGTGCGCGCGCCGACAAACCATTGCATCGACGTCACACCATATCCGAGAGCGGCCTGGACGAACGGCCGAATGCTCGCGGCATCGCCGCCGGGATCCGCGACGTGCGCGTCATTGAAGCCGGGTATCACCGTCCGCCCGCCCAAATCGCGCTTCGCCGTTGAAGGTCCCGCCAGCCCGCCGACGTCTGCTGTCGAGCCAACGGCGACGATTCGCGCGCCGCGGATTGCGACGGCCTCGGCCCACGGCCGGCCGGGATCGGCCGTAAAGATGCGGGCGCTGAGAAGAACAAGGTCGGGAGCCTGGGGCGTGCAGGCGGCTGCGGCCGCCGCAAAGAGCATCACGGCCGCGGCCGACGCGCACCGCACCATTCGGGAGGGACACTGTGGGAGGGATACGGGACTGACCCTCGCAGCAGCAATGTGCCTGACAGTCCCTCCCGCGCGCCCGGAGTAATCGCCGGGCGCCGGAATCCCGATCGCCATGTCCCTCCCGGACACCACGCGGCGCGCGCGGCGAAGCCGTGCGCGCGTCAGCCTCGTCCTCCCGACGCGCTCACCTCACCCCTTCCACGGTTCGTCGAAGCTGCCGCCGTAGATACTCGGCACCTTCGCGCCCATCGGACGGAGGTAAGTGGAGAGCTGGCCGCGGTGATGCGCGTTGTGAGTGGCCTGCCAGACGAGGAAGTGCGCGTTCGGCATCTTCATGCCAAAGAAGTCCACGACGCTGGCGAGCTTCGCCGGCTCCATCGCCAGGACCTTCTCGAGCAGCTTCGGCATTTCGGCCTTGTACCAATCGACCAGGCCCTTTACCGTCGGCGACGGCGAGTCCTGGGGCCCCATCGAGAAGTCGTGGGTCAGGACGCCGTTGAGGAACCACGCATCCGAACGGCAGATGTGGACCGCGAGGTCCCACGCCGAGCGGCTGTCGCCCGCTGGTTTGTAGTTCTTCTTGTCCTCGGGAATCGCCTCCAGCACCTTGACGGTAGTCATCCACTCCTGCTGGATCTGCTGTCCCATTACTTCGGCAATGGCCTTCGCCTGATCTGCGGTCATCGGGGCACCTCGTTAGGTTGGGTCTTGAGGTCTTGAGGTCTTGAGGCCTTGGCAGAGCCTACGACCTCGTCATCTTCCGATACTTGATCCGGTGCGGCTGATCGGCGGCGGCGCCCAGCCGGCGGTGGCGATCCGCTTCGTAATCCTGGTAATTACCTTCGAACCAGACGACCTCGCTGTCGCCCTCGAAGGCGAGCATGTGTGTCGCGATGCGATCGAGGAACCAGCGGTCGTGGCTGATCACGACCACGCACCCCGCGTAGTTGAGGAGCGCCTCCTCGAGCGCCCGCAGCGTGTCCACGTCGAGATCGTTGGTGGGCTCGTCGAGCAGCAGCAGGTTCGAGCCGCGCCTGAGGAGTTTCGACAGGTGCACGCGATTGCGCTCGCCGCCGGACAGCGTACCGACCTTGCGCTGCTGCTGCGCGCCCTTGAAGTTGAACCACGACACGTAGGCACGCGATGCGACCGTCTTCTTGCCGAGCGTCAGCTCGTCCTGTCCATCGCTGATCTCGTCCCAGACCGTCTTGTCGGCCCGAAGCGAGTCGCGGCTCTGATCTACGTAGCCGAGTTGAACTGTCTCGCCGAGCTTGAGGCTGCCGCCGTCCACCTTCTCCTGCCCCGTAACAATCCGGAACAGCGTGGTCTTGCCGGCGCCGTTCGGACCAATCACGCCGACAATGCCGGCACGCGGCAGCGTGAAGGACAGATCTTCGAACAGCACGGTATCGCCGTACGCCTTGCGCAGGTTTCGCGCCTCGATGACCACGTCGCCCAATCGCGGACCGGGCGGGATGTAGATCTCGACCGACTCGATCTTCTGCGCCGTGTCTTCGCTGAGGAGTTGCTCGTAGGCGTTGAGGCGCGCCTTGCCTTTAGCCTGCCGCGCTCGCGGCGACATCCGAATCCAGTCGAGTTCCCGCTGCAGCGTGCGTTGCCGGCGTGTCTCCGCCTTCTCTTCATTGGCCAGTCGGGCTTGCTTCTGCTCCAGCCAGCCGGTGTAGTTGCCCTCGTACGGAATCCCGCTGCCGCGATCGAGCTCGAGAATCCAGCCGGCGACATTGTCCAGGAAGTAGCGATCGTGCGTGACGGCGACGACCGTGCCCGCGTACTCCTTGAGGAACCGCTCCAGCCACGCCACAGATTCCGCGTCGAGGTGATTGGTCGGCTCATCCAGCAACAGCAGGTCTGGCGCCTGCAGCAACAGCCGGCACAGCGCGACACGGCGGCGCTCGCCGCCCGACAGCGTCGTCACATCGGCGTCACCTGGCGGGCAGCGGAGGGCATCCATCGCCAATTCGAGGCGCGAGTCCAGGTCCCAGGCGTTGGCTGCGTCGATCCGGTCTTGCAGCTTCGCCTGCTCGTCGAGCACCTTCTCCATCTCGTCCGGAGAGAGGTCCTCGCCGAGCTTCATGTTCACCGCGTCGTAGCGCTCGAGCACGGCCTTCAACTCGGCTACGCCTTCCTCGACGTTGCCTTTCACGTCCTTCGCGGTATTGAGCTGCGGCTCCTGGGGCAGGTAGCCGACCGTGACGCCTTCGCCCGCGAACGCCTCGCCGACGAAATTCGTCTCGACGCCGGCCATGATCTTGAGGAGCGTGGACTTGCCGGCGCCGTTCAGGCCGAGCACGCCAATCTTGGCGCCAGGAAGAAAGGACAGCCAGATATCGCGAAGTACGGTCTGGTCGGGGGGATAGGTCTTCCCCAACCCTTTCATCACGTAGACGTATTGCGGTGCCATGGAAACTATCGACTATAGCAAAAGAAACCACGAAGGGACGAATGCCTTCGTGGTCTCCTTCACTCCGGCTTCAGCGTGACGACGGTATAGCGGTCCATCGGGAAGTACTTCTTGAAGATCCCGTGAAGCAGCTCTGGAGTCAGCGTGTCGGCTCGCTGCGGCCGGCGCAGGATGCTGGCCGGATCCCACCCGTACAGCAGCACCGTCTGGAGCGATCCGATCCAGTACTGATTCTGCCGCGCGTTGGTTTCGAGGTCGCGCTTCTCCATCTCCTTCACCTTCGTGACGTCCTCCGCTGAGGGTCCTTCCGTCTTCAGGCGGGCGACTTCGTCGAAGACGGCCTTCTGCAGCTTGTCCACATTCTCCGGGGCGCTGCCAAACTGCACGACCACCGCGCCGTAACCGGGCAGCGGGAGGCTCGACTCATAGCCGACCGACACGCCGTACGTGCCGCCCAGCTCTTCGCGCAGGATCTCGCGGAGGCGAATGCTCAGCACGTTACCGGCGGCGCGCAGCCGGTGCATCTCGAACTCGTCCTTGCCCGCGTCGGCAAAGAACGAGATGACGGTCTGGCTCGCGGGATCCTTGCCTTTCGTAACCGTCTCGCGCGTAACCGAAGACGGGAACCGGACACCCATGTCGCGGAACGCGGCCGTCTTCTTGCCGGTCGACGGCAGGCCGCCGAGCCACCGTTCGACGAGCGGAGTCAGCTCCTCGACCTTGAACGCGCCGACGAACAAGTAGGTAAAGTCGGCGGCATTGCCGTAGCGCCCCTCGTAGAAGCGCCGCATCGGCTCGAGCTGCAGGCCGCCGAGATCCTTCGGCGTGATCATCCGCGCCGAGTAGTGGTTCGAGGTGTTGACCAGCTGCACCTTCTCGGCGAATACCGCCTTGGGATTCTGCGCCTGGTTCTCGAGCATGGCGCCGAGCCGTCGCTTCAGCAACTCCAGCGATTCGGTCGTGAAGTTCGGCGCGGTGAGCGCCAGGTAGTTGAGCTGCAGCGCCGTTTCGATATCGCGTGGGGTGGTCGATCCGCTGATCTCCTGCGTGTACGCGTCAACCGCCGGCGTCGCGCTCGCGATCTTCCCGGCGAGCATCTTGCTCAAATCGACCGGGCTGAATCCGCCCACTCCGCCGATGCCGACCAGCGACGACACCATCTCCGCGCCGTGGAATTCGGCCTCGGGCGCAAGCGAGGTGCCACCGACCGCGAAGGCGCTGAGCAGCACCTGGTCGTTCTTGAAGTCGGTGGGCTTCATCCACACGTCGACGCCGTTGGACAACGTCAACACGGTGATCCCCATCTCCGGAATCGTTCGGGAGTTGGTGACCTTGCCCGGCGTCGGCGGCTTCTCGATCAGGGTCCGGCCCGCCGTCGGGTCGGTCCACGGCGCCACGGGCGCGCGACTGGCCTTCGCAACCGCCTCCTTCAAGCCGTCCACGGTGGGCGGAGCCACGCCGGGCTTCTCCGGCGCAACCGCGAGGACGACGCGGTTCTCGTCGGTGATAAACGCACGCCCCACCTTCGACGCCTCGTCCACGGTGACCGTCGGAAGGTAGGTCGAAGCGATCTGATACTCCAGCGCGATCCCCGGAATCGGCTCGCCCTCCAGGAAGTGGCGGACGTATTCGCTCGCGTAGCGCGGGCTCTCGTTGGTCGCGCGCTCGTTGTAGGCCCGCTCGTAGAAGGCGAGCAGCGCCCGCCGCGCCCGATCGAGCTCGTCGGCGGTGAATCCGTACTGCTGCACGCGCCGGGCCTCGACGACGATCGCCTCGAGTCCGGGTGCGAGGCCGTTCTCGGGGACGGCCGCGCTGATTTCGAACAGCTGCAGCGTCCGGCCGAAGGTGTCGGCACCGGCCTCCGCCTGGATGAACGGTGCGTTTGGGCGCCTGGCGATCTCTCGCAGCCGCGGGTTCAGCATCTCGCCGACCAGTTGCCGGACAAGGGCGGCACGGTAGTCCGCCACCGTGCGTTGCTGCTGCAGAGTGCTCTTGAAGTCGAGGCTGACCGTCCAACCCTGCGCTTCGGGATCAGTGGCGAGGCTGTAAAGCGTTTCCTTATGCGGCGGAATCGTCCGATTGACCGTTCCGACCGGCTCGGTCGGACGCGCGATTCCTTCGAATCTCGCCCGCACGAGTTTTTCGGCCTCGGCCGGATCGAGGTCTCCGACGACGACGATCGCCATCTGATCCGGGCGGTACCATCTCTTGTAGAAGCTCGCCAGGCGCTCGCGCGGCGCGCCCTTGATCACCTCCGGTGTCCCGATCGGGAGCCGCTCCGCGTATCGGGAGTCCTGGAGCAGCACCGGCAGCTGCTTGTCGGTGATGCGGGAGCTCGCCCCGAGCCGGCCGCGCCATTCCTCCAGCACGACGCCGCGCTCCCTGTCGATCTCATCAGGCAACAGCGACACGCCGGCGGCGAAGTCGCGCAGCGCGAGGAGCCCCTTGTCCACGTACCCATCGCGGTCAGTCGGGACGTCGAGCATGTAAATCGTCTCGTCGAAGCTGGTCGAGGCGTTCACGTGCGGGCCGAACCGGGCGCCGATCGACTCGAGGAACGCGACCAGCTCGCCGGGCTTGAAGTTCTCGCTGCCATTGAAGGCCATGTGCTCGATGAAGTGCGCGAGCCCGCGCTGATCCGGCTCCTCCTGCATCGATCCGGCGTTCACGGCGAGCCGGAGCGAGACGCGATTGGCGGGACGGCCATTGCGGCGGATGAGGAACTGCAGTCCATTGGACAAGGTCCCGGCACGAACCGCCGGATCGATCGGCAGCACGCGATCGAGCGCGACGTCGGCCGGATTCGCCGGCGCCGCCTGCTCGGCCCGAAGCGACAGCATCGACCCACAAATTGCCGCGGCCACGATCGCCGGCAGAACCCACGCGGTCAGCTTTCTCTCAATCATCAATCGCACCTTTGCACCCTGCACCTATGCACCTATGCCCTTGGGGGCCTTCGATTCATTACTATCTTCCCATGCTCCTTCGCATCAAACGCCTCGATCCGGCCGTCAGCCTGCCCGAACCGGCTACTGGCGGCGCCGCCGGATTCGATCTCTCGGCGGCCACCGACGTCGAGATCCCGCCTCGTCAAATTCGCCTGGTAGGGACCGGACTCGTGATCGCCGTGCCGAACGGCTACTTCCTGGGGATATTCGCACGCAGCAGTACGCCGCTGAAACGTGGACTGATGGTCGCCAACGGCGTCGGAGTGGTGGACTCGGATTACTGCGGGCCTGCCGACGAGGTGAAAGTGCAGGTCATCAACGTCACCGACGCCTCCGTGCTCGTCAAGCGAGGCGATCGCATCGCCCAGGGCATCGTGCTGCCCGCGCCGCGCGTGGCATGGCAGGAAGTGGACGAGGTGGAACAGCCCACGCGAGGCGGATTCGGAAGCACAGGATAAGGATTGGTGCGACGGGTGCGACTGGTGCGGCGGGTGCGACTGGTGCGGCGGGTGCGATAGGTGCGGAAGATCCTCCACATCGATATGGACGCGTTCTACGCGTCGGTCGAACAGCGCGATAACCCGGCGCTGCGCGGCAAGCCGGTTGCCGTCGGCGGCGATCCGCAGGGCCGCGGGGTGGTGGCGGCAGCGAGCTACGAGGCCCGGCGGTACGGCGTGCGCTCCGCCATCCCGATGTCACGCGCCGTGCGACTCTGTCCCGGCCTGATCATCGTCCGGCCCGATTTCGCAAAGTATCGGACCATCTCGCAGCAGGTGTTCGCGATCTATCGATCGGTCACGCCGCTCGTGGAGCCGCTGTCCCTCGACGAGGCGTATCTCGACGTCACCGAGAATGCGTGGGGCGAACCGCTCGCGGTGAAGGTTGCCCGTCGCGTCAAGACGGAGATTCGCACCGCCACCGGTCTCACCGCCTCGGCCGGCGTGGCGCCGAACAAGTTTCTCGCGAAAATCGCCTCTGGGTGGAAGAAGCCGGACGGGCTCACGGTGATCGCGCCCGATCGCGTGGACGCCTTCGTTCGCGACCTGCCGGTGGACGCGCTCTGGGGTGTCGGCCCCAAGACCGCAACCCGGCTGCGCGAGCACGGGCTGCAGACACTGGCCGACGTGCGCGGCCGGACCGCCGACGATCTGCGGGCGCTGGTCGGCGCTCTGGCCGACTGGTTGATCGATCTCGCCCACGGCCGCGACGACCGTCACGTGGAGCCGAACCGTCCAACCAAGCAGTCGGGCTCGGAAGTTACCTATGCCGAGGACCTGACCCGGCTCGCCGACGTCCGGCGAGAGATCGACGAGATGGCCCGAGACGCCGCTTCATGGCTCGAGCGAAAGGAGCTGTTCGCGCGAGCCGTCGTCATCAAGGTCCGCTACAGCGACTTCACGACGATCACCCGCAGCCACAGCACCCGCATCGGCACCCGCGATGCCGACGAGCTATCGGCCCGTGCGCTGGCGCTGCTGGAGAAAACCGACGCCGGCCGCCGGCCGATACGCCTGCTCGGTGTCAGCGTCCACGGCTTCGCCGACACACCGCACCCCCAGCCGACTCGCTCGACCGGAGCGCTCCTCCCGTTCGACCCGCCTCCGCTGGAGTGAGCGCGCAAGCTTCGGCGCGGCAGGCTCCGCCTCGGCTCGAGTAACGCGCAAGCTTCGGCGCGGCACGTGACGCCCCTTATACTTCCCGGCATGTACCGTCTACTCGCCTTGTCTGCGCTGGCCGTCACGCTTGGCGCCCCGGGGGGGCTCACCGCTCAGTCAAAGCCCGATGCGGCATTCGAGGCGGAGACCCTCACCCACTTCCTGGCGCTCGTCCAGCTCGACACGAGCAGCCCGCCCGGCAACGAGATTCGCGCCGTCGAGTACGTGAAGAAGGTGCTCGACAAGGAAGGCATCCCCTACCAGGTGTTCGCCAAGGACCCGCAGCGGCCGAACGTGGTTGCCCGCCTCAAGGGGAATGGCAAGAAGCGGCCGCTGCTCGTGATGGGGCACACCGACGTCGTGACGGTCGATCCGAAGAAGTGGACGCATCCGCCATTCGGCGCCGAGCGCGACGGCGGCTATATCTACGGCCGCGGCACCGTAGACGACAAGGACAACCTCGTGGCCAGCCTGATGCTGATGATCAAGCTGAAGCGCGCCGGCACACCGCTCGATCGCGACGTGATCTTCCTGGCCGAGTCGGGCGAAGAGGGCGCGCCGGAAGTCGGCGCCCAGTTCATGATCGACAACCATCTCGACGCGATCAACGCGGAGTACTGCCTGGCGGAAGGCGGCGGCGTGGTTCGCACCGGCGGCAAGGTGACCCGCGCGAACGTCGGCACGACGGAGAAGGAACCGCGTCCGATCGAGCTGATCGCGCGCGGGCCGGCCGGCCATGGGTCGGTGCCGTCGCGCGGCAACTCGGTGACGCGCCTCTCGGCCGCGGTCGGCAAAGTCGCCGAGTGGGTGCCGCCGCTGCGGGTCAACGAAACGACCGGCGCCTATTTCAAGAAACTGGCGTCGATGTCCACGCCGGAGCAGGCGGCGCGCTACCGTGACGTGTTGAACCCGGATCCGAAGGTCCACGCTCCTGCCGCGGAGTGGCTGCTGGAGAACGAACCGGCCCACTGGTCGATGCTGCACACCTCGCTGGTTCCGACAATCGTCGGCGGCGGCTACCGTTACAACGTGATTCCGTCCGAGAGCAAGGCGACGATCGACGTTCGGCTGCACCCCGACGAGGATCAGAGCAAGTTTCTCGACGAGGTCCGGAAGGTGATCAACGATCCCAACGTCGAAGTCCGTTGGGCACGCGACCGCTATCGCCCGGCCGGCACGTCTTCTCTCACCACCGAGGCATACACCGTCATCGAGCGGCAGACGAAGCTCCACTACGGCGCGGAAGTGCTTCCGACGATGAGCACGGGCGCCAGCGACATGGCGCAGGTCCGATCGAAGGGAATCAACTGCTACGGCATCGGCCCGGCACTGGACACCGAAGACGGCCCGAAGGGCTTCGGCGCGCACAGCGATCAGGAGCGCATCCTGGAGACCGAACTGCACCGCTTCGTGCGCTTCCAGATCGACGTCGTGATGGCGCTGGCTGGCGCTAAATAGGCT
>DATJFF010000313.1:0-20959 GCA_035495795.1 Vicinamibacterales bacterium
TACAAGGTGGCGATCGAGACGCTCAACGAAGGGCGGATCGGGATCGGCGCGCAGATGGTCGGACTTGCGCAGGGCGCGCTCGATCACACCGTCAAGTACGTGAGAGACCGGAAGCAGTTCGGCAAACCGATCAGCGACTTCCAGGGTGTGCAGTTCCAGCTGGCGCGGATGGCCATCGACGTCGAGACATCGCGGCTGCTGGTTTACAACGCCGCCCGTCTTCGCGACGCCGGACTGCCGTTCCTGCAGGAAGCGGCGATGTGCAAGATCGTTTCGTCGGAAGCCGCCGAGCGCGTCACTTCGGCCGCCGTCAACCTGTACGGCGGGTACGGGTTCGTCAAGGACTACCCCGTCGAGAAGCTCTATCGCGACGCCAAGATCGGCCAAATATACGAAGGCACGTCGAATATGCAGCTGGTGACTATCGCGAAAGGGCTGCTGGGGTAGTGCCCGCGTCCCATTGACGATGGAGGATTGACGATTGACGATTTATTGACGATCCGGCGATTGGCGATTGCCTCATTCGATTGGTGATTGCGGCATCGCGAAATTGAGAGATTGTGAGAATCACGATTGAGGATTGAGCCCCAATCGCCATTCGACCAGTCAATCGACGAATCGTGATTGATGCAATCGCCATTTTCCCAATGCACCAATCTTCATTGGAATGGCGCAATCCCCCAATCGTCGGATCGTCAATAAGTCGCCAATCATCAGTCCTCAATCATCATTGGACAGGCGCCGTATGTCTTCTACCCACGGCGCCCCCAACCGGCCCACGCGAAAGTCGACTTCATAGCGCGGCTCCTGGTCGCTTTCCTTGGCCGGCGGCGGCAGGTGTCCGCGGAGGCGCGCGGGAACCGAGATCTCGGGTGACACCAGGTCCTCCACTTCGCCCCACACCGATGGCCCCTCCTTCTCGCTCGAGAAATAGTGCATGCGGATCACGGCCGGTATCACGATCACAGGAGCGTCGGCGTAGCGGCGGCGCAGCGGCTCGGGTGTCACCGCGGCATCGATCGGCACCAGCCGGCTTCGTTCCAGCGGCCGTCCGTAGGCTCGCGTTGGTTCCGCGAGGTCGAACGGTCTGCTCATCTCGATGCGCTGCTCGATGAGGCGCCAGGCCGGGCCGTTCAGCTCGAAGGCAACCCATGCCAGGCGCGGCAGGCTGCGGCCGTAGAACAGCTCTGCCTCGGGTGCGCCGGCCGGCACACCGGTCGTGAAGCCGATCTCACGGAGCTTGAGGTCGGTGAGCCAGAACCGCGCATCCTGGGCGTCCCGACGCGGCTGCCACTGGAGCCTCAGGCGGATCTCGGAACGATCCAAAGGCCCATTCCACGCGAGGCGAAGTTCGCGCTCGGTCAGGACGATGGACTGCACGTCGCCGGCGCGGTTCCAGGCCGCTGCCCCGAACAGTCCGCCGACGGTAATCAGGAGCACCAGCGCCGCGACGACAAGGCGGCTCATATGGCTTCCGTTTCCGGCCGGTGCCGTACCCGGCGCAGGAGCGCAATGCTCGCAAACGCCATCCCGGCAAGCACGACGAAGAACGCCCACGCCGGGATCCAGTCCCAGAACCAGTCGAAATAGCGGACGAGGATGAAGAGGGCGAAGGCAACGGCTATCAGGGTGGCGCCTCGAGAGTCGCCGGTGCGAAGCGCGCGCCAGAGCAGCGCGATCGACAGCGGCACGAACACAACCTGGTAAACGATCTGAGCCGTGCTCGGCGCAAATGCCAGGAGGCTCAGCCCCGACACGTTCGCGAGCATGAACAACGCGCCGAGCAGCAACACCAGCGCGGTGTGGCGCGCGGTGTTGTCGAAGCCGTCGCTCAGCGGGGCGACGTGACGTGACAGGACGAGCAGCGCGAATGCAGCGCCGGTGAACGGCTCCAGCCGATCGAACAGCACCGGCCAAGGCACCCCACCACCGGCGAAGAAGACGCTCGCCATCGCAACCACCGATACCGCCAGCGACAGCGCGAACACCAGCCGGAACCCATAGCTGACCGCCACCGCGATCCCGAACGCCGCCGCCGGCCAGAACAGCAGCGGCGAGAGCGGCAGATTGAGGACCCGCGCGATCATACCCATCGCGAACCAGGCGGTGCCGAGCGCGACCAGCCCGAACAATCCCGCCACGTAACGGGTGCGCTCGCGTTCGGCCGCGAATTGCACACCGGCGAGCGCGGCCAAGGGAAAGAACGTCAGGAGCGTCACCTGGGCCGGCAGGCCGAGCCGCCCCCAGAACTGATTGACGAGCGCAGCTACGGCAGCGACCAACGCCGCCGCGCCGAGCAGCGAGGCAATTTGCATCCCTCGCGACAACTGTCCCTCGCGCTCCGATCGATCGATGTCGAAGTCGCGGGCCAGCGAGGCGAGCACCCGCTCGTGGTGCGCGGTGAGCGCGGCCTCTTGTTCGGGTGAGGGACGGAACGCCTCCTCGTCGGCGAGGGTTCGCAACTCGCGCCGGAACGCGCGAATCTGGTCGGCGCGGGCCTGGGCGGCACGCCGGGCGTCGCGGGGCATTCGCGGGGAATGCTAGTCAAGGCAGAAGGCAAAAGGCAAAAGGCAGAAGGCAAAAGGCAGAAGGCAAAAGGGCAGAACGCCTTCGCGTTGGCTTCAGGACAGCAGCGCGTCGGCGGCCAGTCTACGGGCCTCGTCCTCGGAGCCGAGGACGAGCCAGGCGCTTCGCACGTCGCGGGCGGCGCGTTCGAGCACGCTGCCAGTCCGAAATCCATCAGAGCCAACGAGCCGCAGCGCCGCGTCGACCGCACGTGTCGCGGCGCCCCCCGCATGGACGAAAGCCGCGGCCGCAGACACGCCCGCGCCGCTGGCAGCCGCGTGAACCAGCAACCGCGCGCCGTCCATCTCGGTGGCCGCGTCGGCGAGCGCCCAGTGCGGCGGCCCGGACGGCTCTCCCGCCGGCCGGTCGCCCCGCTGCCGCGCCGCGTTCAGCGCCTCGGTCAGCGCCGCTCGTCCGATCCCCAGGCAGACGGCGCCGAGCGCGAGGTACTGCCGGTCGCCGGCCGCTTCCTGACGAGGCACTCCGCGCAGGCCGGCGAAATCACCGCTCGGTCCATCCTCAAGGCACGCCAGGGCGGCAGCGGTTGCGCTTGCCGCGGCGATCTCCTCGACGGCAACGACGAGCGCCAGCTGATCCGCCTTCAGAAGTCCCACGCCGTCGAGCGCGGCCTTCACCGAAGCCGGCAGTCTGCCCTGCTCGTCGATCGCGCGCGCCTCCGCCGCGACAATGTTCGTCGCCACGTCACGCGCTCGAGCCTGGATGTCCTTCTGTTCCGGGGATAGATCGAAATTCATGGGTATAAGGTTTATTCGCGGCAGGAATAAACCGTGATTATACCCGGCGCGAATGCCTCACCGTGAACCGACGACGCGGGCGAACGCGGGCCGCAGCCGCGCCGCGGTCTGCGCAATCTCCTCGGGAAGCACGCGCACGTCGCCGACGACGGTCATGAAGTTGGTATCGCCTGTCCACCGGGGCACCAGGTGGGCGTGCAGGTGGTCGGCGACGCCGGCCCCGGCGGGCTTGCCAAGGTTCATCCCGATATTGATGCCCTGGGGCGCGTATTCGTCGGCGAGGACCTGGGCGGCGGCCTGGGTCAGTTCGGCCATTACGATCAGCTCGTCGCGGGTCAGGGCGGTGAGGTCCGCAACGTGGCGGCGCGGGACGATGAGCAGGTGACCGGAGTTGTAGGGGAAGAGATTGAGGATGACGAACGCGAGCGGCGCATCGTGCACGATCAGCACCCCCGCTTCCTCGGAGCGTTGCGCGGCGCAGAACACGCACTCGCTCGCGTCGCGGCTGCCAGTCACGTAGGCATAGCGCCACGAGGCATAGAGCCGATCCACGGCAATCCCTGGGAAACCGGCCTACTCGGCAGCTTCGGGAGACATCGGCGCGCCGTCGTCCACCGGACCGTCGGGATCCTGGTTGATCAGGTCCTTCAGCTCCTTGCCCGGCTTGAAGTACGGAACGCTCTTGGGCGGGACGTCCACCTTGTCGCCGGTCTTGGGATTCCGGCCCTTGCGCGGCTCGCGCTTGCGAAGGCGGAAGCTGCCGAACCCGCGAAGCTCGATCTTCTCGCCGCGGTGCAGAGCGTCGATGATGCTCTGGAACACCGTGTCGACGATCACCTCGGAATGCTTCTTGGTGAGATCCGAGACGCGCGAGACTTCTTCGACCAGTTCCGCTTTCGTCATAGGAAACAGGCTCTGGGCTTTAGGCTCCAGGCTCTAGAACCCAAGCTCTTCCTAGAGCCTAGAGTCCAGAGCCTAGAGCCTATTGCTTACTTCATGCGCAGACGCTCGCCGAGGGTGGCGCTGCCGTCCCCCTGCGTCGACGCGTAGTCGTTCCAATCGGTCCGGATCTCGTCGGTCTTGAGCGCACGGATGCTCAGGCCGATCTTCCGTTCCGACGGGCTCAACTTGATGATCTTCATCGGCGTGGTCTGGCCGACTTCGAGCGTGATCTTCTCGCCGCCCTGGCTGTCGTCGAACTCGCTGACGTGGATCAAGCCCTCGATGCCCTCGTCGAGCTCGACGAACGCACCGAAGTTGGTCATGCGCACGACCTTGCCCTCGATGGTGTCGCCGACCTTGTGCCGGGAGAAGAAATCCTCCCAGATGTCGGTGGCGAGCTGCTTGAGGCCAAGCGACAGGCGCTGGTTCTCGGCGTCGATGCTGAGCACCATCGCCTCGACCACGTCACCCTTCTTGAGCACTTCGCTCGGGTGCTTGACCCGCTTGCTCCACGACATGTCCGAGATGTGGATGAGACCGTCGATGTCTTCTTCCACCTCCACGAACGCGCCGAACTCGGTCAGGTTCCGCACCTTGCCCTTGATCCGCGTGCCGACCGGGTACTTCTCGGACAGCTCGTTCCAGGGGTTGCTCTCGACCTGCTTGAGGCCGAGCGAGATGCGGCGGGCTGCCGGGTCGACGCCGAGCACCATCGCCTCCACCGTGTCGCCGACGTTGAGGATCTTCGACGGGTGCTTGACGCGCTTGCTCCACGACATCTCGCTGACGTGGATCAAGCCCTCGACGCCCGGCTCGAGCTCGATGAAGGCGCCGTAGTCGGTGAGGCTCACGACCTTGCCGCTGACGCGCGCGCTGGCCGGGAAGCGATCCATCACCGTGGTCCACGGATCGACCACGAGCTGCTTGTGGCCGAGCGAGACGCGCTCGGTGGCGGCGTCGTACTTGAGCACCACCACGTCGATCTCGTCGTTGACCTTGAAGAGCTCGGACGGGTGGCCGACGCGGCCCCACGACATGTCGGTGATGTGGAGCAGACCGTCGATGCCGCCCAGGTCGATGAACGCGCCGTAATCGGTGATGTTCTTGACCACGCCGCGCAGCACCTTGCCCTCGGCCAGGGTCTCGAGCGTGGACTTCTTCTTCTCGGCGTTCTCCTCCTCGAGGAGCACCTTGCGCGAGAGGACGATGTTGCCGCGCTTCTTGTTGACCTTGATGACGCGCATGCGGAGCTCCTGCCCCTTCAGCGCGTCGAGGTTGCGGACCGGCCGAACGTCGATCTGGCTGCCGGGCAGGAACGCGCGGACGCCGATGTCCACGGCGAGACCGCCCTTGATCCGCTCGACGACGCGGCCGATGACGACCTTGCGTTCGGCAAAGGCGCGCTCGACCTCGTCCCAGATTTTCATCTTCTCGGCCTTCTCGCGCGAGAGCACGATGTGGCCGTCGCGGTCCTCGGTGCGCTCGAGCAGCACGTCGACCACGTCTCCTTCACGCACGATCACGGCGCCGGTCTCGTCGAGGAACTCGTCGACCGGGATCACCCCTTCCGACTTGTAGCCGACGTCGATGACGACTTCATTGGCCGTGACTTTGAGGACCGTTCCCTTGACGACTTCTCCTTCCGCGATGTTGCGGAAGCTGTTATCGTAAAGGTCGAGCAGGCGGGCAAACTCCTCGGGGCTGATCGACTCGTCGTCTTTGGCCCAGAGTGCGGTGGTTTTGGGAGCTTGCCGCCCCGCGGCCGTAGCCGTCGGGGTGGTAGCGCCCTTCGGCTCGGTGGCCGGGTTGTGCTCGTCTTGCGAAAGTGCCATTGCGGTGCGCGTCCTCCTGACTTGCAGATTGCCGGTCGACTTTGAGCGGGGGCCGGCGCCCCGCGTAACCAATAGACTTTACGCTACTTAGCGCCAACTGTCAAGGAGCCGAAAGGAAGCGCCATGGCCAAGAAGAAGGCTGCCAGGTCTGCCAGGAAGGCCACGAAGAAAGTCGCGCGCAAGGCCTCCGCCGCCCGGCGCCCTGCGAAGAAAGCTGCCAAGGCTGCTCGCACCTCCTCCGCGGCGAAGAAGGCCAAGAAAGCGAAGAAGAAGGCCGCCCCGGCTCGGCGTGCAGCGCGTAAGGGCGCGCCGGCCAAGGCCAGGAAGGCTCCGGCCAGACGAAAGGCCCCGGCCCGCCTCGCGACGAAAGCAACTGCCAAGAAGCCGGCGGCAAAGAAGGCCCAGGCTCGCCCGCCTGCCAAGGCCGCCAAAAAGGTTGCCGCTGCCCCAACCGCTCCGGTGAAGCCGGCGCCGAAGCCCGCACCCAAGGCTCCCGCGAAGAGGCCGAACCTCGACCGCCCGCGCCGGACCGTTGCCGACATTCACGGCGTACCGTCGAGCCTTGATCTGGACCGTCCGGCTTCGGCCGTTCGCAGCGGGCGGGCCGAGTTGGCGCACAAGATCCAGGAGCACACGAGCACCAGCCCGGCGCTCACTGCGGGTGACGTCGACGCCGACTGGGCCGCCGCCGAGTCGGTCGGCGACGAGGCGCCCGGGGGCGACAATCCGACGCCCGATCAGGACGTGGTGGACGACATCGGCCGCGCTTTGGGCGTCGAGTACGACGACGACGAGGAGCTCCAGGGCGGAGACGAGATCGCCGAACGCGACCGCCATCGCTGGGAACTCGACCCCGAGTCGTCGGACGACTTCGAAGAACGCTAACGTCCGACGACCACGTCCATTGGCGATCGGCGATTGACGATTGAGGATTTATTGACGATCCGGTGATTGGCGGATTGCGCCATTCAATTGGCGAATCGGGCATTGGCTCATTGAGTCATTGGTTCAATGACTAAATTTCCAATTGAATGCCGCAATCCTCAATCGCGAATCGTCAATAAATCGTCAATCCCCAATCCTCAATCGGCAATGGACGCGGCGCCGCGCGCCTTAGCGATGGCCAAGACGCGCTCGAACACTTCGTTGGCTCCCATCCCGGTAGTGTCGACATAGACGGCGTCGGGCGCGGCGTGGAGCGGCGCGACGGTGCGCGTCGAGTCACTCTGGTCGCGAGCGGCCATGGCGGTCTGCACGCTTCCCACATCCGTCCGATTGCCGGTGTGCGCGGGGTCGCTGGCACGCCGCCTGGCGCGTTCCTCGGCCGAGGCATCCAGATAGACCTTCACATCGGCGTTCGGGAAGACCACGGTACCGATGTCGCGGCCTTCCATCACGACTCCTCCACCGGCCCCGAGCAATCGCTGGCGCGCGACCAGCGCCGCCCGCACCCGCGGCAGCCGCGCAACCCGCGCCGCTGATTGATCGATCTCGGGCGTCCGGATCGCACGCGTCACATCATGCCCGTCGATCGAGAACCGGCCGTCCTCCTGCGTGATCGCCGACGTCTCCGCCAGCTTCGCGATCGCGTCTTCATCGTCCAGCGCGTGGCCCAATTCGTGAGCGCGCCACGCCACCGCGCGGTACATGGCGCCGGTGTCGACGTGACGGTAGCCGAGCGCCTCGGCAAGGCGCCGCGCGAGCGTGCCCTTGCCCGAGCCGGACGGGCCATCGATGGCGATGATGAACGGAGTCACAACAGCCCGTCAGTGTAACATCGGGACGTGCCCCGCCTCGTGCGATGGCTGCTCGGAGCCGCGGTCCTCGCCGGCGCGTTCGGCTTCGTCGCACTTCCATACGTAGACGCGGCAGCGTTCATCGCTAGGGCCGCGGACCTGCCGGGCGCACCTGCCACGCTGGCCGCATGGCGATCGAGCCCCGTCGGTGCGACCGAGGACATCCGCATACCGACGCGATCCGGCGAGATCGCCGCTCGCATCTATCGTCCGGCACACGGCTTCTCACGCGCGATCGTCCTGGTGCCCGGCGTCCACCGCGATGGCATCGACGAAGCGCGCCTGGTCGGGCTCGCCAACGATCTGGCGGAGACCGGCTTCGGCGTCGTGACCGTCGCATCACCGGATCTCCAGCGGTTTCGGATCACGCCGGCGGTTACCGACGTCATCGAAGACGCAATCTACTGGGTCAGCGAGCAACGCGAGCTGGCGCCGGATGGCAAGCTCGGCGTGCTCGGCGTGAGCTTCTCGGGCGGGCTGTCGATCGTCGCGGCCGGACGGGACCGGATCAAGGATCGGATCGCATTCCTCGTCTCATTCGGTGGCCACGGCAACCTCGCACGGGTGATGCACTACCTCACATCGGGCGAAGTCGTCGGAGACCTGGCGGCGGCTCGGCGCAGCCAGGTCGTTCAGGGCGCGGAGCACGTCGAGGTGCACCCTCCGCATGATTACGGCGTCGCGGTCGTCCTGCTGACATTGGCCGGCGACCTCGTTCCGCCCGAACAGGTCGGTCCGCTTTCGACCGGGATCGAAGGGTTTCTCCTCGCCTCGTCGCTCGACATGGTGGACAAGCCGCGCGCCGCCGCTGAGTTCGAGCGCATGCGCCACTACGCCGAGACGCTGCCGGAGCCGGCCGCAACCCTGATGCGCTACGTCAACGACAGGAACGTCAAGGATCTGGGCGCCCGCCTGCTGCCGGTGGCGGACCGACTCGTCGATCATCCGGCGATGCCGGCGCTGTCACCCGAGCGGGCGCCGTCTCCGCCCCGTGCTCCCGTCTACTTGCTGCACGGCGCCGACGACAACGTGATTCCGTCGATCGAGACGGTGCTGCTGGGCGAGTATCTCAACGGGCGAACGCCAGTGGTCGGCCTCCTGAGCGGGTTGATTACGCATGCGGAAGTGAATCGGGCGCCGACCGCGGCTGAAGTGTGGCACCTCGCCTCGTTCTGGCGCCAGGCGTTCTCGAACTGAGAAGTGACAAGTGACAAGTGAGAAGCCAGGCGTTCGGCTGCAGAAGATTCTCTCGACGGCGGGCATCGCCTCGCGCCGGGCGTCGGAACAGCTCATCCTCGAAGGCCGGGTCAGCGTCAACGGCGAAGTCGTGCGCGAGCTCGGCTCACGTGCGGATCCGGCGCGTGACGAGATCCGCGTGGATGGCCGCCGCATCCGCACCGAGGTGCAGCATCGCTACATCGCGCTGTACAAGCCGCGTGGCTATGTGACGACGCGCAAGGACCCCGAGGGACGGCCGACAGTGCTGGACCTGCTTGGCCAGGGCGTCGGCTATATCTACCCCGTCGGCCGCCTCGACTACGACAGCGAAGGGCTCCTGCTCCTCACCAGCGATGGCGACCTCGCCGAAAAGCTCACACACCCCAGGCACGAAGTCGAGCGCGTCTACGACGCCATCGTCGCCGGCACCCCAGACGACGGAGCGATCGAGAAGCTCCGGCGCGGAGTGTTCATCGACGGCCGCAAGACGGCGCCAGCCGAGGTGAAGCGGGGCGCGACAGTGAAGTCCGGGCAACCGACGACGAAGCTGACGATTTCGCTGCGAGAGGGACGCAACCGTCAGGTACGAAAGATGTGCCAGGCGGTCGGCCACCCCGTGCGCGCCCTCACGCGCGTCCGAATGGGCAGCATCACGTTGGGCAGACTGAGGCCGGGCGAGTGGCGCGAATTAGGCGCCGAGGAGGTCGCCGCTCTGAAGCGGGGCACGGCCTCGGCGCAGGCGGGCCTTCGGCCCGCAGGCGGCGCTTCGCGCCGTAGGCCTCGCTCCGCTCGGTAGGCGCTCGCTTCGCGAGCGTGGGGATCTGCGATCTTTCCTACGCGGCGAAGCCGCGCCTGCGGCCCCGGAGCGGCCGCCTGCCGAGCCCTGCCAATGGCGGGCGAGGCCTACGGCGACGAGGCTGGCGACTGCCAGCCCGCGTCAGCGTTCTTCTTCGTCTGCGGGCGGGTCGCCGCTGGCCTCGTCGCCGCCTTCGTCGAGTGGCAGCATCTCCTCCGCCACCGTCCGCTCCATCAGCACCGTGGGCGGCTCGAAGCCGAGCTGCTGCGCCATGTCCTCGATCTTCGGCAGGTCGCCGAGGTCCTTCAGACCGAAACGGATGAGGAACTCCTTCGTCGTCCCGTAGAGGAACGGCCGGCCGATCACGTTCTTGCGCCCGACGATCTTGATCAGGTGCCGCTCGAGCAGCGTCGAGAGTACACCTGAGGTGTTGACGCCGCGGATCTCGCCGATTTCCGCCTGCGTGATCGGCTGCTTGTACGCGATCACCGACAGCGTCTCGAGCCCGGCCACCGACAGCTTCTGCGCCGACCGCTCGTGGAACAGGCGCCGGACCCATTCGTGCAGCTCGGGCCGGGTAGTGATCTGGAAGCCGCCGGCCACTTCCACGACGTGCAGTCCGGCCCGGGACACGTAGTCCTGCTGCACCGCCTCCACGGCCGCAAGCACGTCTTCCTTCGGCTCGTCGGAGAGCAGCCGGAGCAGCATCTTCGGCGTGAGCGGCTCCGGCGACGCGAAGATCAAGGCCTCGACGATCGCCCGCAGCTGCTCCGCAGCCAGGCGCGGCACCTCTTCGGCGTTGAGCGTCTCGGCGATGTCGGCCGCCGGCTCTGCGACGACCTCCTCGACGGGACCGTCTTCGATTGGCTCGTCGGTGACGGGCGGATCCGGCTGTTCTACGTCGCTCATTCAGGCTTCTCCGGCGTCGCCGCCCCGCCATCAGCCGGCGGGTGGTGAGCCCGGTATTCGTCCTCGGGATCGTGAATCGGATGCGGCGCGTCCTTGGGCCGGGCCCGCTTGTAGATGCGAATCGCCCCGAGTTGCGCGCTCTGGAAGACGCGAACCAGCTTCAGGCGGATCATCTCGAGCAGCGCCAGGAACGTGACGATCATCTGCGGCCGGCTGTTCACGTCCTCGAACAGCTCTTCGAAGCCGCAGGCGTCGGTCTCGGACAGTCGTTCGAGCAGCTGCTCGATCCGGACCTCGATCGGAATCTCCTCCGGCGGCAGCGGTACTGGTGGACGCTCCCGCGCCCGCTCCAGGACCAGCTTGAACGCCGACAGCAGGCTGAAGAGGTCGACCTCGAGCTCCGGCTCGTATTCGTCCCCGGCCAGCGCCTCGACGCGCGCATCGGGTCGCGTCCACTGGGCGCCGCGCAGCGTTTCGCGGTCGTGCAGCAGCTCGGCCGCCGCCTTGAAGCGTTCGTGCTCCAGCAGGCGCCGGACCAGCATGTCGCGGGGATCCTCGTCATCACCCAGATCGCCCGCGGCTGTCTCCGGCCTGGGAAGAAGCGTGCGGCTCTTGATGTGGATCAGGGTTGCGGCCATCACCAGGAACTCGCTCGCGACATCGAGGTTCACTTCCTGCATCAGCCCGAGGTAATCGAGGTACTGGCGCGTGATCAAGGCAATCGGAATGTCGTAGACATCCACCTTGTTCTTCTTGATCAGGTGCACCAGCAGGTCGAGCGGCCCCTCGAAGGACTGCAGCTTGATCTTGATCGAGTCGAGCTGCGACTCGAACGCGTCATCGCCGGCGGGCAGAACAGGCTCGTCGCTCATGCCGGTCAGTACTTCAAGTGCACCGCCTCGCGCACTCGTTCCATCGTCTCCTCGGCGAAGCGGCGGGCGCGCGCGGATCCCTCGAACAGCACATCGCGAAGATAACCCGGCCGCGCCAGGGCGGCCTCTCGGCGCTCGCGAATTGGCTCGAGCATGGCGTTGATCGCGGCCGCGAGCTTCGTCTTCACCTCGACGTCGCCGACCTTCCCGGCGCGGTAGCGCGTCTTGAGGTCGTCCACCTCGGTCACGTTCGGATTGAACGCGTCGTGGTAGATGAACACCGGGTTGCCCTCTACGGTGCCCGGAATGTCGGCGCGCACGCGCTTCGGGTCCGTGTACATCTGCCGGACCTTGGCCTTCACGACGTCCGCGCTGTCGCACAGGTCGATCGTGTTCTGGTAGCTCTTGCTCATCTTCCGGTTGTCCAGGCCGGGCAGGCGCGGGGTCGGCGTGAGCAGGGCCTGAGGCTCTACGAGACCGCGCGCCGGCGCGCCCTCGGGCACGGGGAAGTAGAAGTTGTTGAAGCGCCGGACGACCTCGCGCGAGAGCTCCAGGTGCGGGACCTGATCGTCGCCGACCGGCACCCAGTGCGCGCCATAGATCACGACGTCGGCAGCCTGCAACAAGGGATAGCCGAGAAAGCCGATGCTCGAGAGGTCCTTCTCGGCAAGCTGCTCCATCTGCTCCTTGTAGGTCGGCACCCGCTCGAGCCACGGGATGGGCGTGACCATCTGCAGCAGCACGTAGAGCTCGGCGTGTTCCGGGATCATCGACTGTACGAAGAACACGCTCTTCTCGGGGTCGAGCCCGGCCCCAATCCAGTCCGCGACGTTGTCCACCGCGTTGCTGACGATGTCGGCGGTGTCCGCGTAGTGGCTGGTGAGCGCGTGCCAGTCGGCTACGAAATAGAAGCAGTCGTATGTCGCCTGCAGCTCCACCCAGTTGTGAAGCGCGCCGACGAGATGCCCGAGATGAAGTTTGCCGGTCGGGCGCATACCCGACACCACGCGTTGCCGATCGGTCACAGCAGCCAACCCAGAACGAAACGCTGCACGGGCCTGAGCATCGCCGAGAGCACACCCGACAGCATGAGCACGTAGAGGAGCAGGAACCCATATGGCCGGACGCGTTCGATCAGCGCCGCGCCAGAGGGCGGGAGCAACCCCATCAGCACGTTGCCGCCGTCGAGCGGCGGCACCGGCACCATATTGAATACGGCCAGCAGCACGTTGAGGAGCACGAACTGCAGCAGCACGCCGGCCGCGAGCCCTCCGCCACGCGCGGCGTCGAGTCCGCCGGCCAATTCCAGCACGATCGCGCCCGCCACGGCCATCAGGACGTTGCTCGCCGGTCCCGCGGCCGCCACGAGCGCGAAGTCCCGCCGCGGGTGCCGCAGGTTACGGAAGTCCACCGGCACGGGCTTCGCCCACCCGATCAGGGGCAGGTTCGTCGAGATGGCGACCAGCGGAAAGATCAACGTCCCGATCACGTCCACGTGCGCCGCGGGATTGAGCGTCAGTCGTCCGAGCCTGCGTGCGGTCGGATCCCCTAACAAATTCGCCGCCCACGCATGCGCCGCCTCGTGCACCGACAGGGATGCGACGAGAACGACCATCAGCAGGAGGATCTGGGTGAAGTCGAGGCCGTTCAAGAACGTTTGAATATATCACCCACTCGGGTGCGGTAGGTGCGACTGGTGCCACGGGTGCGCCAAGTGCGGTGCGACGGGTGCGACTGGTGCCACTTGTGCGACTGGTTTCTGTCTCCTTCCGCGAAGACAGCGATCAGCGTGCTGGCCTGGAGCCCAGAGCCTAAAGCCTGGCCCCGCCGTCAGGCGCTCCGAGCGAAGTGGGCGACGATAGCGTCCGCAGCCTTGGCGCCGACGATGGCGGTGAGTTCCTCGCGGGTGGCGCGGCGGACGCCGGCGACCGAACCGAACGTGGTGAGCAACGTCTTGCGCCGGCGCGGACCGACGCCGGGAACATCGTCGAGCTCAGAGCGGAGATCGCGCATCGTCCGGGCCTTGCGGTGAAACGTGACCGCGAAGCGGTGCGCCTCGTCGCGGATGCGTTGCAGCAGCCGCAGGGCCGTCCCGTGCGGGTCCAGGGCCAGTGGTTGGTCGCTGTCGCGCGTGAAGACCAGCTCCTCCTTTTTCGCCAGGCCGACGGCAACCAGGTTCGACAGCCCCACGCTCTCGAGCGCCGCGTAGGCGGCGTTCAACTGGCCCTTCCCGCCATCGATCACGATCAGATCCGGAAACGGCCCGCCTGCCTCGAGCACCCGCGCATAGCGCCGGCGCACCACCTGCTCCATCGCCGCGAAGTCGTCGAGGAAGCGTCCACTGTTCGACACACCCGGATCAGACAGTCCTTCCCGTGGGCCGTCTCCCGGCAGCGAAGCCGCTCCCGTACGCGCATTGCCCTCCCGAACCCGGAACTTCCTGTACTCCCCCCGCCTCATCCGTCCGTCCTCGCACACCACCATCGACGCGACCGTCTCGCTGCCCTGGATCGTCGAGATGTCGAAGCACTCGATGCGCCGCGGCAAGTCTGGCAGGCGAAGCGCCGCCTGGATCAATTCCAGGGCTTCGTACTGCGCGGTCCCTTCCGAGTCGAAGCGGGACCGGTAGGAGACCTCGGCGTTGCGGTGGACGAGATCGAGAAGCCCGCGCTTGTCGCCGCGCTGCGGCACGCTCACGCGCACCTTTCGTCCTGCGAGCCCACTGAGCCAGCTCTCGATCGCCTCCGTTTCTTCCGGCAGTTCCGGAACGTGCACGTCCGGCGGCGGCGCCTGCCCGGTGTAGAACTGCTGCAAGGCCGCTTCGACAACGGTCGCTACCTGCCCGGTGTCGGTGCCGGCTTCTGCGATGAACTCGATCCGCTCAACGACCCGGCCCGAACGCACCTGGAACACCTGGACCACCGCCCCGCTCGGTCCTACCTTGACCCCGAACACGTCGCGATCGCCGAACTCGGGGCTGGCCATCTTCTGCTGCCGATCGCGAATCGTCTGGACGGTGCGCATCGCGTCGCGAAGCGCGGCCGCTTCCTCGAATCGCTCGCCGGCTGCCGACTCCATCATCCGGGCGTGCAGCTGATCGGACAGCTCCTGGTTCCGCCCCTCGAGGAACAACCGCGTGTCGGCCACCGCTTGCGCGTAGCGATCGGGCGCGCAAATCGTCGCCACGCACGGCGCGAGACAGCGCTTGATGTCGTACTCGAGGCAGGGCCGCGCCCGCTCACCGGTGATCACCTCGTTGCACGAGCGGATCCCGAACAGCTTGTGGGTCAGGCCCATCGTCCGCCGCGCGAGCTTCGCCGGCAGAAAAGGACCGGCGTAGTAGTGCCCGTCGCGCTCGACGGCGCGGGCGACCAGCACGCGCGGAAACGCTTCGCCGGTGGTCAGCTGCAGGTACGGGTAGTTCTTGTCGTCGCGCAGCAGGATGTTGTAGCGCGGCGAGCGCTGCTTGATCAGATTGTTCTCGAGCGCCAGCGCCTCCATGACGGAGTCGGTGACGATCACCGAGACGCTGGCGATCTCGTCGAGCAGCGCGTCGGTCTTTGGACCGCTCCCGTAGGCGCCGAGATAGCTCCGTACGCGATCGCGCAGGCGACGCGCCTTGCCGACGTAAATGGTCTCCCCAGCCGCGTTGGCATAGAGATAGACCCCTGGCTGCTCCGGCAGCCGGGCAATCTGTTCCTTGAGATCGTGGATGGCCATCGGCTACGCTAGGCCCGCTTCCATTATGACGTTTACAGGCGCGATCGGCGCGATCTGCATGTTCCCGCTGCGCGCCATCATCAACATTTCGGTGGCGCTCGGAATCCATCCGAACGTCCTCACCCTCATCGGCGTCCTCATCAATGTCGCGGCGGCCTGGGCCCTGGCCCGCGACCGGTTCATCGCCGCCGGCGTGATCATGATCGTCGCCAACATCTTCGACTTCATCGACGGCAAGGTCGCGCACATCACCGGCAAGCAGTCGCAGTTCGGCGCGTTCTGGGACTCGACGCTCGATCGCTTCTCGGACCTCGCGCTCTTCACAGGGCTCATCTGGCTCTACGCCGGCCTCGGCCGCAAGGACTACGTACTCATCGCGACGCTCGCGCTGATCTTCTCGATCATGACGAGCTACGCGCGGGCCCGCGCCGAGTCGCTCATCTCCAAGTGCAAGGTCGGCTTCATGGAGCGGCCCGAACGCATCGTCCTCTTCATGATCGGCGCGTTCACGGACCGCATGGCGGCGGTGCTCTGGGTGATCCTGGTGCTGTCGATCGTGACGGTCGCCAACCGGATCTACTACACGTACCTGGAGCTCGAACACCGGCCGATGCCGGACACCGCCGGCTTCGCCGGCGCGTTCTGGCGCTTCTTCTTCTGGCGCGACGAGCGGGCGACGGTCCCCTACGACGTCTGGGTGGTCGTCATCCTCGCGTTCACGTGGCTCACGCCGCCGGACTGGATTGCAGATCCAACGGCCCAGGGGCTCGGGCTCCTGGCGGCGGTCCTTCACCCCTGACAAGGCAGAAGGCAGAAGGCAAAAGGCAGAAGTGAAGTCGAAAAGGGCGGAAAACACCGAAGGCTTTTTTCTGCCTTGTGCCTTCTGCCTTGACACCGGAGCCGCGCTTCCGCGGCTCCGTTCCTTATCTTTGATGCCGGTCAGGCGCGGCGGAGGGTGGGCCGGGGGGCCTTTTCGCCCCAGACGACCTTCTGGCGAGAGATATCCCGGATCCTCACGACACCTTCCTCTTGCGAGCCCCGGCCGCGCGTCCTTCGGCGGCCACCTTGGCGGCCTTCTTCTTGCCGCCGCTCACCTGCTCGAGGCTCTTGCGGAGCGCCTCCATGAGGTCCACCACCTTGGGTGGCGCGACTTCCTCCTGCGCCACGATCTCTTCGCCAGCCACCTTCGCGTCGATGATGGCGCGCAGCCCTTCCTGATACTCGTCGGTATAGGTCGCCAGGTCGAGGTCGCTTTCGAAGCTCTCGATGACCTGCCGGGCCAGCTTCATCTCCGCCGGGTTGACCGTGCCGCGGACTTCGCGCAGCTCGTCGATCTGGTCGATGGTCCTGATCTCGGCGGCGTGATGCAGCGTGTACATCACCATGCCCTGCTTGTGGGGGCGAATCGCCACGAGGTATTCGCGGCCGTGAATGGCCACCTTGCCGATGCCGGCCTTCCCCTGCATGCCGTCCCGCATCACCGCATACGCATCGGCGGCCATCGGCCCTTCGGGCGCGAGGTAGTAGGCCTTGTCGACGTACATCGGGTCGATCGCGTCGGCGTTGGCGAACTGCATGAGGTTGATGATCTTCGTCGACTCGGTGCGGACCTTGGCGATGTCCTCGTCGCTGACCACCACCCAGCGGCCCTTCTCGAACTCGTAGCCCTTCACGACCTCAGCCGAGGTGATCTCGCGCTCGCACTTCGGGCACCATTTCTTCTGCTGGATCTTCGTCTGGCACTCGGCGTGGAGCTGATTGAACGAGACCGTCGCGCTCGACTCGGTGGCGGGATAGACGCGTACTGGGATGGTGACCAGGCTGACCTTCAGGTAACCCTTCCACGTCGGGCGTGCAGCCATAGGCTCTTCCTCTATCGGTTGAGATAGACGGGGACTATACGAGGCGCCTGAACGGGGACGCCAAGCTCAGCCTTACAACACCGGAACGCTCACCGATGCCCGCCGGTCGCCAGGGGATGGCGTCAGGCGGTCCAGACCACATTTCAGCTTACACGCTTTCCCGGGTATCGCGCGAGCCCAGATGCAACCCCGGACCCGCGTCGAGTTCGATGGCGTGGTCGCCGATCTTCTCGCGAAGCAGCCGCCGCACCTCCCCGAGGCGTGTCCCCGGGATGGCCATGGTGCGTGCAATAGCGCGCAATCGTGACGCGATCACCAGGGTCGGCCTCGGACCTTCCTTCCAGGACAATCCTCCGATGTCGGCGTAGGGCATGAAGCCCGAGTCGGTCCAGACCCCGTCAGCGTACAGGCCCCGGGTAATGCGGGTCGAGAGCGGCAGCAGGTAGCCGTAGTAGAGGAACATCATCAGCTCGCCGAACACCGAGCTGGCCGGACGGCGGATGACGAAGACGCTGACGAAGAGCAGCAGGCCGAGCATCACGCCGATGGCGAGGTTCAGGGCGTAGTACGGCGGTTTCGGAGCAGTCCAGACGAGGAGGGCTCCCGCCCGCCTCCGCCACCACAGCAGAATTTCGCGTCCGACCTTCAGGTTCACGACCAGGAACAGCAAACCCAGGGCGAGCAGGCTGAGTTCCAGCCCCCTGGCGAGCTGCGCCAGGGTCATCGCGAATCGGCGCCCGACTCCTCGGGAGTGGCCGCCGCTTCCTTCAGGCGCTGCTCCTCCGCTTCCGCCAGGGTGGGGTCGAAGCAGTGACGGCAGCGGGCCTCGTAGGTTCCCTGGGCGCCGAGCAGGACCCGCGCCCGGTTGCCCACGAGCCGCTGCGTGTGATTGGCCGGATTTCCGCAGACCATGCAGATGGCGCGAGTCTTGGTGATGTACTCGGCGATGGCCAACAGCTGCGGCATCGGCTCGAAGGGCTTCCCGAGGTAGTCCTGGTCGAGGCCGGCGACGATCACGCGCACGCCTCGCGCCGCCAGCGCCGTGGCGACCGCCGGCAACTCGACGTCGAAGAACTGCCCTTCGTCGATCCCGACCACTTCCGTGTCGTCGCGAACATGCGCCATCAGGTCGGCGGCGCTGGTGGCGCACTCCGACGGGATCCGCAGCTCGCTGTGCGAGACGATGTGGTCGGCGGCGTAGCGGGTGTCTACGGCCGGCTTGAATATCTGAACGCGCTGCCGGGCAATCTGGGCGCGGCGCAGGCGCCGGATCAGCTCCTCGCTCTTGCCGCTGAACATGCTGCCGACAATCACTTCAATCCACCCCGTAGCCGGGGTTCGGACGACGTCCATGTGGTCACTCTAGCCTAGGCGCGATTGAGGTACTCGCCGGTTTCTGTGTTCACCCGGATGACATCGCCTTCACCGACGAACGGCGGGACCTGCACCGTGACGCCGGTCTCGAGCCTGGCGGGCTTGAGCTGGTTCGTGGCGGTCGCGCCCTTGATCGCGGGAACCGTCTCGACCACCTTCAAATCCACGGTCTGCGGCAGTTCGATGCCGACCGGCTCGGTGCCGTAGAACTCGACGCGGATCAGCATCTCGGCCTTCAGGAAACCGACGCTCTCGCCGAGCGCTTCCTCGGACAGGTGAATCTGTTCGTAGGTGTCGGTGTCCATGAAGTGGTATCCCTCGCCGTCGGCGTAGAGATACTGCATCTCCTTCTCGTCGAGCGTCGCGCGCTCGATGACGTCTTCGGAGCGCGCCTTGTGCTCCGACATCGCCTGGCTGCGGAGGTTCCGCATCTTCAGCCGGACGAAGCCGCGCAGGTTACCGGGCGTGACGTGCTGGCGATCGTGGATGCGAAAAAGCTCGTTGTCGAGCTTGATGATCATCCCTTTGCGAAGCTGAGTAGCGAGGAGCGTATCGGCCATGTCTGGAATCGTTTCGGTGCGTAAAACCCTGCAATTTTACCATGCCCGGTGCGGAGGCTGAAGCTGGCCGGCGTGCATGCTACGATGCGGTGTTGTGGCGTTTGCCCGCTGGGACCCTTTCCGCGACCTGATCGCCATCCAGCACCGGATCGATCGGCTGTCCGCCGCCGGAGCGCATGGCTGGGCTCCCGCGGTTGACCTTTGCGAGACCGCGGCGGCGTTCATCATCACCGCCGAACTCCCGGGCCTCACCCGCGACCAGATCCGGATCAACGTCCACGACGGCCGCCTGACGCTGCAGGGCCGCCGCGAGGCACGGGTCACCTGCGAGCACTACCACCAGGTGGAGCGCGGGCACGGCGAGTTCGCCCGGACATTCGCCCTCCCGCCGCTGGTAGACACCGGTCACATCACGGCCGACCTCGCCGACGGGATTCTCACTGTCACCGTCCCCAAATCGTCCGAGCCCGGTCCCCGCCGGGTGGAGGTGTCGTAGGCCCAGCTTCGGGCGAGCGATGGTCAAGCGGCTTTCCCTGTCTCTGCTACTCCTCGCTACCGGGCTGGTCTTCGGTCTGGTCCTGTCGGGGCGCGTCGCCCACCGCGACGAGGTCGTGGCCCTGCCGGCCAGCGAACAGCCGGCGGCCGTGCCGCGCCAGGCCTCCCCGACCCCGTCGATGTCCGGGCCGGACTTCACCTCCGTCGCCGCGCAGACCGTGCGGGCCGTCACGAACATTTCGTCCGTCCAGGTGGTGCGCCGGCCCCAGTCGCCGTTCGCGAACGATCCGTTCTTCCAATACTTCTTCGGCGGCGATCCCGGGGAGATGTTCGGCTACGGCAATCGCTATGAATCGAGCCTCGGCTCGGGCGTGCTCGTCTCGTCCGACGGTTACGTCGTCACCAACAACCACGTCGTCGGTCAAGCCAACGCCGAAGTGACGGTGGCGATCGGCGATCGGCGTGAAGTGCGCGCCAAGATCGTCGGCGTTGATTCCTGGACCGACATCGCGCTGCTCAAGGTGGACGCGGCCAATCTGCCCGTGATTCCGTGGGGCGACTCGTCGAAGCTGAAGGTTGCGGAATGGGTCATGGCGATCGGCAATCCCTTTTCGCTCAGCCAGACCGTCACCCTCGGCGTCGTCAGTGCGCTGGGCCGCGCCGGTGTGGGGATTTCCACCTACGAGGATTTCATCCAGACCGACGCGGCAATCAACCCGGGCAACTCGGGCGGAGCGCTCGTCAACGGCCGCGGCGAGCTGATTGGCATCAACACCGCCATCTACTCGCAGAGCGGCGGCTATATGGGGATCGGATTTGCCGTGCCGAGCAACCTGGCGCGACGCGTCGTGGACGATCTCAAGAAGTACGGCGAAGTCCGGCGCGGCTCGATCGGCATCGCGGAAGTGTCGCCCGTGACCTCGCGGCTCGCGGAAGAGCTGAAGGCGCCAGACACCGACGGCGTGGTCGTCACCCAGATGTACCGGCAGGGACCGGCCTACTCTGCTGGGCTGAAGCCGGGCGACATCATCAAGAGGATCAACGGGCAGGAGGTCGATAACGCCTCGCAGTTCGTCCGATTGATCGCCGACAGCCCGATCGGCAGCATCGTCCGCGTGGACTACCTGCGCGACGGACGCATGGAGTCGGCGCGCGTGACCGTCGAGCGCCAGCAGCCGCGGCCGCAGCAGCGGCGCGGGCGGTAGCCGCCATGCAGGCGGCCAACACTCCCCCGCTTCCCGACAACACGATTGAAATTCTCGC
>DATJFF010000314.1:0-3907 GCA_035495795.1 Vicinamibacterales bacterium
TCCCAGTGCCTGCCAGAACGTCAGGAGCGGCCAGCCGAAGAGGGCCGGCAGCAGCCAGTTCCAGAGCTGCTGCACGATGTAGGTCCCCAGGGCCATGAAGCCAAGGAACCCGAGCAGCATCAGCGGGGCCAGCATGAAGAATCGTCGTCGCATCGCGTGCCTCTCATGTCATGAACTCATCGTGAACGGCTTGCAGCCGCGTCCGCAGGCGTTGCACCGCGTAGTGCTTGCGCGAGAGCAGCGTGTTGACGCCGACGCCGGTCTCATCCGCCAAATCCTTGAAGCTGCGCCCCTCGATCTCGTGGGCGACGAACACCGCCCGTTGTTCCTCCGGCAGCTCGTCGATCGCGTCCTTCAACGCCTCGAGCAGCAGCTGGCGGGCGTACTCCTCGTCGGGACCGCCGTCCAGGGCGGGCAGCAGCTCCTCGAAGCCAGGGCCGTCGTCGTCGCTGCCTGGCGGCGCCGGCAGCGGCTCGGGCCGCTTCTTGCGGAACAGGTCCGTGATCCGGTTGCGGGCGACACGGAACAGCCAGCCGGTGACGTGGTCGATCGGCATCAGCAGGCGGTTCGCCTCGACGAGCTCCGCGAACACGTCCTGCAGGATGTCCTCGGCGTCCCGCGCGTCCGGCACCCGCCGCCGGATGAACCGGAGCAGCCTCGACTGCTCCCGGCTCACCACGTCGACAAGGGGTTGATCCGGGTCGAGGGCCATCGCCTTCAGACTGTCGTCCACCTATAGGAATAGACGAACGGGCGCGGCAAATATTGTCGGGAACCGGACGGCCCCTTCGCAGCCGCCCGGTCCCGGCCGGAGGGGGGCTTCCCCTCAGTGCACTTGGGTTGATGTATCCATCTGCTCGAACTCGGCCGGTTCGTGCCGGTTCCGGTCGGATCAATGGGCCGATGGATACTCCACTGAAGTGAACTGAGGGGGTAAAATCGGCAGCGTGTCGACCATAGAACAGACTCTTGGAGCGGACGCGCAAGCGCTGCTCGAACACCGTTGCCAGACCATCCCGAAGGAGAGCCTGCACCTGCCGGGACCGGATTTCGTCGAACGGCTCCATCTGAGCTCCGATCGCCCGACCCGGGTGCTGTCCGCTCTCCAGTCGCTCTTCGATCACGGCCGCCTTGGCGGCACCGGCTACGTGTCGATCCTGCCCGTCGACCAGGGCATCGAGCACTCCGCGGGCGCGTCGTTCGCGCCCAACCCGATGTACTTCGATCCCGAGAACATCGTGAAGCTCGCGATCGAGGGCGGGTGCAACTGCGTCGCCTCGACGCTCGGCGTGCTCGGCATCGTCGCTCGGCGCTACGCGCACAAGATCCCGTTCATGCTCAAGTTGAACCACAACGAGTTCCTGTCCTACCCGAACTCGTACGACCAGATTAAGTTCGCGAGCGTGAAGCAGGCGTTCGACATGGGCGCGGTGGCGGTCGGCGCGACGATTTACTTCGGCTCCGAGGAGTCGAAGCGTCAGCTGCAGGAAGTGACGGAGATGTTCCAGCACGCGCACGAGCTGGGCATGTTCACCGTGCTCTGGTGTTACACGCGCAATGCCGCGTTCAAGACCAAGGACGTCGATTATCATCTGGCCGCCGACCTGACCGGGCAGGCCAATCACCTCGGCGTGACGATTCAAGCCGACATCATCAAGCAGAAGCTGCCCGAGACCAACGGCGGCTACACCGCGCTCAATTTCGGGAAGACGCACAAGAAGGTCTACACCGAGCTGACCAGCGACAACCCGATCGACATGACCCGCTATCAGGTGGCGAACTGCTACATGGGACGGGCCGGGCTCATCAACTCGGGCGGTGCCTCGGCCGGCGAGAGCGACCTGAAGGAAGCGATCAAGACGTCGATCATCAACAAGCGCGCCGGCGGCATGGGGCTGATCTCGGGTCGCAAGGCATTCCAGCGCCCGATGAAGGAAGGCGCGGCGCTGCTCAACGCGATTCAGGACGTCTACCTGGACAAGGCGATCACCATCGCGTGACCGCGCGCTCCGGCGTTTGCTTCGTCATCGCCCTGTCGGCGATGGTGGCCGCCGCCGGCGCGTTCTCGCTCACTCGCCACGGCTACACGCCGGACGAGGAGTTCACCGTCTTTGCCGTGCGCGGGATCTCCGCGCACGGTCTTCCCCTTCTCCCTTCCGGGCTGCTCTACGATCGCGGGCTGCTCTACTCGTACACCGCGTGGCTGACCGGCGCGCTGACGGGCGCGGACCTCGCCGCCTTCCGGGCCGTCGCCCTCGCCTGCGCCGCAGCGACGCTGGGCGTCGGTTTCGCGCTCGTTCGACGACTCGCCTCGCCTGCGGCAGGGGCCGTCGCGGCGCTCTTCGTCGCCACGAGCGTCCCATTCTGGGCGGTGGCCACCACGGCACGCTTCTACGCGCCGTTTCTGCTCACGAGCGTGGCGCTGCTCCTGATCCTGTCGCGCCTGTCGCGGTCGCACCCGTGGCACCCGTCGCACCCGTCGCACCACCTGCCGCACCCGTCGCACCCCGTCGCACCCCGTCGCACCCTTGCAGCCGTCCTGTGCCTGGCCTTTGCGTCACGCCTGTTGCACGAGCTCGCGTTCGCCTTGATTGCCCTTCCGCTGGTCGCCATCGCAATAGGCGCGACAGGCGGCGACCCGGAACGTGGAAGGCTCCGCATCTGGACCGCCGTCTGCAGGGCGATGCTCGCCGGCCTGGGTATCGCGCAGGCCATGCTGATGGCGCTCCATTTTCTGATGCCGCCTTCGGACGGAGGCGGCACCATGATCCGGCGCTTCTTCCTGTGGCAGGTGCTGAACCTGTTCGAGCGGCCAGCCGGCGCGCCGCTCGGCGTCGTCCTTGCCGCGGTCGTGGTCGGCCTGCTCGTCTCGCCGCGGCATTTCATTCGCGTGGCGCGGGCAGGCGCCGTTGCCGCGTTCGTCGTGATTGTCAGTGCGTCCGTCTACGACCAGGTGACGGCCCAGTCATCCTCAACGCTGTGGCACGGGCTTGCCTACCCACTGGACATGTTCTGGTACCTGGCTGCTGCTCACCCGCTGATGGTGTGGGGCGCTTTCGCATCGATCAGCGCGCGCCTGGCCGGCGCCGGCGGGGAGTGGCCGATTGGTGAACGCGCGGCACACCTCGCCTGGGTCGGCTGGGTCCTGTGGTTCGGCGTGATCGAATCGGGCATCACCATCAACTACCAGCTGTTGCCGACCGTCTGCCTGCTTGCGGCGCTGGCGCTGGATCTCGTGGCGATCGGCGAACACACGAGGGCGATCTGGCCCGGTCGGCGAGCTCAGGTGATTCGAGCCGTGCTGGTTGGCGCGGCGCTGCTGGTGGTCGCCGACCAGTGGCGAGGCGAAGGGCCGGTGCCGGCGCGCCTCGCGGCGGCTCGTCCGACCATCGAGGTACCCGGCATCGAGAGTGTTCGGGCATCACTCGGCGCCGACGATCGGGTCTTCTGCACCGACGAGCTCGCGTGCCTGCTGCTGATTGGCCGCGCCGACACGTGGCTGGCGCTCGACGACTACGTTCGCGAACGGTTTGTCGTGACCCGCGCAACCACGCGCGCAGGCGTTTACGGCGGCGCGCCCGCGGCGTTCAGCCTCGTGGAAGCGATCGCCGCCGCGCCGGCAGCAGCTCGCGTCGTCGTCGTTGACGTGTTCAAAGAGTATCCGGTGGGCAACTCCAGCGAGTGGCTCCCACGTGCGCTCGCCGCTGAGCACCTGCATGCCCACGCAGTGCTGGAGACCACTCAGGCGAGAGTCGTGGAAATCAGGAGATAGGAGGCAGGAGGGAGGAGGCAGGAGGCAGGAACCAGGAACTAGGAACCAGGAACTGGGAACTCGGAACGAGAAGCCAAGACCTCAAGACCTTCCGGCCACGAGAAGCGCTCGACGACCGACTCGCGAAGCGCCGTC
>DATJFF010000315.1:0-33940 GCA_035495795.1 Vicinamibacterales bacterium
AGGCGGCCCCCAGCCCCTCCTTGCTGCGGCGGTGCAGCACGTGCACGGCCTGGTCGTCCCGGGCGAGCCCGTCGGCCACCGCTCCGGTGCCGTCCGGGGAGCTGTCGTCGAGCACGAGGACATCCGCGCCCGGTACTGCGGCGCGCACGCGGGCGACGATCCGCGGCAGGTTCTCGCGCTCGTTGTAGGTCGGGATCAGGACGAGCGTCTTCATGGCCGCAGATGGCGCAGATGGCGCAGATGTCACAGATGACCTACTCAGCGCCGGCCCTCGAACCGCAGGGTCGAGATCTGCTCGGAGACGAGGCCGACGAGGAAGACGATCACCGAAAACATCAGCAGCAGGACTGCGCCATTGGGAATGCGGGACTGGTGCGCGACGGTCCACAGGCCGTAGGTCACGCCAAGCAGGAAGGAGGCGAGGCTGAGCGGCACGAAGACGCGGAGCGGACTGAAGATGGTAATCACCTTGACCAGGATCAGAAAGAAGCGCGCGCCGTCCCGGGCGAGCCGGATCTTGGACGTGCCCACTCTAGGCCGCACCTCCACTGGCTCGAACAAGACATTGTAGCCCGCCTTGATGAAGGCCAGCGTCGTGGTGGTCGGTGTCGAGAACCCGTTCGGCAGGAGGTGGATGAACTCGAGCAGTTGCTCGCGCCGGGCGGCGCGGAGCCCCGAGGTCAGGTCCGGGATCGGCCGTTCGGTGAGATACGAGGCAAAGGCGTTCAGCACGGCATTGCCCAGCCGGCGGCCAGCGGTTGCCTGATGGGAAGCCGCGCGCGCGCCGACGACGAGATCGTAGGTGCCGAGGCGATCGGCGAGGCGGAGGATGTCAACGGGCTGGTGCTGGCCGTCGCCGTCCGAGATGAGCACCCAGTCGCCGGTGACAGCGCGAATCCCGCTCTTC
The DNA here is from genome assembly GCA_035495795.1 of Vicinamibacterales bacterium. Classification (GTDB taxonomy): domain Bacteria; phylum Acidobacteriota; class Vicinamibacteria; order Vicinamibacterales; family UBA2999; genus VFZN01. The sequence continues at coordinate 908 of DATJFF010000315.1, forward strand.
ACGGCCGCGCCATTGCCCTTGTTATAGGGGTGAGTCAGCACCCGCGCGCCGGCCGACGCCGCTGCTGCTGCGGTGTCGTCGGTGGATCCATCGTCGACCACCAGCACTTCGCGCCACGGCGCCGCGGCGATGAGCGCAGTAACAATGCGGCCAATCACCGCGCCCTCGTTGTACGCGGGGATGACGACGCTGATCGAGGCCGGATCAGCCATGGCTCACCAGGCGATCGATGACCGCATCCCAGGTGATGGCTGTCGCGAGATCCCGGCCGGCTCCTCCAAGCCGACCGGCCAGCGCGCGGTCGGCGGCGAGGCGCGCGATTGCCGCGCCGAGCTCCTCCGGCGTCGGCGCGCACACGAAGCCGTTGACGTCATCACTGACGAACTCCAGCGTGCCGCCGGAGTCGAGTGCCGTGACGACCGGCTTGGCGGCGAGAAACGCCTCCAGGGTTGCGAGACCGTAGTCCTCGTCGAACGGCGCGTAGCCGACCGCGAGCGCCTCGCGATACAGCGTGACGAGGGCGTCGTCACTGACCGCGCCGGCGAAGCGCACGCGTGCTGCGACGCCAGCTTCCTCGGCGGCGCGCTCGATGAGCGCCCGGTGCGTGCCTTCGCCGACGAGAACGAGCGAGATCGGCGCGGGCACGTGCGCCATCGCGCGGACCAGAAGGTCGACGCGCTTGTTGCCTTCGAGCCGCGCCACCGACAGGACGTAATCGCCCGACGGCCCGGGAGAGAGCCGCGGCCCGAGCAGCGGCGGATGGTAGAGCGGCGTCGAGTCCACCGCGTTGAACCGGCGCAGGCGTTCGGTCACCGTACGCGAGATCGTGTAGCGGCCGACGCACTCGCGGAGCATGCGCTCGTCGAGCTCGAGAAGCTGCGCCTTGAGGCCGACGTCCTTCTCGTCGTGACCGAAGTCGCTGTAGACCGTGCCGGCGAGCTCGTAGGCGGCGCGGTGCTGGTGCACAAGCCAGCAGACCTTGCGCGGGTGGCGAGCGAAGTACGAAGGGAACTTGGTGGAGATCACCAGATCGACGGGGCGGCCGTTGCTTTCGCTCAGATCGAGGAGCCGCCACGCCGCAGCGTGCGCGAGGATCTCGTCCTTCGGGTACCACTTGAACGGCAGCGAGACACGGTCCGCGTCGATGCCTCTGGCGCGGAGCTCGTCGACCAGTTGCTGCACCAGCAGTTCGGCGCCGCCCCGGACGAAGGGAACCTGGGTTTCGCAGACGAGGACGGATCGAATGCCCAACGGCGGCGAAAATCGTAACACGCGGCGACAGACCTGACATTGGCCGAAAGCCCTAGTCCGCCAAAGAATTGACGCCCTCCGATCAGAAGGCGAAACAAAGACGTAACTATCAGAAATTAGAAGAGTTGTTCGACTTCGCAATTGACAACCTGGGACCCCTCGCCTACCATCCCAGTGGTCTTAAGTGGAGTGAAGTGGAGTAGCTATCGTGCTCCGGGGCAACTCGCCGGCGAGAATCGATGACAAGGGCCGGCTCAAGGTCCCGAACGGGTTTCGCGCGACCATCCAGGATAGCCATGGCCGCGAACTGTTCGTGACGAGCCTGACGGGGGAGTCCGTCCGCATCTACCCGATGCCGGTCTGGCTCGAGATCGAACGCAAGCTCGCCGCGATGCCCTCCACGCATCCCTCGAGACAGAAATACCTGGACCGCGTGAACTTCTTCGGCCAGATCGCCGAGCTCGATCCCCAGGGACGCGTGCTGATCCAGCCGCGGCTCCGCGACACGGCTCTGATGATCGGCGAAGTCGACGTGTTGGGCCAGCAGAACTTTCTCGAGGTGTGGAATCACGACCGCTTCCTCGCGCGCCTCGCCGCGCAGCAGTTCAGCGACGACGACGCGAGGGCGCTGTCGGAGTTCGGAATCTGACCCCTCAGTTCACGTGAGTGGTCAGTCCAAAGGGCTCGATGATTCGATGGACACGGGCACGAACGGAGGGCATTCGAGCCGATGGAATGCTCAACTCGAGCGAATTGAGGGGTAGGTGGACGAGGGTGCTCGCCACGTTCCGGTTCTCGTCGACGAAGTGCGGCAACTGCTCGCGCCGTCGCGCGGCGGGGTGTTCCTGGACGGCACGGTCGGACTCGGCGGTCACGCGCGGATGCTCCTCGACAGCGGTGCGGCGCGGGTGATCGGCATCGATCGCGATCCGGCGGCGCTGGCCTACGCCGCGGAGACGCTGGCCGGCTTTGGCGACCGCGTGCGGCTGGTGCACGCGGACTACCGGGCGCTGGACGCGGTGCTGGATCGCGAAGGGGTCAAGCTGGTCGCGGGGGTGCTGCTGGATCTCGGCGTGTCGTCGATGCAGCTCGATGCGCAGGGGCGTGGGTTCAGCTTCCGGCGCGACGAGCCGCTCGACATGCGGATGGATCAATCGCAGGGCGAGACCGCGGCCGAGCGCCTGGCGAGCGTGGACGAATCGTCGCTGGCGGACGTCATCTTCCGCTTTGGCGAAGAGCGGAAGTCGCGCCGCGTGGCCCGGGCGATCGTCCAGGCCCGCGAGCGCGAGCCGATCGCGACGACGGGACAGCTGGCCGCGATCGTCCGCCGGGCGGTCGGTGGCCCGTGGCAGCGGATCGATCCGGCAACGCGAACCTTCCAGGCGTTGCGGATCTGGGTGAACGGTGAGTTGGAGGGACTCGAGTCGTGCATCGGGCGCGCGGTGGGCCGGCTTCAGCCGCCGATCGGCGACACCGATGGCGGCGGACGGATGGCGGTCATCAGCTTTCACTCGCTCGAGGACCGCACTGTCAAACACGCGTTCCGCGCGCTCGCCGCGGGGGACGCGCCGGCGGTCCGGCTGCTCACCAGGCGGCCGGTGATGGGGGACGAGGTCGAGGTGAGCGCCAACCCGCGCGCGCGCAGCGCCAAGCTGCGGGGCGTGGAGCGCGTTCAGTAGCCAGGGGGGACGTCGTGGAGCACAACGACACGTTCGAATACGCGATCCGCAAGGACGTCCGCAACAACCCGATCGTACGGGAAGTGGACGAGGAGCGGCATCGCGAGCTGTGGCAGTCGGTAGGGATCGGCGTCGTGCTGGTGCTGGCGCTGCTGTTTTCCGCCTGGCAACACTTTGAGCTGATCCGCCACGGCTACCGCCTCGAGCAGATGCAGCGGGAGCGCGCGGCGGAATCCGAAGTGAACCGCCACCTCCGGCTCGAGATCGAGACCCTGCGCGCCGCCCAGCGGATCGAGAAGCTGGCGACCGAGCAGCTCGGGATGATCGAGCCCGGCCCCAACGACACGGTGATTCTCGAACGGGTGATTCCGCCGCCGTCGCCGGCGGCATCGGTGGTCGCGGCCCGCTGACGCGAACTGGTACTCGACGTGGTGGATCAACCCCTTCCCGGCTGGCGCGCTCAGATTCGACACCGCTACACCGTCGTCGCGGTGGTCTTTCTGTGCTGGACCGTCGCGATCGTTGCCCGGCTGTTGTTCCTGCAGGTCTACAGCTACGACGACCTCCAGGCCCGCGCCAATGGGCAGCAGCAGCGCATCGTTCCCGCGGCCGCCAAGCGCGGCGACATCTACGATCGGAACGGCCGATTGCTGGCCTATAGCGTCGACGCCGACACTATCTACGCGGTGCCGGGCGAGATTCGCGATCCGGAAAAAGCCGCGACGAAGATTTGCGCCGCCTTGATTGACTGCGATCGCAGCGAGCGGGCCGCCATCCTCAAGCGGCTCGGGCGCACCGGCGCCTTTTCCTACGTCAAGCGCCAAGTCACGCCGGCCGAGGCGCGGGCAGTGGCGGCGCTCGGCCTCGAGGGAATCGGCTTCACCACCGAGAGCAAGCGCTTCTATCCAAACCGCGAGCTCGCCTCACACCTGGTCGGCTACGCCGGCACCGACAACGGGGGCCTCGGCGGCATCGAAGCCGCCTTCGACAAAGTCGTCAAGGGCAAGGAGGGCAAGCTCCTGGTCCAGACCGACGCGAGGGGCCGGGCGTTCAGCCGCCTCGAGCGCCAGCCGACCGCCGGCGGCACCGTCGAGCTGACGATCGATTCACAGCTCCAGTACATCGCCGAGCGCGAGCTCCGCGCCGGTGTGCGCGAGCACCGCGCCGACGCCGGCACCGCCGTGATTCTCGATCCCAACACCGGCGAGATCCTGGCGATGGCCAATTGGCCGACGTTCAATCCGAACATCTACGGCGAGTCGCCCGAGAACGCGCGGCGGAACCGGGCCATCCAGGACCTCTACGAGCCGGGATCGACGTTCAAGATCGTGACCGCGTCGGCGGCAATCGAGGAGCACCTGTTCAATCCGGCCGACATCATCGATGTCAGCGCCGGCCTGATCCGCATCGGCAACCGCGTGGTCGACGACATGCACCGCTACGGCCCGCTGTCGTTCACCGACGTGCTCGTCAAGTCGAGCAACGTCGGGGCGATCAAGATCGGCTCGCGAGTCGGCGCCGAGCGAATGATCCAGTACGTCCGCCGCTTCGGTTTCGGCAGACCGACCTCGCACGATTTCCAGGGTGAGAGCAGCGGGATCGTCTGGTCGAACCTGAACGACAGCGCGCTGGCGTCGGTCTCGATGGGTTACCAGATCGGCGTCACGCCGCTGCAGGTCGTGGCCGCGGCGAGCGCGGTGGCCAACGGCGGCACGCTCTACGAGCCGCGCGTCATCCGTGCGATCACCAAGGACGGCGTGCGCACAGTCGTCAAGCCGACCGCGGTGCGGACGGCCATCAAGAAGTCCACGGCCGCGACCTTGACCACCATCATGGAGCAGGTCGTCGAGCGCGGCACCGCGACACGGGCCAAGATTCCCGGCTACACCATCGCCGGCAAGACCGGCACCGCGGACAAGCTGATCAACGGCCGCTACTCGAACAGCCAGCAGAACGTCTCGTTCGTCGGCTTCGTGCCGTCCCGGAATCCGGCGCTGGCGATCATCGTGATGATCGACTCGCCGAGAGCCGGTGGCGACACCGGCGGCGTGGTCGCCGCGCCGATCTTCCAGCGGATTGCCGCAGATGCGTTGCGCCATCTGGGCGTGCCGCTGTCGGTCAATCCGTCGCCGGCGATCATCGTGCCGCGTCGTGCCGCTGGCGCCCCGCTCGCTCCCGTTCAGCCGGTGGTCGTGCCGGTCAGGAACATCGGCCGCGACATCACGTCGCTGCCGGTCACGTCGTTGCCGGACCTTCGCGGTTACGGTGCCCGCGAGGCGGTCCACGAGCTGGTCCGGCTCGGGCTCACGCCGCGCGTCCGCGGGCTGGGCATCGTCGTCGATCAGGAACCGGATCCGGGAGCCCCAATCGAGCCGGGCACGACGTGCACGCTCGTCCTCGATCGCGATCCCCACGCCGCGCTCGTTCCCGGGGTGCCGCAGTGACAGTGGGCGACGTACCGGGCCTGATCGGAAGCGCGTCGCGCCTCAGCGGCGCTGATGCCGCACGCTCGATCACCGGCGTCGCCTACGACTCACGTGCCGTACAGCCCGGGGCCATCTTCGTGGCGTTGCGCGGCCAGAAGGCCGATGGCACGACCTTCGCGGCCCAGGCCGCGGCTCGCGGAGCGCTGGCGGTCGTCGCCGAGACCGCGCCGCCGCCCGGCGTGACGGTCGCGTGGCTGCAGGTGTCCGACGCCCGGCTCGCTCTGGCGCTTCTCGCCGATCGCTTCTTCGGCTCACCCAGCCGGCAGATTCCGGTGATTGGCGTCACCGGCACGAACGGCAAGACCACGACCGGCTACCTGCTGGCCTCGGTCCTGGATGCGGCCGGCCTGGTTGCCGGGGTGATGGGGACCGTGTCGTACCGTATCGGGCGCGAAGAGCGTGAAGCCTCGCGGACCACCCCCGAGGCTCCCGACGTTCAGCAACTCCTCGCCGAGATGATCGCGCGCGGCTGCCGATCGGCCGTGATGGAGGTTTCGTCGCACGCGCTCGCGCTCCGGCGGGTCGACGGAATGCGCTTCGCCGCCGCGGTGTTCACGAACCTCACCCGCGACCACCTCGATTTCCACGCCGACATGGAGCAGTACTTCGCGGCCAAGCGCCGGCTCTTCGAGATGCTCGACGCCTCGGCGACCGGCGTCGTGAATGCCGACGATCCGCGCGCCGCGGCACTGGTTGCCTCCTGCCCGCGTTCGCTCACCTACGGCATCTCGCAGACCGCAGACGTCATGCCCGGGCCTTTCGCGCTCGCCATGGGCGGCCTCACGCTCGACATCCAGACGCCGAAGGGCGCGGTCGCGATTCGCTCGTCGCTCGTCGGCCGTCCCAACGTCTACAACATCCTCGCCGCGACCGCGACCGCGGTGGCGCTGGACCTGCCGCTCGAGGCGGTCGCTCGCGGCGTGCGAGCGTTGCCGGGCGTTCCAGGCCGCTTCGAAGTGGTTTCGGGCGAGGGCGACGACGTCACCGTGGTCGTCGATTACGCGCACACCGACGATGCGCTTCGCAACCTGCTCGAGACCGCTCGGCCGCTGGCTGCGAAGCGGCTCGTGACGGTGTTCGGCTGCGGCGGCGATCGCGACACCACCAAGCGTCCGTTGATGGGCATGGTCGCGGCGCGCCTCAGCGACATCGTGATCATCACGTCCGACAATCCGCGCAGCGAGGACCCGGCGCGCATTGTCGACGACATCCGCCGCGGCATCACGCCGGCCTCGGGCGCCGGGCGCCAGGCGGAGGTCTGGACGGTGGTGGATCGCGCCGAGGCAATCGATCGCGCCGTGTCGATGGCGTCTGAGGGCGACCTCGTGCTCGTCGCCGGCAAGGGCCATGAGAAGTACCAACAGATTGGCGATCGCGTACTGCCGTTCGACGACGTCGCCGTCGCCCGCGATGCGCTGAAGCGCCGCCAGGCGAAGCGGATGAGGGCCGGCTAGTGGCGGCGACGCAACAGGTGTTGAGCGCCTCGGTGATGGCCGCGGCGATGGGCGGCGAGGTGATCGCGGGAAATCCGGCGGCGGAACCGAGCGGCTTCTCGATTGATTCCCGCACCATTGGCGCGGGCGAAGCGTTCTTCGCCATCGTCGCGGCGCGTGACGGGCATCTCTTTGCCGCCGATGCCGTCAAGCGCGGCGCCAACGTTGTCGTGGTCGAGCGGCGTCGAGCCGCCAATCCGCTGGCGCCGGCGACGGTCGTTGGCGTCGATGACACCACGCTGGGATTGCAGGCGCTCGGCAGGAGCGTCCGTCAGCAATCCGGCGCGACCGTGATTGCCATCACCGGGAGTGCCGGCAAGACGACGACCAAGGAAACCATCGCGGCATTCCTCGAGAGCCGGTTCCAGGTCGTGAAGAACCCCGGCAACCTGAATAACCACCTGGGCCTGCCGCTGTCGCTGCTCGAGCTGAGGCACGGCGCCGATGTCGCCGTGATGGAGCTCGGCATGAATCACGCCGGCGAGATTCGCGTGCTCGTCGGCATCGCGGAGCCCGATGTCAGGGTGTGGACCAACGTCGGCGACGCGCACATCGGCTATTTCGGTGACGCCGACGGCATTGCCGCGGCCAAGGCCGAAATCCTCGAAGGCGCCGGACCGGCCACGGTCCTGGTGGCGAATGCCGACGACCCGCGGGTGATGCGCTACGCGAAGGATTTCACCGGCCGGATGGTGACGTTCGGGTTTGGTGAAAGTGCCTCGGTTCGCGCGACCAGCGTCGAGGAACGCGGCCTCAGTGGCACGGTCGCGACGTTCACCGCCGGCCGCGAGCAGGCCACGGTCCGGGTACCGCTCCTTGGCCGCGGCAACCTCGCAAACGTGCTGTGCGCGGCGGCAGTGGCGACGACCCTCGGCGTGCCCCTGGCCGACATCGCCAGTCGCGCCGAGCGCCTGACCCCGGCGAAGCGCCGCGGCGAAGTGCGTTACCTGCGCAATGGCGTGACAGTGGTGGACGACAGCTACAACTCGAGCCCCGCGGCTCTCAACAAGTCGTTGGAGATGCTGTCGCGGGAGCCGGTCGTGGGACGACGGGTCGCGGTGCTCGGCGAGATGCTCGAGCTCGGCGACCTCTCGACCTCGCTGCACGAAGCGTGCGGACTGACCGCGGCGCGGTCGGGGCTCGAGCTGCTCGTCACCATTGGCGGCGCACCCGCCGCGGTGCTGGCCCGGACCGCGGTGGACGCGGGAATGGATGCCGGAACCGTGCGGCACGTGGCGACGAGCGCGGCCGCAGCGGATCTCGTCGCCGGACTGATCGAGCACGGCGACGTGGTGCTGGTGAAGGGATCGCGGGGCGTGAGGACGGATCTCGTGGTGGATCGGCTCGTGGCGGAGCTCGGCTGACGTGCTCTATCACCTGGCGGTCGCACTGCAGCCGCAGCTCAACGTGCTGAACGTGGCTCGCTACATCACGTTTCGCACGGCGGCGGCGAGCCTGACGGCGCTGCTGGTCAGCCTGGTGCTCGGGCCATGGCTGATCCGCCGCCTCCGCGAGTTCCAGATCGGGCAGGTGATTCGGCAGGAAGGTCCGCAGTCGCATCGCGCGAAGGCCGGCACCCCGACGATGGGCGGGCTGTTGATTCTCGCGGCGGCGCTCGGGCCGACGCTGCTCTGGGCGGATCTGACGAACGTTTACATGTGGATCGCGGTGTTGACCACAGCTGCATTCGGAGCGGTCGGGTTCTTCGACGACTACCTCAAGATCACGAGGCGGTCGTCGGGCGGGCTGGCGCCTCGCTACAAGATGGGGCTGCAGATCGTGACCGCGCTCGCAGTCAGCCTGGTCCTGATGTGGCTGGCCGCGCGAGACCTGTACAACACGCGCCTGATTTTCCCGTTCTTCAAGCAGTTGATTCCGGATCTCGGCTGGTTCTACGTCCCGTTCGCGGTGTTCGTGCTGGTCGCGTGGAGCAACGCCGTGAACCTGACCGACGGGCTCGACGGGCTGGCGATCAGCACGTTCGCGGTCTCGGCCGCGACGCTGACCGCCCTCGCCTACGTCACCGGTCACCGCGTGTTCGCGGAGTACCTGCTGCTGGTCCGCTTCGCGCCGGCCGCGGAACTGACCGTGTTCTGCGGCGCGCTGGTCGGATCGAGCCTCGGCTTCCTCTGGTACAACGCGCACCCGGCCGAGATCTTCATGGGCGACGTCGGCTCGCTGGCGCTCGGCGGCGCGCTCGGCACCGTGGCGATTCTGATCAAGCAGGAAATCCTGCTGGTGCTGGTCGGCGGCGTCTTCGTGCTCGAGGCGGCATCGGTCGTGATTCAGGTCGCCTCGTTCAAGCTCACCGGCAAGCGCGTCTTCAAGATGGCGCCGCTGCATCACCACTTCGAGCTGCTCGGGTGGCAGGAACCCAAGGTGATCGCGCGGTTCCTGATCATCTCGATCATCTTTGCGCTCTTCAGCCTGACGAGCCTCAAACTGCGATGAGCGCGACGGACTTCAGCGTGGAGCGCCAGCGGGTGCTGGTGGTGGGGGCGGCGAGAAGCGGCGTCGCCGCCGCCCTGCTGCTCGTCCGCCGCGGCGCGGCGGTGACCTTGACCGATCGCCGGCCCGATATTGCCGATGCCGCGACGCTGCAATCGGCCGGCGTCGCCCTCGAGCTCGGCGGTCACAGCGCCGATTCGTTCACTGACGCCGATCTGATCGTGCTCAGCCCCGGCGTGCCCGCGGAGCTCGCGGAGGTGGCCCGGGCCCGTGCCGCCGGAGTGCCGGTGATCGGCGAGCTCGAACTGGCCTCACGCTGGCTGCGCGGATCGGTCGTGGCCATCACCGGTACGAAGGGCAAATCCACGACCACCACGCTCGTCGGCCGGATGCTCGAGGCCGCGGGGCGACGCGTGCTGGTCGGCGGCAACATCGGCGTGCCGCTGAGCGCCCAGGTCGATGCCTCCACCGATGACACCGTGCACGTGGTGGAGACGAGCAGCTTCCAGCTGGAAACGACCGAGCGCTTCCATCCGCGGATCGCGGCGCTGCTGAACTTCTCGGCCGATCATCTCGATCGACACCCGACGGTGCAGGCGTACGCAGCGGCGAAGCAGCGCGTCTTCGCCAACCAGACGGCGGAGGACTGGACCGTCGTCAACGCCGAGAGCCCGGCGGCCGTGACGCTGGCCGAGGTCAGCCGGGCGCGCCACGTCCGCTACGCCCTCGACCAGGCGCGCGGCGCCGATGTCTTCGTGGACCGCGGATTCATCTGGCAGCGCACATCTGAAGGCGAAGTGCCGCTCGTCCCGCTCGGCGCGGTCCATCTTTCGGGACGGCACTTACTGAGCAACGTCGTCGCTGCGTCGGCGATCTCGTCCCTGGCAGGCGCGAACGGCACCGCGATGGTGAGCGCGCTCGACGGTTTCACGGGGCTCGAGCACGTGATGGAGCCGGTGGCGACGATTGACGGGGTGCGGTTCGTCAACGACTCGAAGGCGACCAACGTCGATGCCGCGGCGCGATCGATCGAGAGCTTCTCGTCGGTCGTGGCGATCGTCGGCGGCAAGTTCAAGGGCGGCGATCTCGGCGACCTCGCTGAACCGCTCCGCGCGCACGGACGCGCGGTGGTGGCGATCGGCGAGGCTCGGCCGCTGGTCCGCGAAGCGCTGGCAAAGGCCGTGCCCGTCATCGAGGCCGGGTCGCTCGGCGACGCGGTGCGGGAAGCATGGCGCCTGGCGCGCCCGGACGGAGTGGTGCTGCTCGCGCCGGCGTGCGCCAGTTTCGACATGTTCGTGGATTACGCGGACCGCGGTCGGCGGTTCAAGGAGGAGGTGCGGCGCTTCGCCGACGAACGGAGGACCAAGGGTGAGCAGTGAGCAGTCGTCAGCCGGTTGGAGGCGGGTGGGAGCCGGTCGCTGGGAACGCAGGCTGCCCCGGTCTGCGAGACTGGTGTCCCATTCCCGCAACTGACTGACGACTGCTGACTGCTTCGACCCGGGCGGTCGCGGGCATTGCCGCGGCCGGAGGCGTGGGTGCCCCGCATACCGGAGCGTCACGCACACCTCGTATCGAGTCGAAGCCGCCGAACTTTAGGGGCCGAATCATGGCGCGGAAACTACAGTCTGACAAGTGGATGTTCCTGGCCACCCTGGCGCTCGTCTGCGTCAGCGTCGTCATGGTCTACAGCGCCTCGGCGGTGATGGCCGAGGAGCGCTTCGGGAACCCCTACCTCTTCTTTACGAAGCAGGCGCTGTGGGCGACCCTCGGCGTCGCGCTGATGTCGATGGTGATGCGAGTCGATTACCGCACGTGGCGCAACGAGCGGCTGATCTGGGCGCTGCTCGGAGTTGTCGTCGTGCTGCTGGTGGCGGTCCTCTTTGCCGCTCGGGTGAACGGCACCCGGCGGTGGTTCGCGGTCGCCGGCTTCGGCATCCAGCCGTCGGAGCTCGCCAAGCTCGCCGCAGTGCTGTTCACGGCCTTGATCCTCGAGCGCCGGATGCACCGGATCAACGACGTGTTCTCGGTGCTGCCGATCGCGATCATCGCCGGGGCGCTGGCGGCGCTGATCCTGGTCGAGCCGGACTTCGGCACCGCGGTGTCGCTCCTGGCCGTAATTGGCGTGATGGTGTTTGCGGCGGGGCTGAGCTACCGCTACGTGATTGGCACGGGCATCGTGGGCCTTGCCGGTCTTGCCCTGGTCGCCATTCAGGAGCCGTATCGGGTGCGGCGCATCATGACCTTCCTGAACCCGTGGGCCGATCCACTGGGTGACGGTTTCCAGATCATCCAGTCGCTGATCGCGATCGGCACTGGCGGTCTCTTCGGCAAGGGGCTGATGGAGAGCAAGCAGAAGCTGTTCTTCCTGCCCGAGCCGCACACCGACTTCATCTTCTCGGTGATCGCCGAGGAGATGGGGTTCATCGGCGCCGTCGTCATCCTGGCGTGCTTCGGCGTGCTGGCGTGGCGCGGATTGCGTGCCTCGCTGCGCGCGCCCGATCCATTCGGCTCCTATCTCGCGCTCGGCCTGACGATGATGATCGTGCTCCAGGCGTTCGTGAACATCAGCGTCGTTCTCGGCCTGGCCCCGACCAAGGGCATCCCGCTGCCGCTCGTGAGCTCCGGGGGGTCGTCACTGCTCATCAACCTCCTGGCGGTTGGCGTGCTGCTGAACATCTCCCAGCACTCCACCGAGACGGGAGCCGCGTGAGGCGTGCGCGTGTTGATTGCCGGCGGCGGGACCGGCGGACATCTGTACCCGGGCATCGCGCTCGCCCGCGAGCTGCAGCGCCGCGACGCCGCGGCCGAGGTGAGCTTCGTCGGCACGGCGACCGGCCTCGAAGCGCGGGTGATCCCTCGCGAGGGATTCCCGCTGGATCTGATCCGCTCGGCCGGACTCAAGGGCAAGTCGATCGCCTCGCGGCTTCGCGGCCTGGCGCTGCTGCCGCTATCGGCGCTCGACGCCTGGCAGGTCATTTCGACACGGCGGCCGGCGGTCGTCGTCGGTGTCGGCGGCTACTCCTCGGGGCCGGTCCTGGCGCTGGCGGCGCTTCGCCGCTACCCGACCATGGTGCTCGAGCAGAACGCGCTGCCCGGCATTACCAATCGTCTGTTGTCGCCGCTGGTGCGGGCCGCGGCAGTGAACTTCGAGGAGGCGTTGCGGTTCTTTCCGCGCACCGGCTTCGTTGCCGGCAATCCGGTGCGCCCCGAATTCTTCGCGCCGGCGGTCATGGAGGCTCATGAACGGAAGGTACGGGTTCTGATCTTTGGCGGCTCTCAGGGCGCGCACGCGATCAACCTGGCCGTGGTGGCGGCAGCGCCGCAGCTGGCTGCCTCCGGCCTGGAGCTTGAGATCACCCACCAGACCGGGGAGCGCGATCTTTCCCTGGTCCGGGATGCGTACACACGGGCAGGGCTCGACGCCCGCGTCGAGGCCTTCCTCTACGAGATGCACCGCGAGATGAGCCGCGCCGACATGGTGGTGGCGCGGGCCGGAGCGACAACGCTCTCGGAGCTGGCCGCGGCGGGACGCCCGGCGGTGCTGGTGCCGCTGCCGACGGCGACCGACGACCACCAGCGCAAGAACGCGGAAGCGTTCGCGCGGGCCGGAGGCGCGACGGTGCTCGACGAGAAGGCGCTCACCGGCGAGAGCCTCGCCGGAGCGGTTTTGGCGCTGGCCCGCGACGCGGAGCGCCGAAAGGCGATGGGCGACCGCGCCCGGATGCTGGCGAGGCCCGATGCCGCGGCACGGATTGCCGACAGGGTGCAGGCGCTTGCTGGGTAAGACGCGGCGGATTCATTTCGTGGGGATTGGCGGGATTGGGATGAGCGGGATCGCCGAGCTGCTTACGAACCTCGGTTACGACGTATCGGGCTCCGACGCGAAGCGGTCGGCGATCACGACGCGCCTCGAGTCGCTCGGCGTTCGGGTCGGGATCGGACACCGCGCCGAGCACGTCGGCGCCGCCGACGTGGTCGTCTACTCGTCGGCGGTGCGGCCCGGCAACCCGGAGCTGGCAGAGGCCGAACGGCGGCACGTGCCGGTGATCCCGCGGGCCGAGATGCTGGCCGAGCTGATGCGCCTGCGATTCGGCATCGCGGTCGCCGGCGCGCATGGCAAGACGAGCACGACCTCGATGATCGCGCTCGTGCTCGAGGCAGCGGGGCTCGACCCGACCGCGGTGATCGGCGGGCGGCTGAGCGCGTTCGGCAGCAACGCGCGGCTCGGCCGCGGGGAATACATGGTGGTGGAAGCCGACGAAAGCGACCGCTCGTTCCTCAAGCTGTCGCCGTCGATTGCGGTGATGACGAACATCGATCGAGAGCACATGGAGGCATACGGCAGCTTTGCCGAGCTGCAACAGGCGTTCGTCGACTTCGCCAACAAGGTGCCGTTCTACGGCGCCGTCGTGGCGTCGGCCGACGATGCCGAGCTCGGCGCGGTGCTGCCGCGGCTGACTCGCCGCGTCATCACCTACGGCCTCGACGCTCGCGACGCCGAGCTCCAGGCCCGCGACGTGGTGCTCGAAGGGTTCGGCGCGCGATGCGCCATCTGGCGTCATCACCGCGGTGACCCGAGCGAGCCGGCGCGGATCGGCGGGCTCGACCTGCAGGTGCCAGGCCGGCACTCGGTGTCGAACGCGCTTGCCGCCGTCGCGGTCGGGCTCGAGCTCGACGTGCCCTTCGCGACCATCGCCCGCGCGCTGCAGGCATTCAAGGGCGCCGAGCGCCGCTTCCAGCGGCTTGGCGTCGTCAACGGCATCACGGTCGTCGACGACTACGGCCACCACCCGACTGAGATCGCCGCGGTCCTCGCGGCCGCGCGCGCCGCCAACCCGTCGCGGGTGCTGGTCGCGTTCCAGCCGCATCGCTACACGCGCACTCGCGACCTGCTGCCGGAGTTTGCGAAGGTCCTGGCCACCGCCGACGCGGTCGTCCTCACCGATATCTATGCGGCCAGCGAGGATCCGATTCCAGGCGTCACGGTCGAGGCTCTCGCCGCTGCGGTAAGCGCCGAGCGGAAGACGCCGGTGCACGTCGTCCACGACGTGAACGAGGTGCCATCCAGGGTTTCCCGTCTCGCAGCCAACGGCGATCTCGTGCTCCTGCTCGGCGCGGGATCGATCGGCGGCATCGGAACCGAGGTGATGAACACGCTCGAAGCAGCGTCGAAGGAGGGCGCCTAGCCATGCCACCGGTTGCGGCCCCGGCTGACAAGCGGTTCCGGCGCGCTCATGTGAAGCCGTCGAGCCGCCGGCGATCGCGCCTCCACGGCGTCTTGATCGCGACACGGCTGGTGGCCACCGTGCTCGTCGCGGTTTTCGCCGTGTGGCGCGGCGCGGCATGGATGTCGGGAGCGCCGGCGCTGCGCGTGGCTCACGTGACGGTGAGCGGCAACCAGCGGCTGTCGCGCGGCGAGGTGTTGTCGCTGGTGGCAGGCCTCCAGGGCCGCAACATTCTGGGGCTCGACCTGTCCGAGTGGCAGGAGCGCCTCGTCGCCTCGCCGTGGGTCGAGGACGCGACGCTGCGCCGGGTGCTTCCCGGGACCGTCGAAGTGACGATTCGCGAGCGGAGGCCGATGGCGATCGGCCGGGTAGGCCAGGCCCTTTACCTCGTGGATGGCCACGGCGTGGTCGTTGACGAGTACGGGCCGGCCTACGCCGATCTCAACCTGCCGATGGTGGACGGCCTCGGCGGCCGCGGCCAGGCGCGCGGGACGATGGACGAAAGCCGCGTCGCCTTGGCCGGCCGGGTGATCGCCTCGCTCGCGGCCCATCCCGAGCTCCTCGCCAAGGTGTCGCTGATCGACGTCAGCCGCGCTCACGACGCGGTCGTGATGCTCGAAGGCGATACCGCGCTGCTGCACCTCGGCGAGGAGAGCTTCGCCGAACGGCTGCAGCAGTACCTCGATCTCGGCGACGCCCTGCGCGAGCGGGTTGCGGAGATCGACTACGTGGATTTGCGTTTTCCTGAACGGTTGTACGTGCGCCCGCACAAGGGCGCGTCCGTCGCGCCGGCGTCCCAGCAGGCGAGGCGGTAGGGATGGTGGATCGGAGGCTGCGTGTCACAGCGTGAGCGCTACGTGGTGGGGCTCGACATCGGCACCTCGAAGGTGTGCACGGTGGTCGGCGAGAGCGTGGAGGGCGGCGGCCTGGACGTGATCGGAATCGGATCGGCGGAGTCCAAGGGACTCAAGCGCGGCGTCGTCGTCAACCTCGAGGCGGCCGTGGACTCGATCAAGAAGTCGATCGAGGAGGCCGAGCTGATGGCCGGCGTGGAGATCGGATCTGTTCACCTCGGGCTGAGCGGCCCGCACATCAAGGGCTTCAACAGCCGGGGCGTGGTCGCGGTCGCCGGCAAGAACCGCGAAGTCACCCGCGACGACGTCCGCCGGGCGATCGACGCGGCGCGGGCGGTGTCGCTGCCCGCCGGGCGCGAGATCATCCACGTCCTCCCGCAGGATTTCGTCGTCGACGAGCAGGAAGGGATCGGCGCACCGGTCGGCCTCACCGGTGCCCGCCTCGAAGTGAACGTCCACATCGTCACCGGCAGCCAGGCGGCGACGCAGAACCTGGTCGCGTGCGTCAACCGCGCCGGGGTCGAAGTCAGCGACACGGTGGTCAGTCAGCTGGCCGCCGCTGAAGCGGTGCTCACCCCTGACGAGCGCGAGCTCGGCGTCGCGCTGGTGGACGTTGGCGGCGGCACGGCGGACCTGGCGATCTTCGAGCGCGGCAGTCTCTGGCACACGGCGGTGGTCGCGGTCGGCGGCGATCACTTCACCAACGACATCGCTGTCGGCCTGCGCACGCCGATTCCCGAGGCCGAGAAGGTCAAGCGGCGCGTCGGCTGCGCGCTGTCGGGAATGGTCGACGAGGACGAGACGATCGAAGTGGCCAGCGTCGGCGGCCGGCGGCCGCGGGTGATGGCGCGGCGGATCCTGTCAGACATCCTCCAGCCGCGCGCCGAGGAGCTGTTCCACCTGATCTGGGACGAGATCAGCAAGGCCGGCTACGAAAAGTCACTCAATTCGGGCCTCGTGATCACCGGCGGCGGCTCGATGCTCGAAGGTATGTCCGAGATCGCGGAACAGATCTTCGACCTGCCGATCCGGAGGGCTGTGCCGAGCGGATTCGGCGGCCTTTCGGATCATGTCGGGAACCCCGCCTACGCGACGGCGGTTGGGCTGATCAGATACGCGGAACGGCATCGGCCGACCGACCCGGGAATGGGCGGCAATGCGCTGATGCGGGTGATGGGGAAGCTGCGGACGGTGTTCAAGGAGTTCTTCTGAGGAGGCACGATGGCGGATCTGCATGAAAACACTCCCCTGCGACTGACGTTGGACGAGGTCACGCGCGCGGGAGCGCGCATCAAGGTGGTGGGTGTGGGCGGCGGCGGCAGCAATGCCGTGACCCGGATGGTCCAGGCCGGGTTGTCCGGCGTGGAATTCATCGTGGCCAACACCGACGCCCAGGCGCTGCGCGCCAACCCGGCGCCGATCAAAATCCAGATCGGGGCCAAGCTGACCAAGGGGCTGGGCGCCGGCGCGGATCCGAACGTCGGCCGGCAGGCCGCGCTCGAAGACACCGAGCAATTGATTCAGGCGCTGTCCGGCGCGGACATGGTGTTTGTCACCACGGGACTGGGCGGCGGAACCGGTACCGGCGCGGCGCCGGTGATCGCGTCGCTCGCGACCGAGCTCGGCGCCCTGACGATTGCGGTCGTCACCCGTCCCTTCAAGTTCGAAGGGAAGAAGCGGCAGAAGGCGGCCGACGCCGGCCTCGAAGCGCTTCGCGAGGCGGTCGACACCGTCATCACGATCCCGAACGAGCGGCTGCTCTCGGTGATCGATCGCAGCACCAGCATGCTCGACGCCTTCGTCACGGCCGACGATGTCCTGCGCCAGGCGATACAGGGCATCTCCGACCTGATCCTCGTGCCGGGGCTCATCAACCTCGACTTCGCCGACGTCAAGACCATCATGTCGGGGATGGGCGTGGCGATGATGGGCACGGCGATGGCCGAAGGTCAGACCCGGGCCACCGACGCGGCCAATCGCGCCATCTCGAGCCCGCTGCTGGAAGACGCATCGGTGGACGGCGCTCGCGGCGTGATCATCAACGTCACCGGTGGCCCCGACATGTCGCTGATGGAGGTGAACGAGGCGCTCACCATCATCCAGGAGGCGGCCCACGAGGACGCGAACATCATCTTCGGCGCGGTGGTCGATCCGGAGCTGCACGGCCGCGTGAAGATCACCGTGATTGCCACCGGGTTCGATCACCCATTGACCGCGTCGGCCGGCAGCTCGCCGATGCAGACGCCGGTGGATATGGGCGCCTACGCGCAGCACGCGGCGCGCAACGCGGCCGCTGCGCCGCCGGCCGAGCCGGCCGCACCCACGTCCCGCTTCACGATCACGCGCCGGCAGGGGATCGACATGCCGCCGGCCCGCCTCGCCCGGGCCGTGAACCAGTCGCCGATGTCGGAGATGGGCGGCGAGGAGCAGCAGAGCCCGCTCGAGATCCCGGCGTTCCTCCGCCGGAGCGAGGGTTAATGGGATGTGAAGGACAGGCAGGTCCCGGCCAGACCGGCGGCCGGTGATACAGTAGGAACAGCCAGGGGACGCGCGAGCTGCGACGCCGATACAGAACCAGCTCGACGGTCCCCTGTCCTGTTGATGAGGTCCCCGCAACAGCGCGAATCCGCACAGCTCACCCTCTCACGCGAGGTCGGCTACGTCCGCAAGCCGCACGGGCAGCGCCTGCGCGTCGCGTTGACGTTCCCCAACACCTACTTCGTCGGGATGTCGAACCTCGGCTTCCAGACGGTGTACCGCCTGTTCAACGCCCACCCCGACGTGGTGTGCGAGCGCGTCTTCCTGCCGCCGAAGCAGGAGCTGTCCGCGCTGCTGCAGTCCGGCGCCCGGCTCGTGACGCTCGAATCGCAGACGCCGGTGCACGAGTTCGACGTCTTCGCGTTCTCGGTGTCGTTCGAGTGGGACTACACCAACGTGCTCACCATGCTGCGGCTGGCGGGGCTGCCGGTTCGCGCCGCGGAGCGCGACTACCGCATGCCGCTGGTCGTGGTCGGCGGAGCGGTGACGTTCGTGAACCCGGAGCCACTGGCGCTCTTCGCCGAAGTGATCGCGGCGGGTGAAGGGGAGTCGCTGATCCCGGCGCTCGTGGATGCGTGCGGAACCCCGTCGCGAAGCGAGACGCTCCGCCGCCTGTCGGCACAGCGGGGGTTCTACATCCCGTCGTTCTACGACGTGACGTATGCGGCCGATGGCAGCATCGAGGCCTACGTTCCCAAACCCGGCACCGACGCGCCAGCGACAGTTCGAAAGGCGGCGCTGAAGACGACCGATGCGGTCGACCCGCCGGCGACGAGCATCTTCACGCCGGACACCGAGTTCGGCTCGCGCTTCCTGGTGGAAGTGGTGCGCGGCTGCGCGAACTTGTGCCGCTTCTGCTGGGCCGGCTACAACTACCTGCCGGTGCGGGCCTTTCCGACCGAGCGCATCCTGGAGCTCGCGAAGGCGGCGCGGCCGCACGCCTCCCGCGCCGGGCTGGTGTCGATCGCGCTCTGCGACCACCCCGACATCGAGCACATCCTTCGCAGCCTGAAGGGCATGGGGTACTCGATCTCTCCGGCGTCGCTGCGCCTCGACGACCTGACGCCGACCATCGTGTCGCTGTTGAAAGAGAGCGGAGAGCGTACTCTCACGATCGCTCCCGAGACCGGCTCCGATCGGCTGCGGCGGGTCATCAACAAGACGGTGACCAACGAAGAGATCCTCAACGCCGCCGAGTTGATCTTCGCGAGCGGTATCGAGAACCTGAAGCTGTACTACATGATCGCGCTGCCCACCGAGGAAGACGACGACCTCGTGGCGATTCGCGACCTGACGCTGCAACTGCGCGAGGTGATGATGCGTCATGCGCGGAAGCGCGGGCGCGTCGGGCGAATCGTCGGCAGCGTGAACCCGCTGGTGCCCAAACCGGGCACAACCTATCAGTGGCTGTCGATGGAGCGGAGCGACGTCATCGAGCGGAAGATGGATCGGCTTCGCGCGCTGGTGTCCGGGATCGACAACGTCTATTTCAGCATCAAGAGCGAGCGGCACTCGTATTACCAGGCGCTGCTGTCGCTTGGCGATCGCCGTGTCGCGCCGGCGGTGGAACTGGCCGAGCGGAACGGTGGACAGTGGCGGCGGGCGGTTGCCGATTCGGGCGTTGACGGCGATTTCTACATCTACCGCGATCGATCGACGGATCTGGTCCTGCCCTGGGACATCATCGACGGCGGCATGAAGGCATCGTTCTTCCGGGCTGAGCTCGAGAAGAGCGGGCGCGCGGAGTGGACCCTGCCGCCGAAGCGCGCGAAGGAGAACGCCCGGCTCCTGCCGGTACTGACCTGACCCAGCCAGATGCGGCCACCCCCAACGCTGTCGACTGCGCCGCCATGGCCGGGGGTGCTTGCCTACAGCCTGGCCCTCGCTGGTGGCGCCCTTGCGCTGTGCGCCGCGAATGACTGGGCGTTTGGTTTCGCTGTCGGCCCGCTCCGCGTGTCGATGCGCAACCCGGCGAATCCCACCATCGGCGCGGTCTTGTGTTTCGCGTTCAGCTACTGGTGGCTCGGCGCAGCCGGCCTGCGGATGCTGGCCCAGCGAGTCGAAGCGGGGCTGGAGCGGCGAGCTCCTGTCGTCGCGGCAGCCCTGGCCCTGCTTGTCGTTGCCGCCGCCTGGCACTGGGGCGCGTTCGTCGCGGGCGGCGCGGATTCGTCCGGCTACCTGTACGAGGCGCGACTGTGGCAGTCGGGGGACCTGCGCGTGTCGCCACCGCGCGTGGACGGAATCGCGTTGGAAAGCGGTGTGCGCGCGGTGATGCCGATCGGCTTCCGTCTGGCCGGCGGTGGTACCGAGGTCGCGCCTACCTACCCTCCGGGCTATCCCCTCGTGATGGCTGCGCTCACACGGATCGGCGGCGAGGGCGCGCAGTTCCTGGCGGTGCCGATTGCCGCGGGCCTGCTGACGTGGACCGCCTTCGTGCTCGGACGCCTGGCGGCGGGCCCGTTGGCCGGGCTCTTCGCCGCCGCCGCCACTGCCGCCTCGCCGACGGTCGTCTATCAGGCGCTCCAGCCGATGAGCGATCTGCCGGCCGCTTGTGCGTGGCTGATCGCGATCGTCGCCGCGGTGCGCGGCACGACCCGGTCGGACGCAATCGCCGCAGGAGCAGCCACGGCCGCGTGCCTGATCCGTCCGAACCTGTTCGCAATGACGCCACTCCTCGCTTTCGCGACGGCCTGGTGGGCGCCGCCCAGCCGCCGCGGATTCCAGCGGGCGCTCGCGCTGTTCACGCCGATCGCCTTGGCGGGTCTTGGCCTGGCGTGGTGGCAGCGCCAGCTGTACGGCGGCGCGACGGAAACCGGCTACGGCGCGGTCAACACGTTGTTCAGCATCGCGAACGTGCCGGCCAACCTGGCCAACTACCCGACCTGGCTGCTGGATACGCATGGCTATTTCCTTCTGCTCGCCCTTCCGGCGCCGCTGCTGCTGGCGCGCGGGGGAGCGGCTCCGTCGCTGCCGCGCGATCGCGCAGTGCGCATCGCGTGGTGGTGCATGCTGATGTGCGCGGCGCTCTTTGCCTTCTACGCGCTCTACCTGCCTTTCGACAGCTGGAGCTACACCCGATTCCTGCTGCCGGCGCTTCCGCTGGCGTTCGTCCTCGCGGCGACGACGGTGGCGGCGCTCGTGGCGATGGTGCCGCAGCCGCTGCGGACGCTCGTCGCGATCTGCGGGCTGGTCCTGGTTCCGGCGGTCGGCTGGTCCCGTTCGCGTGAAGCGCAGGCCTTCAGGCTGTGGGACAACGAGCGCCGGTTCACGGAGGCCGCCAGCTTCGTCGAGGCCCAATCCGCGCCGAGCGTGCTGCTGTGCATGGAACACTCGGGGAGCCTTGCCTACTACACCGGCCGGCCGCTGCTGCGATGGGACTGGCTTCAGCCGCACGAGGCCGATCGCGTGATCGACGAACTGGCAGCGGCCGGCCACACCGTGTATGCCGTGCTCGACGACTGGGAGATCGCTGCCGTTCAAGCCCGCTTCCCCGGCTCCGCGCTCGCCTCGAGCCTCCACTCGCCGGTGTTCCGCTCCGGCGAGCGCGTCGCGATCGTCGCATTCGGTTTCCTCGTCCGCCCCCGAACGGCGGTCACCGGCAAGTGAGCACGCGGCGGCGCCGGGCCAGTCAGCTGGCGATCGCGGCCTGCGCCTCGAACTCGGTGTAGGCGTGCAGGATCAGGTCCCGCACGTGATCCTGACTGTGAGCCTCGGCCATCGGCCGCAGGAGCGCGAAGCTCCTGCGTTCCCCGTTGACCGAGTAGGCACGCGATGGAAACGTCACGTTGCGACCGCTGCCGTTGCGGCGCTCCCAGACTGCGAAGCCGACCAGTTTCAGGCCGGCGAGCTCGCCGGCATCGAAGTGCAACTCGGCGTCGGCGAGCTTTCCCGAAGGGCTTCCCTTGTCGTTCGGCACGATCTTGATCACCATGTCAGGATCTCCTGTGAGGCGCCGTTCGCTGATGGCGCCCGTGGCGACCAACATCAAGAGCGATGCCAGCGATTGCGAGGCGTTTTCAGGGATGATTCACAGACCGCTCATGACTGATGACAACTCGCGTGGCGCCGCGGACGCGGTCTCGACGCCCGGTCCGCCGGCCGTGGCGGCGCCATTTCACTGGACCCGCGAGAGTTGGGGCGCGGCGCTGCGCGCCGAGCCGATCGAGGTGCACGCGAAACACCTGTTCACGACGTCGCAACTGCGGTTGCCAGCCAATGCAAGCCAGGAGGAACGCGAACGCGCCTGGGCGGCGTTGACGCAGTCGCTAGGCGTGCCCCGCCAGAGCCTGCTCCGGGTTCGGCAAGTGCACGGCAGGGAAGTGCGCGTGGTACGTCGCGCCGATCCGGCAAGCGCCGGGAGCGGGCAGCTGCCTGACGGCGATGCCATCGTCTCGAACCTGCCTGGCACCATGCTGGCCGTGGTCGTTGCCGACTGCGTGCCGGTACTGCTCGTCGATCCGCGGGCAGGAGCGGCGGCTGCGATTCACGCCGGCTGGCGCGGCACGTGTGCCGGCGTGACCAGGGCGGCGGTTGAGGCGATGCGCGACGCGTGGGGGACCGATCCTGCGGATCTATGGGCCGCCATCGGCCCGAGCATCGGTCCGTCCGACTACGAGGTTGGCGATTCTGTCTTCGCGGCGTTCAACGATGCCGGCCATGGCGACGCCGCCGCGCAATGGTTCACTCGCCGCACGGATGGACGATTGACCCTCGACCTGTGGCGCGCGAACAGCGATCAGCTCGTGAGTATTGGCGTCAGGACAGAGCGGATTTTTCTGGCCGGCCTCAGCACCGCGACGCACAAAGGGTGGCTGGAGTCGTATCGGCGAGATGGGCCTGCAGCAGGAAGGCTCGTCGCGGCGATCGTGACGCCGGACGGACAACGAGAGAGTTAACAGTTGGGCAGTTTAGAGTTGCCAGTTGAAGTTGACAGTTCCAGTGGCAGAGCACACAAAGGCGAGCGCGCGAAACTGTCAGTGAGCTTGGAACTGGAAACTGGAACTGAAACTGAAACTGTTAACTTCAACTGGCAACTGTGAACTGCCTAACTGTTAACTTTCGAACCATCATTCTGGTCCATCCCCAAGTTCGACAAGCGGTCGGCGTCCTTGTTGTGTTCGCGCCGGACGTGCTCGAAAGTAACCCGCCCGATCCGGGCGCAGAGCGCGGCGGCCTCGCGGTGCAGCGGGATCAGCCCCGCGTGTTTCACCTTGTAGATCCCGCGCATCTGCTGGACCAGCAGCAGCGAATCGCCTCGGACGTGCAGCTCCTGGACGCCGCGATCGACGGCCCAGCGGAGCGCGGCGAGCAGCCCCCGGTACTCCGCCACGTTGTTGGTCGCGACGCCGATACCCTCGGCAATCTCCGCCAGCACCTGGCCGTTGTCGTCGACGATGTAGACGCCGAAGCCGGCCGGACCTGGATTGCCGCGGGCGCCCCCGTCGAAATAGGCGGTAATCACGAGGCGGTGGTTGGCGAGCCGGCCGGGGCCGGAGGCTGCGTGCCCTCGCCCGGGGAGGGCGGGACGTAGTAGAGGATGCGCTGGCACGAGTCGCACTGCACGATCGAGTCGTTGCGCATGACCGCGTTGAAGACCATCGGCCGCAGCCGCACCTGGCACACCACGCAGCGCTCTTTCTCGGCCCGGGCCAGGGCCACTCCGCCGCGCTGCCGCGCGACCTTCTCGAAGGTGGAGACGACGGCCGGCGGCAATTGCGCCACCAGGGCGGCGCGCTCCTCGGCTGACGCCGTCGCGACGGTTGCCTGCTCGTTGCGCTCGCGCTCGATCGCGGCCCGTTCGGCGGCAACCGCGGCCTCGTCGCTCTTGAGCTGCGCCTCGGCTCGTTTCAGGCCGGCGGCGAGCTCGTCAGCGGCCATCATGACCTCGAGCGTCCGGCTCTCGAACTGATCGATCTCGGCCTTGACTGACGCCATCTGGTGCTGCATGGCGTGGAACTCGGCGTTGGTCTTCACCGCCATCGACTGCTCTTTGTACTTCTCGAGCCGCTGCTGGGCGGAGAGCAGGTCCTTGTCCACGGCCCGGCGGGCCACCTGGTTGTCGGCGATGTTGGCCTTGGCCCGCTCGACCCCGGCCCGCGCATCGGCGAGCCTGGCATCGAGCGCCGCAATCCGCGCCGGCGCCGCAGCCACCACCTGCGCCGCATGCCCGGCGCGTGTCTCGAGCTCCTGGAGGGCAATCAGACGCTGAAGATCAGGCAGCATGCGCGAGGTGAGAGGTGAGAAGTAAGAGGTGAGAAGCAAGCCTGAGGGAACGAAGCTGAAAGCTCGGGGCAGGCCACTGCGGAGAGTGTAGTGCAAGTTGGCAGGGTGGTCGCGGCGAGCAGGCCGAAGCTTCACGCTCTAGCCTTTCGAGCTTCCTTCTCACTTCTGACTTCCTACTTCTCACTTCTCACTTCCCGAAGGGAATGGGCCCACCTGGATTCGAACCAGGGACCAACCAGTTATGAGCCGGCCGCTCTAACCGCTGAGCTATGGGCCCTTGGGAGACTTCGCTGCCGGGAACTGCCTGACGCTGTTCGGGAGGGTAAGAAGGCGTTCGGGAGGGAATGGCGGGAGGGAGTGGCAAAAAGTCGGGACCACCCGGCTGCGGGGCAGTCCCTCCCGTAATCTTCTCCCGATTGGCAGTTCGCCTCCCGATCGCGCGAGGCCAGTGAAGGCACGCCTCGCCTCCTCCCGACACGCGCGCTACGAGCGCCCTTCCAGGAACGCGCGCAGTTTGCGCGACCGCGAGGGGTGGCGCAACTTGCGGAGCGCCTTGGCCTCGATCTGGCGGATCCGCTCGCGGGTGACGGCGAAGTTCTGGCCGACTTCTTCGAGCGTGTGCTCGCTGCCATCACCGACCCCGAAGCGCATCTTGATGACCTTCTCCTCGCGCGGGGTGAGGGTCTTCAGGACCGACTCGGTCTGCTCCTTGAGATCGAGGTTGATCACCGCCTCGGACGGCGACACCGCGGTGCGGTCCTCGATGAAGTCGCCAAGGTGTGAGTCTTCCTCTTCGCCGATCGGCGTCTCGAGCGAGATCGGCTCCTGCGCGATCTTGAGGACCTTGCGGACCTTCGAGACCGGGATGTCCATCCGCCGCGCGATCTCCTCGGAGGTCGGCTCGCGGCCCAGTTCCTGGACCAGCGCCCGCGAGGTCCGAATCAGCTTGTTGATCGTCTCGATCATGTGGACCGGGATGCGGATGGTCCGCGCCTGGTCGGCAATCGCGCGGGTGATCGCCTGGCGGATCCACCACGTCGCGTAGGTCGAGAACTTGTAGCCGCGGCGATACTCGAACTTGTCCACCGCCTTCATCAGGCCGATGTTGCCTTCCTGAATCAGGTCCAGGAACTGCAGCCCGCGGTTCGTGTACTTCTTGGCGATCGAGACCACGAGGCGGAGGTTGGCCTCGACCAGCTCCTTCTTCGCCTGCTCGGCCTGGGCCTCGCCGCGCATGATCACTTCGAGCGTGTGGCGCAGGTGCTCGACGCTCTCCTCGAGATCGTCGGTCTTCTGCTTGATCTCGGCGGCGAGATCCTTCCGCCGCTTCTCGAGCGCCTTCCGCTCCTCTTCCTTCAGCTTCGGCTTCCGGTTCTTCAGGAGCAGCGTCTTCTTCATCGAGTCGAGCTCGCGCTGCATCTTCGACACGCGCTCGACGATGTCCTTCACTTCCTCGACGAGGCGGCGCTTGACCGGCTCGGTGAACTCGATCTTGCGGATCAGGCGCGAGAGCTCGATCTCGGCCCGCATCTTCTTCCACTTGGCGCGGCGGTACTTGCGCTTCTCGCTCTTCGGCACCAGGTCGAGCTTCTCGTTCAGCTTCTCGACGTTGAGCCGCGCCTTGCGCACCGCCTCGGTCTCGCGCAGGAACTTCTGGGCCCGCTCTTCGATCCGGTCGTCGGTGATCTCTTCGTCGTTGAAGATGACCAGCTCACGGATGGTGCGCTCGCCGTTCTTGAGCGCCTCGCCCATCCGGATGACCGCCTTGGCAATCGCCGGCATGCGGGAGATCGACTTGATGACCGAGAGCTTGCCCTGCTCGATGCGCTTGGCAATCGCCACTTCGCCTTCGCGGGTGAGCAGCGGCACCGTGCCCATCTCGCGCAGGTACATGCGGACCGGGTCGTTGGTCTTGTCCAGCGCGCCGGGGGTGAGGTCCAGCTCCATCCCCTCCTGGTCGCCGGCCGGGCCCTCGCCCCGCTCCATTCCCTCGCGCTCGCGATAGCCCTTTTCCGAGTCGACCAGGTCGATGCCGGCCGCCGTGAACACGCTCATCAGCTCGTCGAGGTCTTCGGGCGACGAGGTGAGGTCGGCGGGAAGGAGGTCGTTGACCTCGTCGTAGAGGAGGTATCCCTTTTCTTTACCGATGATGATGAGCTGTCGTACTTCGTCAAAACGATCTTCGAGGGACACGTGTGTTCCTCCTGGCAGATGAATGCAGCGCCCCGGACGGGGAAGCTCTCTATTGTAACGTGGTTCAGTTGCTCTCAGCGCCCAGCAGCCGGCGTAATTCCAACTTCTTTTGCAGGAGTCCGTCCAGTTCCGATCCCTTTTCGCCCCGGGCCTGCAGCCCGTCGATGTCGCGCTGCACCGCGGCCAGCTGGCGCTCGTATTTCATGCGTTTGAGAGATCGGACGGCCGACTCCGGGTCAAGGACGGGAGCCGAGGGTTCGGCGGCAATGGCCACCAGCCCTTGCGCCTCCACCGTACTTAGACGCTCCATCATGACGTTTGGAGCCTCTGACGGATCCTCGACCGTCAGCTGGCGCGCCATCCGCAGTAGTTCTGAAGAGCTAAGTCCTTCCAAATCTTCATCTTCCAGCGTTCTGACCCATGGCAGCGCCTGCTCGGGCTGGTGCACCAGCGCCCACAGAAGGCCCCGCTCGGCGGCCCGGAGGTGCCCCGAGAGGGTCCGCACCCGCAGCTCGGGCAGCTCGACCTTCCGGGCCGCCGCGGCCTTCCTGATCTCCGCCCGGACCACCTCCTCGGTGACCCGTGCCTTGTGGGCGAGCCGATCGGCAAACTGATCGCGGGTGGCCGGATCGGGGATGCGAGCGGCCACCGCCAGCATGCTGCGCAGGAATTCGCGCCGTTGCTCGTCGCGGGTCAAATCCCGGCCGGCCGCGGCCCGGTCGAGCAGGAACTCCAGGTAGGGTCTCGAGCTCTTGAGCGCCTGGACCAGCGCTTCCCGGCCGCGCTTCTGGACGAACGTGTCGGGATCCTGCCCGTCCGGGAGGCGGACGACGTTGACGTCGAAGCTCTCGCCGACGAGGAGCTCCGAGCTGCGCTCGGCCGCGGTCTGGCCGGCACTGTCAGGGTCGTAGCAGAGCACCGCCTTGGACGCGAAGCGACGGAGCTGTTGGGCCTGCTGCTGGGTCAGCGCCGTTCCACACGACGCCACCACCGGCAGGCCGCCGGCCTGGAACACCTGCGCGAAATCGAAATAGCCCTCGACGATGATCGCGAAGTTGCGGGTGCGCATCTCGCCCTTGGTGAGATGCAGGCCGTAGAGCGTCCGGCTCTTGTTGTAGAGCGGCGTCTCCGGTGAGTTCAGGTACTTCGGCACCTGGTCCTTTTCGAGCGCGCGGCCGCCGAAGGCGATGACCGACCCCGTGTCCCGCGAGATCGGCACCATCAGCCGGTTCCGGAATCGATCCACCTCGCTCCCGTCGTCGCGGCGCGAGACGAGGCCGCTGGTGACGACCAGCGTTGGTGAGAACCCGGCCTTGATCAGCCGCTGGCGGAGCGTGTCGCGGCCCGGCGGCGCCCACCCGAGCTGCAGGCGGGCGATGGTGTCCTCGGTGAGCCCGCGCGCTTCCAGCAAGTACTGCCGGACCCGTGCGCCCGCCGCCGACGCCAGCTGCTCCCGGAAGTGCGTCGTCGCGACCTCGTGGATCTTGAGGAGCGTCTCGCGCTCGGCGGCGTTGTCGCGCGAGCCATCGCTCGACTCCATCTCCGGCACCGGGATGCCGAATCGCTGGGCAAGCTGCCGCACCGCGTCCTGGAAGCCGACCTGCTCCTTGAGCTCGATGAACTTGAAGACGTCGCCGCCGGCGCCGCAGCCAAAGCAATGAAAAAAGCCGCGATCGCGGTTGACGTTGAACGACGGCGTCTTCTCGCCATGAAACGGACAGAGGCCCTTGTAGCTGGTGCCGGCCTTTCGCAGCGACACGTAGTCCGAGATGACGGTGACGATGTCGGCCGCCGAGCGGACTTCGTCGATGAAGGGTTGAGGAAACTTCAATCTCGTGAACTGGTGACGTGGTGATCTGGCGATCTGATCTCGTGACGTGGTGAGCTGGTGATCTATCTGATGATCTTGTGATGTATCTGGTGATCTATCTTGGATCGAACCTCAGGGCCGGTTCTCTGCCTCGCCCTGTGGAGGATAGATCAGCGGGCGTCCTGATGCTCGGTGAGCACTCGGAGGCCGGCACCACAGATTCGGCGGATCGAAGGGCATATCCCGGGGGCGAATTCTGTCGCGTCTCCTGTTCCGGGACGTTAGACTCGCCCGCATGACACCGCCGTTCCCTCGCTGCATCTGGTCTCGCGTAGCTCTTGCCGGTGTGCTGGCGGTGCTGTGCATCCAACCCGCGGCCCTGCTGGCGCAGCCGGACACTGAAGCCGCGGCCTTGCGCGATGACCTGAAGGGGCGCCGCGCCCGGCTGATGGCGAAACTGGGCGACAACACGATTGCCATACTCTGGAGCGCCCCGGCCCGCGTCTATTCACGGGACGTCGACTACGAGTACCGCCAGGACAGCGATCTGCTCTACCTCACCGGCGTCGAGCAGGCCGAAACGATCCTCGTTCTGGTACCCGGCAGCAAGCGCCGCAAAGAGTTCCTCTTCGTCACGCCGTCGAACCCGCGGCGCGAACACTACGTCGGCAAGTATCTCAGCGCGGAGGAGGCACGCGCCAGGACCGGCGTCGATGCGGTCTTCCTGACTACCGAATTCGAGCCGTTCCTGGCGGCGATGTTCGGCCGGCGGCCGTACGGACTGTCCGTCGACGAAGCGCGTGACAGCGACGATCACGACGCCTTCTTCGGCGCGCTCGACGCGGGGACCGCGCGCCTGGCGCTCCGACTCGAATCACCGCCGGGAATGAGCGAACCGCTGACCGAGGAGTACGTGTTCGCCAATCGCGCCCGCGAGCGGCTGCTCGGCGTCTCGATATTCAATCTGGCGCCGGCGCTGCACGGCTTACGGCAAGTGAAGACGCCGTACGAGCAGAAGATCCTGAAGGAGAGCGTCGACATCTCGTCGGAGGCGCACATGGCCGGAATGCGGGCGGCGCGGCCGCAGCGCTTCGAGCACGAGGTCGAGGCGGCGATCGAGGACGTCTATCTCGCCCGGGGAGCGATGTCGCCGGGTTATCCGTCGATCGTCGGCAGCGGGCCGAATGCGACCGTGCTGCACTATGAAGCGTCGTCGCGCCGGATGCTCGAGGGCGATCTGCTCCTCGTCGACGCGGCTGCGAACTACAAGGGGCAGACAGGAGACATCACCCGCACCTACCCGGCGAGCGGGCGCTTCACGCCGGTGCAGCGCGAGATCTACGCGCTGGTGCTGGCGGCGCAGGACGCGGGCATCAAGGCGGCGCGCATCGGCGCGCGCACGCTCGACATCGAGCGGGCCGCGGAGGCGGTCATCAAAGCGGGGTTGCTCAAGCTCAATCTAATCACCGACGCCAGCGGTCTGCAGTTCCGGACGTGGTACACGCATGGGATCTGCCACTGGATCGGCATGGACGTGCACGACGTGGGCGATTACCGGCGCCCGCTCGAAGCGGGGATGGCGTTTGTCATCGAGCCCGGGCTCTACATCCGCCCCGAGGCGCTTGACCAATTGCCCGACACGCCCGAGAACCGCGCGTTCAAGGAGAAAGTGCGTCCGGCGGTCGAGCGTTACGCGGGCATCGGCGTGCGGATCGAGGATTCGTTCCTGCTCACAGATACCGAGCTGATTCGACTGTCAGCGAAGGTGCCGCGGACGCTCGAGGAGATCGACGAGTTCATGCGCAGCCGGAAGTGATCATTTTGTTGCGCTGCCCCTGCGCGTACTTGCCGACGCGTGCACTGAACGTGGCCCGGGAGTCACTGGAATCGTCGAGCGCCCTCAACGGCTGAGTTAGAATTGGCCGGTCCTCCCGCAGGCGCCAAGCATGATCCGAGCACTCGTCGTGTGTCTGGTGTCGGCGGCAGCCGCCATCACCGCCGCGCAAGTCCCCATTCCTGATACCACCGCAGCGATCTGGTCTGAACTGGGATCGGAGTCTGCCTCGAACGGCGGCGTCAGTCAGGATAGCCGCGGCCTGCTGGTCGGTCCCGTCCTCGGGGTGAACCCGGGCGACGGCGCTATCTACGCAGCGTACCCGTCGACCGCAAACGGCGGGAGCAACGCCGAGATCTACGTCAAGCGCTGGAACGGCGTCTCGTGGGTGGAGGCGGGCGTTGGCGGCGCCAGCGGCGCCGGGATCAGCAATTCGCCGAGCCTGGATTCGCAGACGCCGCAGATTGCGGTGCGTCCATCGGACGGGCACGTGTTCGTGGTCTGGCGCGAGTACAACCCGACCACGAACGCCAGCGACGTCTTTGCGTCGGAGTTCAATGGAGTCTCCTGGCAATCGCTGGGGAGCGTCAGCGACGTCGCCGCTGGCGTCGATGCCAACATCTCGGCCGCACTCGAACCACAGATCGTCCTGTCGTCCGTCTTTTCGACCTCGGAGATGCCCGTCGTTGCCTGGCAGGCACTGGTTCGTGTCGGGCAGGCACGGCCAATCATGGTCAAACGCTGGACCGGCATGGCGTGGGTCGAGATGGGGTCGGGGTCGGCGAGCGTGTACCAGATTCCGACGACCGTTCGCATCAACGGCACGACCGGACTCTGGGAGTACGCCGACTACGTCAACGCCCGCGGCATCAACGCCGACGATGGGCTCCTGGACACCCGGCTGGAGCCGCTTGGCGACCCGCCCGGTCCCAGCATCGTGAACACGTTGGGCAACTATCACTTCTCCTCGAGCACGCCGCGCCTCGTCCGGAATACGTTCGGCCGTCCGGCGATCGTGTTCAACAACGGCGACAGTCGCGACGGCAGGGCCCAGTATCCGTACCGGATTCATGTCCGGAGCTTTACCGGCGACAACGCGCAACCGGCCTATCGTGCCTGGGAAGAGGTGGGCCGCATCGCAGCCGGGCAACCCACTCCCGGGTTCACGGCGTCGACCGGCGAGTCGTTCGTGGCGACATGGGCCGAAACCGGCAACGACGGCTTGTACGTCGGCTCCGCCATGGGCACGCCCACGCGCTTTCGCGTGCTCCAGTTCGTCGGCCAGTCGTGGGCGCCGGTGATCTCGGACCTGGGAACCGGTCAACCCCTGCATCAGGCCAGCCTCGTCAAGGATTCCACCGGTCGGCTCATCCTCGCCCGCGTCGGACGCGCCGGAACCGTCGATTCGATTTACGTGTCCGCCTCGGGTACGGACTCGAGCGGACTTCCGGCGTGGGTGGACGTCGGCCTCGGCAGTGCGACTGGTCTCGGAGTCAGCAACAACGGAAACGGGTCGTTCCTGCCCGACGTGATCGTCGACAGCCGGAATGGAACCAATTACTACATTGTCGGCTGGCTGGATAACGCCGGAATTCTGCCGACGCAGGCTTACGTGCGCAGCACGCACCCGGTGCAGACCACCGGGCCGCAGCCGCCGGGGCCGCCGACCAACCTAACGGCGAGCGCCACCGGATCGACGGTGACACTGTCGTGGTCGGCGCCTGCTGTCACCTCACCGCTGATGGAGCGTATGACCTTCGGCCCGCCGGCGACCTACATCATCGAAGCGGGCAGCGCGACGGGCGCCGCGAACCTCGCAAACTTCTCGACTGGAAACCTCGCAACCTCGATGTCAGCGAGCGGCGTCGCCAACGGAACCTATTTCGTCCGTGTGCGCGCTGCCAACGCAGTGGGAGTCAGCGGTCCGTCCAATGAGGTGCCACTCACTGTAGGCCAGGCGCTGACGCCGCCCAGTCCGCCGGGCAATCTCGTGGCCGCGGCTACGGGCAGCACCGTGACCTTGTCGTGGGCTGCGCCGGCCAACGGTGGTGCTCCGACGACCTACATCGTCGAAGCAGGTAATGCGACCGGACTCGCGAACCTCGCTTCCTTTCCGACCGGCAACCTGGCCACAGTGCTATCTGCGCCGGGAGTTGCGAATGGCACCTATTACGTGCGCGTCCGCGCCGGTAACGCCGCCGGAATCAGCTCGCCGTCCAACGAAGCGCAGGTCACCGTCGGCACGCCGGTGCTGGCGCCCTCGGCGCCAGGCGGACTGACCTTTACGCGATCGGGATCCACCGTCACGTTGAACTGGCTCGCGCCCACTGGCGGCGGCGCGCCAACGTCGTACATCGTCGAGGCGGGGTCGGGTCCGGGCATGACCAACATCGCCTCAGTGTCGAGCGGCAGTCCCGCGACCACGCTGACGGCGACCGCGGTGCCGAACGGGACGTACTACGTGCGAGTGCGGGCATCGAACGCGGGTGGGGTCAGCGGCGCGTCCAACGAGGTGACGATCGTTGTAGGTTCCTGATTGCCAAAATAACGAGATAAATCGCCAGATCGCGAGGTAGATCGTCAGATCGGCAGATCGCCAGCTCACCAGATCAAGAGATCGCCAGATTCGCCGACGATCCTCAGTCCTTCAGCTCCACAACCGTTGCTCCTCCGCCGCCCTGGTTCTCCGGCGCTTGCACGTACTTCAGCACCAGCGGGTGACTCTTCAGGAACGCCTGGATCCCCTTCCGCAGCTGGCCGGTACCAAACCCGTGGACGATGCGGACTTCACGCAGGTCGGTGATCATCGTCTCGTCGAGGAAGCGCGAGACACGATCCACCGCTTCGTCTACCGTGCAACCGATGACGTTGATCTCGCTCAGCAACCCCTCGCGCGGTTTGAGATCGAGGTTCACCCGGACCTTCGCGGCAGAGGGCTTCGCAGACGGCCCGCCCAGCACGCGAAGATCTTTCGTCTTCGCGCGCATGCGCTTGCCGCGG
>DATJFF010000316.1:0-15604 GCA_035495795.1 Vicinamibacterales bacterium
CCTTGGCGCGGAGCGGATCGGCGTGATCGGCAACACGCCCACGTTGCGCGTCCCGCGCGGCCAGCGCCAGCCGGCCGCCGTCCAGCGCGAAACCGGCGCCGGCTATTTCGTCTTCGGCCAGGTGCAGGACGACGATGCCGGAGTGCGCCTGGTCGTCCATCTCATCCGGCTCGACGACGACACGCATCTGTGGGTGACGCGCGTGGCCCGCGCGCCTTCGGACCTCGCCGACATTCAGGATGTGGTTGCCGATCGGCTGGCCGAAGCGGTCCGCCGGCACGTGATCGATCGCGATCCCGCGGCTCCTCGGTTCACGCGCTAAGCGCCGGCTCCAGAACGGGTTGAGCCCTGACGGGAGACGCGCGGGTTCCTCGCTGGCGCCCGCCCTCCGCGCGCTGCAGCATCGCCGCAGGAGGAGGCGAGCATGCAGGTAAGTCGACGAGGGTTTGTATCGGGGTTGAGCGTTGTCGCCGGGGCGACCGCCGGCGAGCACGTGCTGGCGTGGCAAGAGGGCGGCAAACCAGCGGCCGACTGGCTGCCGGCGCAAGATCCGGTCGTCGTCAAGGAGATGGTCGGCGTCTCGCACGCCAACCTTGCGCGCGTGCGTGAAATGGTCGAGCGGCAGCCCGCGCTGGCCAACGCAGCGTACGACTGGGGCTTTGGCGACTGGGAGAACGCGCTCGGGGCCGCGTCGCACATGGGCCGGCGCGACATTGCCGAAGTGCTGCTCGCGCACGGCGCCCGGCCGAGCCTGTTCTCGGCGGCCATGATGGGCCAGCTCGACGTGGTGCGCGCGTTCGTGACTGCGACCCCCGGTGTGCAGCGGGTGCTCGGACCGCATGGCATCACGCTTCTGGCTCACGCCAAGGCGGGTGGTCCCGGCTCTGCCGAGGTGGTGAAGTATCTGGAATCGGCGGGCGACGCGGACCGCCGTCCGGCGAGCCAGCCGATCGAGCCCGCGGACCGCGACCGGCTGCCCGGCGAGTACTCCTTCGGGACCGGTCCGAAAGACCACTTCATCATCGACGTTCGCGACAACCAGCTGGGCATCGAGCGGCCAGGACAGGCCCGGCGACTCCTGCTGCACACCGGCAATCTCGTGTTCTTCCCGTCCGGGGTCCCGTCAGTGCGGATTGCGTTCAGCGGAGCTGGGCAACGGGCTGCACAGTTCACCGTGGCCGACCCGGACGTGTTCCTGACCGCCACCCGCCGAACCTGAGCACTCCCGGCCTGGGCCCTCCCCGTGTTGGGTAACTCGTTGGTAGTGCACGAAATAGGGTGAACAGGCCAAAAGACCGTTGAGCCACGGTCGCCTGACGGGTAGAATCCGGGGCGGTTCAAAACCCGAATCCTATGATCAGCGTTGCCGCGATACGGATGCAGCAGTTTGGCGTGCAGTTTTATCAGGCGTCTCTTACCGCCAGCGACATCGACAAGCTCGTCCGTTTCGAGGTCCTCAGCTACATGGATCAGGCGGGCGGGGTGCGTGGCGCGAGGCGAACGCCGCAGGCCAAGATCAACTGGGATCTCCTCGAGCGGCGGATCGCCTCGAGCGAGAAGGCGTACCAGCGCCAGATCATTCGCAAGAAGATCGAAGAGCTGGTGCAGTACTACGAGCAGTGCCGCCAGGCGCGCGACCTGCCGTCGATACCGGGAGCGGTCATCATTTCGGCCGATGAGAAGCTCACCTTCGAGCCGGTCGAGTCCGGGAGCTCCGTGGGCCGGCTCAAAGTGCCGGAACGCGAAGGCATCCTTCGCGCCATCGACGGCCAGCACCGGTTGCTGGCGCTGCACGCCGACATCGATCGCTTTGGCGACGAGCCGTTTACGGTTCCGGCAATCATCTTCGACCGTCTGCCCGAGGACCACATCGTGCAGATGTTCGTCACCATCAACGCGAAACACACGCGCCTCAACGCATCGCACCTGGTGACGTTGTCAGGGCGGCAACTCTATCGCGATGATGCCCTGGCGGCCGCGCACGATGTCGTACGGGCGCTCAACGACCGCGAGGAGTCGCCGCTCCACGGCGACATCAAGCTGCTGGGCGTGGGCAAGGGTCGCGTCGCGCAGGCACCGCTGGCGCAGGAACTCAAGCGCCTCTTCGCCAACGAAGCGGCGCTCGGCGGCGCGCGCAAGGCGGAAGCGCTCCGCGAGGACAGCAAGCGGTTCTTCGTCAACTACTTCAAGCAGATCGCCAACATCTTCGAGCCGGCCTGGAACGGGCGGAAGTACTCGATCAAGTCGGCGTCCGCGCTGAGGGCGTTCATCCGGGTCGCGCCCGACGTCATCCAGAAGATCGATCAGCAGCACGCGGATCGCGCCGACTCGCGCGCCATCGGTCGCGTGATTGCGCCCTGGGGACGCCGCATCGGTTCGCTGCGCTTCGAGACCGAGAGCGCCTGGAAGCGGCAGAGCTCGGTGGATGCCCTCGCGAAGGAACTGCGTCTCGCGCTGCAATACCCAGAGGGCGCGAGCGTCTGAGGCTTCTTTTGCCTTTTGCCTTCTGCCTTCTGCCTTCTGCCTTCTGCCTTTTGCCTTGACGCCCTTCAAGTAAAAGGGGCGGTCCACGTTTCCGTGAACCGCCCCAAGAGTTGCCGCCAGTTTGGCTCCCCCCAGCATCTACGGCACAGTGCCGTAGATAACAAACTGGCGACGCACACCCTATAAACAACCTTCGTGCCGTCGCGCGCTTCTGCTGAAATCCTCGATTTTCCAGCGATCGCGGTTTTTCAGATCGTCAATCGACGCACAGCATCGTCGTTGGAATTACAGTTCTGTTCGGGTCGAGAACGATCCGACGCTCACGCCGCTCGCCTCCAGCGACGAACGGATGACCTTCGCAAGCGTGGCCGCGCCTGGCGTATCGCCGTGCACGCAGATCGTATCGGCCTCGAGTGGCACGACCGCACCATCGATGGCGATGACGACGCGATCGCGGACCATTCGGACCGCGCGCTCGGCCACGTGATCGTGATCGTGAATGACGCTGCCGGGGCGCGAGCGTGGGACAAGCGCACCGCTCGCGAGGTAGGCGCGGTCGGCGAAGACTTCCGCCGCTACCGGCAGTCCTTCGCGCCGGCCCGCCTCGAGCAGCGCTGACCCCGGAAGCCCGAACAGGATCAGCGAGCGGTCGACAGCGGCGGTGGCGCGAGCGATGGCGCCGGCCAGCTCCGAATCGACACACGCCATGTTGTACAGCGCGCCGTGCGCTTTGACGTGCTGCAATCTGGCGCCCTGGGCCGCGGCCATCGCTGCCAGCGCGCCAACCTGGTAGACGACGAAGTCCTCGACTTCCCGCGGTGAACAGCGCATCTCGCGGCGGCCGAACCCGACCAGGTCGGGGAAGCCGGGATGGGCACCGATGGCCACGCCGTGACGCCGCGCCAGTTCCACGGTCCGGCGCATGACCCCCGGGTCGCCGGCGTGGAAACCGCAGGCGACATTGGCCGACGAAATCACTGCCATCAGTGTCTCGTCCTGGCCCATCGGCCAGGCGCCGTAGGACTCACCCAGATCTGAATTGAGATCAATTCTCATTTTCCGCTTGACCGACTGATTTGGTCGGATTAGCCTGCTGAGGTCGTCTTGAGACTCTGTCTCAACTTGGTCGCATGGCTTCCATCCGCACCGTCCTGTTCTGGTTCCACCTCGCCGCCGGCATCACCGCCGGCGCCGTCGTCCTCATTATGTCGGCCACCGGCATCGCCCTCACCTACGAGAAGCAGGTTCTCGAGTGGGCCGATCGCGGGGCGTGGTCGGCGCCGCCTTTGTTGGGGGCGGCGCGCCTGTCGCCGGAGACGCTGCTGGCCCGGGTGCGCGAAACCCAGCCGGAGGCGGCCCCGACCACGCTGACGCTGCGCGCCGACGCGGCAGCACCGGCTACGGTGACCATGGAAGGGCAGCGCGCCCTGCTGGTCGACCCGTATACCGGCGACATCATCGGTCCACCGCCGTCCGGGCTGCGGTCGTTCTTCAGGGTGATGACCAGCTGGCATCGCTGGCTCGCGATGGAAGGCGAGGGGCGGGCGACGGGCAAGGCGATCACAGGTGCGGCAAACCTTGCGTTCCTCTTCCTGGTCGTCAGCGGGATCTACATCTGGGTGCCTCGCCTCTGGAGCCGCGTTCAGTTCAGGAACGTGCTGTGGTTCAGGCGCGGCGTGCAGGGCAGGGCCCGCGATTTCAACTGGCACAACGTGATTGGCATCTGGTCCGCGGTACCTCTGGCCCTCGTGGTACTCGGCGCCGTTCCTATCTCGTATCCGTGGGCCAGCAACCTTGTCTACCGCCTGGTCGGTGAAGAGCCGCCGGCGCCCGCGCAGGCGCGTCCTCCCGCCCGCGCCGAGGGCGCTGGGCGGGACGGGAGCCAGGGCCAGGCGCGGCAGCAGGAGGGCGCGGCGCCCATCGCCGCTCCCGATTTCACAGGCATCGACCGCGCTTACGCGGCAGCGCTCGAGCAGTCGCCCGAGTGGCGCGTCGTATCGATTCGGATTCCCAACGCGGCGCAGCGCTCCGTGAGCCTGACCATCGACAACGGCTATGGAGGTCAGCCGCAGAAGCGCGGCACGCTGACGGTGACGCGAGCGGGCGACGTCGAGCGCTGGGAAACGTTCGTCGATCTCAGCGCCGGACGCAGGCTGCGCTCGTGGCTGCGATTCGTCCACACCGGCGAGTACTACGGACTCACTGGACAGACCATCGCCGGCCTGGTCTCCGCGGGCGGCGTGGTGCTGGTCTGGACCGGTCTTGCGTTGGCTGTCCGACGGTTCGCCAATTGGCTCGCCAGCCGATCGCGCCAACGAGGCGCGGCCCCGACGCGAAAGGCCGCGTGAGTCTGCCGGGGCTAGAGCACCTTGACCAGCATTGCCTTCTGCGCGTGGAGGCGGTTCTCGGCCTGCGCGAAGACGACTGACGCCGGCCCCTCGATCACCTCGTTGGTCACTTCCTCGCCACGATGCGCCGGCAGGCAGTGCATGAAGAGTGCGCCCGGCCGGGCCAGGCCCATCAACGCCTCGTTCACCTGATAGCGCGTGAACTTGCGCGTCCGCTCCGCGTATTCCACTTCCTGACCCATCGACGTCCAGACGTCCGTGTAGACGGCGTCGACATCGCGGACCGCGGCCTTCGGGTCGGTGAACTCGGTCAGTCCGGCGCCGTGTTGCGACACTTCAGCGGCGTCGTCCACGACCTCGTCGGGAAGCTCGTACCCCTTCGGCGTTGCGACGTGCATCGAAGCACCGAGCATCATGGCGGCATGGACCAGCGACGTGCAGACGTTGTTGCCGTCGCCGACGAATGCGATCCGGCGGCCTTCGAAACGCCCTTCCCAGCGCTCGGCAAGCGTCAGCACGTCGGCAAGCGCCTGGCAGGGGTGCTCTTCGTTGGAGAGCGCGTTGATCACCGCCAGGCCCGGGGTGGCCTCGGTGATCGCGAGCAGCCGTTCCTGGCCGAAGGTGCGAATGACGACTGCGTCGATCCAGCGCTCGAGGTTCCTCGCCACGTCGTGGAGCGGCTCGCGGTCCGCGTGCATCACGTCGGCCGGGATCTCGACGGTGTCGCCACCCAGCTCGCGGACGCCGATTTCAAAGGTCACCCGGGTCCGGAGCGACGGCTTCTCGAACAACAGGCCCACGTGCCGGCCGGCCAGCGTCCGTGCGGTCGGCGCCGAGGGACCGAGCCGGCGATCGCGCTTGATCGCCAGCGCGAGATCGAGCGTCTCGCGCAATTCGGCTGGAGTGAAATCGAGGATGGACAGGAAATTGCGCGACACGACGCTCCATTAGGTGCGGTATTCCGCGTTGATTTTCACGTACTCGGCGGTGAGGTCGCAGGTCCAGACCGTCGCCGAGTGCCCGCCGCCGGCGCCCACGTCCACCGCGATTTCGAGCGACGAACCCTTGAGGTATTCGGCTGCGTCCGGGGCCCGTTCGTCGTACGGGCGTCCGTTCTCGAAGAGTACGAGCGGGCCGATCTGCACCCGCGCGCTGTCGAGGACGAACTTCGCGCCGGATCGTCCGGCCGCGGCGACGAGGCGGCCCCAGTTTGGATCCCCGCCGTGCACCGCGGTCTTCACCAGCGGTGAGTTCGCGATGGCTCGCGCGGCCATCCACGCGTCGGAATCCGAGACCGCGCCGGTTACGGTGATCGCGATCAGCTTGGTCGCGCCCTCACCGCCGCGTACGATCCCCAGCGCGAGCTCGTGCGCAACGTGGCGGAACCCTTCGAACAGCGCCGGATAGAGCCCCTCGTCGATGACGACGCCGCTCATGCCGTTGGCAAGGGCGAGGACGCAATCGTTGGTCGAAGGCTCGCCGTCCACCGTGATCGCGTTGAACGTGAACCGGCACGCATCGGTCAGCGCGCGGTGCAGCAGGCCCTGGTCGACGGCAGCATCGGTCGTGAGGTAGCCGAGCATGGTGGCCATTCGAGGCTCGATCATTCCCGAGCCCTTGGCCATCCCGCCGACCCGGAAGCGACCGACATCGGTGAAGACTTCGACCGACGCCTCCTTCGGGAATGGATCGGTCGTCATGATCGCCTGCGCCGCTGCGGCCCCCCCGCTCTCGGACAAGGCGGCCATCGCGGACGGAATCCCGCCTCGCAGCGCGTCCATGCGAAGGTTCACGCCGATGACGCCGGTGGAGGCGACCAGGACCTGCTCGATCGGGCTATCGAGCGCACGGGCCGTGAGTGCCGCCATCTCCTCCGCATCGGCCATGCCTTGCGGCCCCGTGCAGGCATTGGCGCAGCCGCTGTTGGTGACGATGGCGCGCGCCGCGCCGCCGCTCGCTGTGAGGTAGCGCTGGCTGACCAGCACCGGAGCGGCCTTGGCCAGGTTAGTGGTGAAGAGTCCCGCCGCCTGCGTGCTGGGCGCGTCCGAGACCACCAGCGACAGGTCCGGCTTTCCGTTCTTCTTGATGCCGCAGTGCAACCCCGCGGCGCGAAATCCCTGCGGGGCCGTCACGCCGCCGCCAACCCGTTCGATTCGCATGCTCTGCTTTCGTGTGGCTGTTGTCACTGCGCGGCGTCGGTGAGCGCGGCATCGAGGATGCCGACGGCTTCGTCGATCTCGGCCTCGGTCACGGTGAAGGGCGGGAGCATGCGGACGACGCGCTCCGCGGTGCGGTTGACGATCAGGCCTCGCTTGAGCGCCGCTTCGACGACCGGCGCCGCGTCCACGGTCAGCACGAGGCCGCGCATCACACCCGCGCCGCGGACGCCTTCGACGGTGCTGTGCTTCGCCTCGAGCGCGCTGAGGCGGCTCTCGAATATCGGCCCCACCGTTCGCACGTGCTCGATTACGCCGCCGCTCGAGTACGGAACAGCGTCAGAAGTACCGGTCAGCTGCGAGAGCACGTAGAGCGCCGCGCGGGTTGCGAGCAGGTTGCCCCCGTAGGTGGTTCCGTGGTCCCCGGCGAAGATCTGTTTGGCAACGCGTCCGGAGACGAGGGCAGCACCGATTGGCACACCCGACCCGATCGCCTTGCCGACGGTGATGAGATCCGGCTTCCAGCCAAACGATTGGAAGTGGAAGGCGTGGCCGGTCCGGCCGAGCCCGCATTGAATCTCGTCCGCGATGAGCAGTGTCCCAGTCTCCTCGGTGAGCCGCGCGATCGCGGCGGCAAACTCGGACGACAAGGGCCGCACGCCGCCTTCTCCCTGGATAGGTTCGGCGATGACCGCGGCGGTGCGCTCGGTCACGGCGCGCTCCAGCGCGGCGATGTCGCCAGGCTCCACGAACGTGACGCCCGGAATCAGCGGACCGAAAGGGTCGCGATAGTGCGGGTTGGCGGTCACCGACAGCGCGCCCATCGTCCGTCCTGAGAACCCGTGGTGCAGCGCGACGAACTCGGTGCGGCCGGTCGTGCCCTGCGAGTACCAGAAGCGCCGCGCGAACTTCAGGCACGCCTCGACCGCCTCAGTGCCGCTGTTGCAGAAGAATGCCCGCTCGAGGCCGGACAACGCGGCGAGCTTGGCTGCCAGCTGTCCCTGCAGCGGGTGGTAGTAGAGGTTCGACGTGTGAATCAGGGTTCGTGCCTGATCCGCGACGGCCTCGGCCAGCCCGGCGTCGCTGTGGCCGAGCACGACAACGCCGATGCCGGACAGGAAGTCGAGATACCGGCGTCCTTCGAGATCGAAGAGATGACGCCCCTCGCCGCGCACCAGCACGATGGGCTGGCGCTTGTAGGTCTGGAGCACATGCTTCGATTCGAGTTCCTGAACCTGCTGGGTCGTGATCATCGTGTCACCCTCGTGCCTCCTGCCGCAGAGGCGTCGCCGTTTGCCGCGAGCAACTGCCCCAGGCGTTTTGCGTCGCGCCCGTCGACGATCGACACGTCCTTGACGCCGGCGCGGGCCGCCGCTTCGCAGGCGGTCAGCTTCGCCACCATGCCGGCGCTCGCCGTACCGGCCTTGACCAGAGCGCGGATGTCGCGCGGATCGAGCTTCGGGATGGTCTGGCCCTGTTCATCGAGCACGCCCGGCGTGCCACCGGCGATGATCAGCCGCCTGACCTCGAGCCGCGCGGCGAGGCTGCCGGCCATCGTGTCGGCATTCACGTTGTAGAGCTGCCCCTGCCGCGAGGCACTGATGCAGGCGATCACCGGCAGGAACCCGTCGCGCACGAGCGCACGCAGCAGCGCCGGCGCCGCCCCTCGCACAGGCTCGCCGACCAGCCCGAGATCCACGATCTCCCCTGCGGTCGATTCGTGAGCGGGTGCCTTCTTGACCGGCGCGACGCCGGCGTCCGCTCCGGTCAGTCCGACCGCCTGGCCTCCGGCCGCGTTGATGGCGGCGACGAACCTGGTGTTGATGGCACCGGCGAGCACCGACACCACGATGTCGAGCGTCGGCCCATCGGTCACGCGCAGCCCATCCACCTGCCGCTTCGGGATCCCGGCAGTCGCGAGGGCCGCATCGATCTCGCGCCCTCCGCCGTGAACGATCAGCATCGGGGTGCGGGCGCGGGCGATGGCGCGCGCGACGGTTGCGACCTTCTGTTCGGTTTCGAGCAGCTCGCCGCCAAGCTTCAGCAGCGTGGCCTTCACAGCAGTCCCGCGCACTCGTCGAACCCGAACATCAGGTTGAAGTTCTGGATCGCCTGGCCGGCCGCTCCCTTCACCAGGTTGTCGAGCGCGCTCG
This sequence comes from Vicinamibacterales bacterium, assembly GCA_035495795.1. Classification (GTDB taxonomy): domain Bacteria; phylum Acidobacteriota; class Vicinamibacteria; order Vicinamibacterales; family UBA2999; genus VFZN01. Next base: position 9,142 of record DATJFF010000316.1, read on the forward strand.
CCACGAACAAGCGATTGTTTGCCTCGTCGACCTTCCAGCCGAGGTCGCAGAAGTTCGTGTGCGCCACGTGCTTGATTTCCGGCAGCGCCGCGCCGGTGAGACGGACGAATGGCGCGCTGGCATACGTCCGCTCGAATGCCTCGGCGACGGCTTCGGCCGTGGCAGTCGGCACCAGGCGCGCGTAGATGCTCGAGAGGATGCCCCGGTCGAGCGGCACCAGGTGCGGCACGAACGTGACGCGCTGACCGAGCGCCTGCTCCATTTCCGGCGTGTGGCGATGGCCGAAGACGCCGTAAGCGGCAACCGAGCCGTGGTTCTCGCAGAAATGCGTGCGGTCGGTCGGGGCCTTGCCGGCGCCGGAGATGCCAGACTTCGCGTCGATGATGATGTCGCCGCCAGGCTGCAGCAGGCCGGCTCGGGCGACAGGAAGCAGCGCCAGCAGCGAGGCAGTTGGATAGCAGCCGGGGTTCGACAGCAGCCGGCACGTGCGGATCGCCTCGAGCTCGAACTCGGTGAGCCCGTAGGCGACGCCGTCGGGAAGCGCGCCGGTGGCCGGATACCACTGCGCGCGTGCGGCATCGTCGCGCAGCCTGAAGGCGCCGGAGAGGTCCACCACCCTGGCGCCTGCCGCGAGCAGCTGCGGCGCGATCTCTGCCGAGCTGGCCTCGGGCAGAGCGAGGAAGACCACGTCCGAGCCGGCGCCGAGCGCCGCGACGTCCAGCGGGACGACCTCGCCGTCCCACACGCGAGCCAGCCCCGGCAGGCGGCGCGGGGTGCTCGTCGCCTGCGACGCCGTGGCCATCGTCAGCGTCGCATGAGGGTGTCGCGCGAGCAGCTTGACGAGCTCCTGTCCGGCGTAGCCGGTCGCGCCCGCGATGCTGGCCCGGATGGTGGTGGTCGCCGCTCGGCCGGTCATGTCTGTCGCACCCTCCCGCGCGCGGCACTGGCCGCACGGTGAAAAGAATACTTATACGTTCCAGCCGCGAAAGTGTCAACGGCTGTCAACAGAGAACGACACCGGGCCGATGTATACTGATGCACTAGATCGCATATTTATGAAGCGCCGCCGCCAGTCCGCCATCAGCGACATCGTCGGGCAGGAAGCCATCCGCAGCCAGGAGCAGTTGCGGCAAAGGCTCGTCGCTCGTGGCTTCGAGGTCACCCAGGCCACGCTGTCGCGCGACATCAAGGAGCTGGGCCTGGTCAAGCGCGCGTCGGATGGCGCCTACCAGACGACCGGCGCCGACGGAGCCGCGTCGGGAGCGGCAACCGTCCTGCAGCGGGCGTTGGCTGAATACCTCGCCGGCGCTGAAGCCGTGCAGCAGATGATCGTGCTTCGCACCGGGCCGGGTCAGGCGCAGCTCCTCGGACTGGCCATCGATCGGGCCCGGCTGGCCGGGGTCGTCGGCACCATCGCCGGCGACGACACGATACTGGTTATCGCGCGCGATCCGCGGCAGGCCCAGTCGCTGGTTCGACGTTTCGACGAGCTCGCGGCCGGCGCCGTCCGCTGACGCGCCTTCGTTCGACGATATGATCCGTCGGCGTTCTCCGCTCTGAATCGACACCTATGTCTCAACACCTGTGGTCCGGCCGCTTCGACGCGGCACCCGATCCCGCCGCGTTTGATTTCGGCATCTCGTTCTCTTTCGACCGTCGTCTCTTCGAGGACGATGTGACCGGCAGCCTCGCGTGGGCCGAAGCGCTCACCGCGGCTGGCGTGCTGACTGCGGACGATGCGAGCGCCATTCAGCGGGGCCTCGCAGAGATCCTGGAACACGGTCGCCGCGAGCCGAACTGGGTGAACGGGCCCGACGAGGACGTGCACAGCTTCGTCGAGCGGCAGCTTGTCGCGCGCATCGGCGACGCCGGCCGCCGGCTGCATACGGGACGCTCGAGAAACGAGCAGGTGTCGGTCGATCTGCGCCTCTACCTGCGCCGCCGGATTCCGCTCCTTCAGCAGGCGCTCCGTGGCGTCGTCGGCGCGCTTGCCGATCAGGCGGGACGTGCCGGCGGCGCGTTGATGCCCTCCTACACGCACATGCGCCGTGCCATGCCGGTGCTGGTGTCTCACTATTTCCTGAGCCATGCGGCGGCGCTGAGGCGCGACCACGAGCGGCTCGCACAAGCCCGCGAAGAAGCCAATGCATTGCCGCTCGGATCGGGCGCGATTGCCGGCACCGGCTACCCGATCGACACCGCGGCGCTGGCAGCACGGCTCGGGTTCGATCGCGTGGTCGCCAACAGCATGGACACGTCGTCGGATCGCGACTTCGCGGCCACCTTCCTCTACGCCTCGACGCTGGCCATGGTGCACCTGTCGCGCATCGCCGAGGACATCATCCTCTTCACGAGCGAGGAGTTCGGCTTCTTCGAGCTGGCCGACTCGTCGGCGACCGGCAGCAGCATGATGCCGCAGAAGAAGAACCCCGATCCGCTGGAGCTCGTGCGCGGCAAGGCGGGCCGGGCGATCGGGCATCTCACCGGTTTCCTGGTCACCATGAAGGGGCTGCCCACCGGGTACAACAAGGACTTGCAGGAGGACAAGGAGCCGCTCTTCGACGCGGAGGATACGCTCGCGGTCTCGACCGCCGCGACCGCGTCGGTCATTGCGAAGCTCACCCTCAACCCGGCGCGTACTGGCCGTGCTGCCTCGGGCCTGCTGCTTGCGACCGACGTTGCGGACTACCTCGTTTCGCGCGGCATGCCGTTCCGCCAGGCCCACGAGGTAGTCGGCGCGATGGTGCGCCAACTACTCGCCGACGGCCGCGACATCGAGGCGTTGAGCGTGGCCGAGTGGCAGGCCTTCAGCCCGTTGTTTGCCGACGATGTGAAGACGCGTGTAACGGCGTTGGCATCGGTGCAGGCGCGCCGGACGCCTCAGTCGACCAACCCGGATGCGGTCCAGGCCCGGCTGCAGGAACTGCGCGGCTGGCTCGATTCGTATTAGCCGCGGCCCTCGCGCCGATTGAAGCCGGAGCCGGGCTCTGCTACACTCTGTTCGCCCTACGCCCTGCGGTGATTCGACCGTTCAGGCCTGAGCTTCCCATCCTGCGCTGATCGCTCGAGACGGGTTCGTAGAACGTGCCCTCTGCCGGCCAGGCGAAGAGAGGGTTTTCGGTACGGTTTTCGGGGGAGTTGCATGCAGCAACGCCAGTATCGGCCTGGCGACGTGCTGGACGACTATTGTCCGCGCGAGCGCCGCGTCACCGACCACGCCATAGTCGCGATGGTCGACAGCGAGATTCAGCGGACCCGCTGCGTGGTCTGCGATGCGGAGCACGAATACAAGAATGCCCGCGTCCCGGCACCACGGAAGAAAGGCTCCACGGCCGCGCTCTTCAATCAGGTTCTCGACAACATCGACGCGCCGCCCGGCCGCATCGCGGCGCCGGTCCCCGCGTCAGCCGCAGAGGACCCGGCGCCGCCAGATATCGAGCCCGCGCCGCCGGCCGCTGCGGCGCCTGATCCTGCCGCGGCCGAGGAAACCGACCCGCCACCCGCCCAGCACGAGGACCGCCCCTTCCGACGCTCGCTCATCCGCGCCCAACTGCCGCGGCCCGAAGGTCAACCCCCGCCGACCCGCGCTATCCCCGAGTTCACGATGCACCAGCCGCAGAACCTGCGGCCTCGCCGCGGTGGACAACGTTTCCGCCGCCACCCGGGAGGACCCTCGGATTTTGCCGGTCCGATGCGCACGGGACGCCACGGCGGCACGCCGAACGGTAATTCGGCGGGTGGCGGCCAGGGTGGACGAAGGCGGCGGCGCAAGAAGCACTGAGCGGCCCGTCCAAGGCAGAAGGCAAAAGGCACAAGGCAGAAGGCAAAAACGTCGAATGATGCAGGGGAAGGTCGGACTGATTGTTGGTGTCGCCAACCACCGCTCGCTTGCATGGGCGATTGCTCGATCGGTTGCGGCGCAGGGCGCCACCGTGGCGCTCACCTATCAGGGGCGATTCGAAGAAAACGTCAGGGAGCTGGCCGCGACGCTGCATGCTGAGGCGCTGGTCCTGCCGTGCGACGTTCAGCAGGATGCCGAGATCGACGCCGTCTTTGCGCAGCTGAATGAACGATTCGGCGGTCTCGACTTCCTGGTCCATGGCGCCGCGTACGCGGCCCGCGAGGACCTGACGGGCGGCTTCACGAACACCTCGCGAGACGGGTTTCGCATGGCGCTCGACATCAGCGCCTATTCGTTGATTGCGCTGGCCCGGGGCGCCCGGCCGCTGATGCAGGCCCGGGGCGGCGGCAGCATCGTCACGCTGTCCTTCCTCGGCAGCGACCGCGTCTTTCCGAATTACAACGTGATGGGCGTGGCCAAGGCGGCGCTCGAATCCTCGGTGCGATATCTGGCTGCCGATCTCGGCCCTGAGAACATTCGCGTCAATGCCATTTCCGCGGGGCCGGTGAAGACCCTGGCCGCGGCCGGCATTGGCGGCTTCTCCTCGATCCTTGGGGTGGTAAGAGAAAAGGCGCCGCTCCGTCGAGCGATTGAGACGTCCGAAGTGGGAGACACGGCGGCGTTTCTACTCGGCGACGCGAGCCGCGGCATTACCGGCGAGGTATTACTCGTCGATGCCGGTTATCACGTTCTAGGAATGTAATCAGGCGTCGTAGCGTTCGACGCCGACATGCGTGTCCGGAACGCCGAGACCGGCCAGCTCCGAACGTACGTCGGCGACTAGGGCCGGCGGACCGCACACCAGGCACCAGGTCTCCTTGGTGGTGATTGCGGTCGCGAGCAGGGCACGATCGATCCGGCCGCGCCGCCCCGGCCAGGGACCTTCCTCACGCGTGAGGGTCAGCGTCAGCCCGATTTGGCCACCGCGCTCCAGCCCCTCGAGCTCCTCGCGATACGCCAGTTCGTCTACCGCACGAGCGCTGTAGACGACGCGCACGGCCGGCGGGTTCTCCGCAGACAGCGCTTCCATCAGCATCGATCGCAGCGGGGCGATACCGGTGCCGCCGGCCACGAGCAGCAACCGCCCGCCCGGTCCCAGCGCTGGCAGGGTGAAGGTGCCGAACGGACCCTCCAGATCGAGAGGCGTCCCGCTCGTTGCCAGCTCCAGGTGCGGATCCGGCCCGCCGCTATCGTCGATCTGCACGAGGAGCTCGATGTATCCGGTGCGTTCCGCTTCTCGCGGCGAGGAGGCGATCGAGTACGGCTTTCGCAGCAGCGATCCATGCAGGCCGGCCATCACCGCCTGACCAGCGGCGAAGCGGAAACCGGACTCACCGAGATCGAGCCGTAGCAAACGGGTGCGCGGCGTCGCCCGTCGCACGTCCCGCACGTGGACTACGGTGACCGGCACGATCTAGCCCCACAATTCACTTGGGTTGAGCATTCGATCCGCTCGAACAGTCGTACTTTGTGCCCGTTTCCGCCGGATTGGCACGCTGATGGATCCTCAACTCAAGTGAACCGAGGGTTGACTGCCGGATGCGGTCACAGCACGCCGAATCCGGCGCGCTGCAGGTCCACGTCCGTCACCTCCACGGCTGGCGAGCGGGGTAGCACCAGCCCGGTGCGACCGTCGGTTCCGGTCGCCGCGGCTTCGGGGGGAACCACCTGCTTGCGCCGGGTTTTGTCGCGATACATGCGGCTGTCGGCCGTCGCCATGATCGCCTCGTAGCCGTCGCCGTCCCGCGGGAAGACCGCTGCCCCGACGCTGATCCTGACCGGGACGCGCCGTCCCGGCCGCGGCTCGAAGATCACCTCTTCGACCGCGCGCTGCAGTTCAACCCGCTTGCGCTCCCCCTCCTCGACGCCGCAGCCTGCGAGCAGGACCACGAACTCGTCACCGGCGTAGCGGATGCAGATGTCGTAGGGGCGAATCGCGGTCTTGAGGACACGCGCCACTTCGCGCAGCGCACGGTCTCCGGCGCTGTGACCGAACGTGTCGTTGATCTCCTTGAAGTTGTCGAGATCCATCACCAGGAGCGCCACTTCCGACTTCATGCGCTCGGCGCGCGCGAACTCCCGCGACAGGTGCAGGAACATGTACCGCGTGTTCGGCAGGCCAGTCAGCGGATCCGTCAGTGAATCCTCCTGCGTCTGCTCGAACACCATTGAGTTGTTGATCACCGCCGAGGCCTGCTCGGACACGCGGTCGAGCAGGCGCCGGTGATCGTCGGTGTAGAAGTCGGGCTCGGAGTGATAGACCGCGAGCGTCCCGATGAACCGGTCGTTGAAAATGAGCGGCGTGACCAGGGCGGAGCGGAGATCATTTGCCGCCGCCAGGCCGGCGGCCTCGAAGTCCGCGCTCGGCCGCGCGTTCACGAGCGGACGGCGGTTGCGCGCCACCCAACCGGTCAGACCCTGACCGGCGCGAATCGACATGCCGCTGAGCGCGTCGGTCCATTCGCCGGTCGCGAAGCGGCAGCGCAGCATGTCGTCGGGCTCGTCGAAGAGGAAGAGCGCGCAGGCCGAGAACGGCACCAGGTTGGTGAGCTTCGACGCGAT
>DATJFF010000317.1:0-18704 GCA_035495795.1 Vicinamibacterales bacterium
ATCGATCACGTGGCGCTTGTAGAGCTCCACCGTCTCGATGTCGCCGATCTTGATCAACTTGATGACCCAGCGTGGATCGAGATCCACCATGTAGCAGATGCCGCCGCGGTGCTGGGCGAGGTGCTCGATGGCGAGGCGGAGCCGGCGCGGGCCGCTCGGTCCGATCTCGAGCCAGTCGGCGCCTTTCGGGAACGCACGCTCAGGCAGCGTCTCGCTGAACTGCTCGTAGTCGATCCGGAAGTCGTCGATGTTGATCCGCGACTTCGGCACGCCGGTGCTGCCGCCGGTCTCGAAGATGTAGACGGGCCGGCCAGCGTAACCCTTCGGCACCCAACGGCGCGGATCGCCGCCGCGGAGCCATTCATCCTGAAAGGCGCCGAACTTGTCGAGATCGTCGTAGTGCTTCACTTCGACGCGCGGGTCCCAGTCGGCCTGAGCGGCCCATTCCAGCCAGAACGGCGTCCCGGTCTCGGGCGTGAAATGCCACTGCATCAGCTCCCGCACCCATCCGTCCAGCCTGTCGCGGGCACGGCTGACATCGGTGGCGGGCGGCGCGGCGGCGGGCATGAGGTGGATTCTAAAGCACTCACCGCGTGGGGTGGAGCGATGCGAGATATTCGGCGAGCGCCGCCTTTTCGGTGTCGGTCACCTTGGCGCCCCATCGCATCATCTTTTCCACCTCCCGCGTCCAACCGGTGAGGGTCAGGCGCTGCGATTGCGCCAGGTCGGCGCCGTGACACGTCAGGCACGCCCGCTTGAACACCGCCTCGCCTTCAGCCGCCCGCGCATGCGAAACGGCCGGTGCTGGCGCGAAGTGTCGGGCGAGATAGGCGATCAGCGGTTTGCGCTCCAGCTCCGCCACTGCCGCTCCCCAGCGACTCATCTTGTCCACCTCGCGGCCCCAGCCTGCCTCGTCGAGACGTTGCGACACGATCAGGTCGGCGCCGTGACAGACCAGACACCGCGACCGCACGATCTCGGCGCCATCTCCCTCGGGAAGAGCCGCCGGCGCGGCCGACCGCTGCGCACTCAGCACTCGGCCCTCGATCCTCAGCACTCGGCCCTCGGCACTGAGCACTCGGCTCTCGGCCCTGAGCCCTCGGCCCTCGGCGCTTAGCACCCCGCACCCGGCACCCAGCACCGCACTCAGTACCCAGCACCCGGCACTCCGCACCGCACGTCGCACCGCGCACCTCGCACCCCGCACTGTTATTTCACCTCAACCCGAACCGCGTCGTACTGATTCCAGAGATACCCGGAAGGGTTCCAGTGCGCGACCGCAGGCTGGACGATGCCCGTGGCGTCCGTGGCGCGCGAGAGGATCAGGTAGGACCCCGGCCGATCGGCCGTGAGCTGATGCTCGAATCGCCGCCACGTGTATCGCTGCTGCTCGCCGACGAGCCGCGCTGGCTGCCAGGTCGCTCCCGAGTCCGCTGACACTTCCACGCGCGCGATGTCGCTCTCGCCGGCCCACGCGAAGCCCGCCACGGGAAAGGGACCGGATGCGAGCGACGCGCCGTCGAGGGGGGCGGTGATCAGCGACTTCACGGCCAGGCCGGTGAGTGGGCTCAAGTCCTTCGCGTCCACTGCCGCGCCGGGCGCCACGCGCTTCGAGGGGTAGCGGTAGGCGGTCGCCACCCAGAAGCTGTCGGATTCAGCAGGTGCCACTTGCAGGCGGGTCAGCCACTTCATCGAGTAGGCGCCCTCCCAGCCGGGGATGATCGCGCGCAAGGGGCCCCCGTGCACGACGGGTATCGGCTGACCATTCATCTCATAGGCGATCACCGTGTCCGGGTGCATCGCCTTGGCCATCGCCACCTGACGCACGAACGGCGGCATCGTCCCGAGCGGGCGATCCGCGCCAGTCATGTGAACGAATCGGCCGGTGTCCTTCACGCCGGCGCGCTTGAGGACATCGGCGAATCGCGCGCCGGTCCAGCGCGCGGTACCGACGGCGCCTTTCTTCCACTGGATGCCGGCGACCGACGGAGAGAAGAACCCGCGGCCGTTGCCCGCGCACTCGAGCGTGACAGTCGTGGTCACCGCAGGGAGCTGCCGGATGTCGTTCAGTGACAGCGAGAGCGGCGAACCAACCTCCCCTTCGATCCGCAATGCCCAGGTGGCGGCGTCGAGGCTGCTCGGGACGGGCAGATGGCATCGCACGTAGAAGCGCTCGATCGGCGTGATGAAGCTGTCGAGCAGCGCGACCGGTGTTTCGTAATCTGGTGGGCGGACGGAATGGCGGGTGAGCGCGTCCTTGCCCCAGGCATCCTGGGCCTGCGCCAGCAGCGGGGTGGTGCGCGACAGTGGTCCAAAGGCCGCGGCCACCCCGAGGCGACTGGCCAGAGTCAGCAATTCACGACGATTCATCGCACGGGATTGTACGCCGTGCGCCTCACCCTTCCAATTTCTCGACCAGGACGCGCCATCTCCGTCTTGTGACGAGCACCGTCTGTCCATTGGCCAGGACCACCTCGCCGGTGCCGTCCGCGAACGGCCGCGCTTCGCGAACGGCGTCGAGATTCAGCACTACCGTGCGAGACACCTGGCAGAAGCGCGCGGGATCCAGACGGCGGACCAGCGCGGCCAGGGTTGGCTGCATCGACAGCGTCTCGGACGCGGTCAAAAGGTGCGTCACGCCGTCCGTGAACGTGAACGCCACCACGTCCGCAGCCGGCACCACCTTGTAGCGGGCGCCCCGCTTCGCGAGGAAGCGGGTCGGCGACAATCCCTTATCGCGTGCCGCGGTGGCGAGCGAACGCCCGAACCCCTGCACGCCAGTTGCCTGGCGCACACGCTCCAGCGCCGCGGCCAGCCTCGCCCGGTTCACCGGCTTCAGCAGGTAGTCGGTGGCCGAGAGCTCGAATGCATCGACGGCATATTGATCGAAGGCGGTACAGAAGATGACGAGAGGCCGTCGCGCCCCGAGCGACGCAGCCACGTCGAGCCCGGACAGTCCTGGCATCTGGATGTCGAGGAAGACCACGTCCGGCTCGCGTTCGGCGATGAGCTCCGCAGCCTGCACGCCGTCCTCGGCTTCGCCGATCACTTCGACATCGGCATGCGCCCCCAGCAACTGCCGCAACCGCTCCCGCGCCGGCTGCTCGTCGTCTATCAGTAGGGCTCGAATCATCAATCCTCAATCCTCGGCGGACACGGACCTGAGCACCATCACCGTGACGTCGTCCTGTCCTTGTCTACCTCCGCGATGTTCGCGAACCGCAGCCAGCAGCGCGGCAGCCTGCTCGGCAGCGGGCCGGCCGCGCAGCGCGGAGACGAGTGCCGCGACACGTTCGAGGCCAAACTCCTGATCGTCGGCGTCGAGCGCTTCGTTGACGCCGTCAGTAAACAACACGAGCGTGCGCCCTGGCGAGAGCGACACGTCGGCGACCTCGAAGCGAGCGTCTTCGAAGAGGCCCAGTGCCGGGCCGGTCGCGTCGATGGAGACCGCGGCTGACTCCGAAAGTGCGGCCTCGTCGAAGAGCAATACACCGCCGTGGCCGGCATTCACCAGCCGCAGGGTTCGGCTCGAGGCGTCCAGTTCGGCATAGACGAGGGTGGCGTATCGCTGCCCGCGCGTCGAGGCGAAGACATCGTCGTTGATCGCAGATGTGAGCGCGATCGGATCGAGGCGGGCGTGGCGCGCGGCGGTCTGCACACGGCCCTGGAGCGCCGTGGCGACCAGCCCGGCGGCTACGCCCTTGCCCGAGACGTCACCAAGGAGCAGACCCCAGGCGTCGCCGTCAATCGCAAACAGGTCATACAGATCACCGCCGACGCCCGCGGCAGGCACCGATGCGGCCGCGCAGTCGAATCCGCTGATGGCGGGCAGCGCTCCGGGCCACATCTCCGCCTGGAGCGCGGATGCCGCCGCCACGTCCCGCTCGGTATCGCTCCGTCGCGTCAGCCGCTGTCGAATCCGCTCGAGCGTCGCCGCCAGTTTGCTCCGGTTGACCGGTTTCAGCAGATAGTCAGTTGCGTCGCACGCGAACGCCTCGACCGCGTAGCGCTCGTAGGCTGTCGCGAACACCACGAACGGCCGCGGTTCCGGCAGGGACGCCGCGAGCGTGGTGCCCCGCACTTCAGGCATCTCGATGTCCAGGAAGAGCACGTCGGGGTGCCGCTCTCGGATGAGTGCGAGCGCCTCGTTCCCGTCACCTGCTTCACCGATGACGGCAACTCCTGCGTGGGCTTCGAGCAGCTGCCGCAGCCGCGCTCGTGCCGGCGGCTCGTCGTCCACGATCAGCGCGCGGATCATCATGACGATGACCGGACCGGCTCCTGCGCGGTGACCCGGACGACGGGCATCACGATGCGGGCGATGGTGAGGGTGTTGGACGGGTCGCGCTCCAACGACAGGCTGGCGCGATCGCCGAAGTGACCGGCAAGACGTTCGCGGACGCTGCGCAGCCCGAAGCCGGTGCCGCTCCGCGGCATCGTCGGCGCGGCGCCCGGCCCGGGACCGCTGTCGCGCACCTCCACGGCTACCGTAGACGCGTCGCTCCGCACTAGCACTTCGATCCGGCCAGGACCGCGCGTCTGCGACACGCCGTGCTTGACGGCGTTCTCGATGAGCGTCTGCAGCAGCATCGACGGGACGAGCGGCGGCGGCGACAGGTGATCCGAATCGATCTGGAACGTCAGCCGCGGTCCGAAGCGGGCCTGTTCCACATCCAGGTACGCGCGCGCGAAAGTGAGCTCCTGGTCGAGCGGCGCCCACTCGGAGTCGGAACGCCGGAGTGTGTAGCGGAACACTTCGGCCAGCTGTTCGACGGCCTCGTCGGCGCGTGCCGGGTCGGAGTGGATGAGCGACGCTATCGCGTTCAGCGCGTTGAAGAAGAAGTGGGGATTGATTTGCGCGCGGAGCGCCTTCAGCTCGGAGCGGCTCGCCTGGAGCCTCAGGTCGTGAGTGACCAGCTCCTGCTCCTGCCGTTTGTGCTGGAGCTGCAACGTTTCCAGCATCAGCCCCAGCACGCCTGCGAGCGAACGGAGCATCTGGAGGTCTTCGCTGAGAAGCCGGCGCGCGTCGGGGGCGGGCTGGACCGCGACGCGAATGCGGCCTCCAGACGGGGTGGAGCCTTCCACCTCGACGCCTCCGCTGGCTGAGGGCTCGTCGTCGAGCCGTACTTCGACACCGGCGTTGACGACCTCACCGATGCGGCGCTCTGCCTCCTGGACTAGAGCCGCCTCGTCACTCGCCGACTGCATGGCGCCGAGGAGGTGTTTGACGGCGCCGAAGGCGGTGAACCGCCGCCCGAACCACAGGCGATCCAGAGCCCCGGAGAGCTCACGCGCCAGCCACGGCAGCGCCATCGCGATCGGCACCAGCGCGATTGCCGTCAACCACGGCCGGACGGCACTGCGCGGGATCGCGTCGAGCAGCGGCTGAATGCTGGCGAAGACCCCGCCGAGCGCCAGCACCACGGTGACGAGCACGACGCCCCGTTTGATCACGAGGTCGTAGAAGTCGAAGCGGTTTTCGAAGTACATCGCGACGATCAGGAAGAGGAGCGGCGACGTGCGGGTGACCCGATCGAACAGCGCGACCAGCATCGACTGCTCGCCGATCGTGGCTGCAGTCAGGAACACGACCGAGAGGAGCACGAACAGGGATAGCATCGCGTTACCGAGGCGATGCTGCGCGCTGCGCGGGTTGGCCGGCATGCTGCGGCGGCGGGCGAGCATCAGCAGCGCCGCGTACAAGCTCGTCGCGCTGTAGAGGGCGGCGAAGGTGTATCCGACGAGGCGGCCGAATCCGGGCGGCCTGGTGAAGAGCCCGAGCGCTGCCCCGACCATGTACACGCCAATCGAGGGGCTGATCACGTACATCGCCAACATCAACCGGCGCCACACCGGACCGACCTGCGAGGTTTCCCGACACACGACATGCATGATCAGCGGCGGGAAGATGAACGCGGTGATGAAGATTGACAGATCGACCCAGTCGGACCGCGTGGAGGCAGCGCCCATCAGGGAGCCGAACTCCGAAACGGCGTTGAGCGCGAACCAGACCGTGCAGACCGTGAACATCGTGAGGCTGACGGCATCGAGCGTGGTTCGTGGTGCCGCCGGCCGAGGCGTGCTCCAGACCGGGGTGACCTGGCGGATGGCCATCCACGTGGCCGATCCATAGGCGAACACGCCAAAGATGCAGACGACGAGGAAGATCAGGCTGATCCAGGTCATGCGACTGCCTCAGTTTACGGTTCGCGCGTGCTGGCGGATCGGCCGAAGCGGGCGAGCGGCGCCCTGCCGGCCTCGAACGGCGGGCTTGAAGCGTCGAGCGGCGGATAATGACCGCGATGATCACCCGGTTCGCGCCGGCCCCGACCGGGTTCCTGCACCTCGGGCACGTCGTGAACGCCCTCTACGTCTGGGGCATGGCGGACGAGGCCGGCGGCGCGGTCCGTCTCCGGATCGAGGACCACGATCGCCAGCGGAGCCGGCCGGAATTCGAGGCGGCGATTTTCGAGGATCTCGCCTGGCTTGGGTTTGCCGCCAGCGGACCGATCGTGCGCCAGAGCGAGCGGGACGAGGTCTATCGGTCGGCGGTTGCGACGCTGGCGAGCGGCGGCCGGATGTACGGCTGCACCTGCACGCGCGCGGACCTGCAGCAGACGCCGGCTGATATCAACGGTGAGCGCCGTTATCCGGGCACCTGCCGCAATCGCGGCATCGGCCTGGCAGAGGGCGTGGGATGGCGTGTCCGGCACGACCCGGGTGAGGAGCGCTTCGACGACCTGCTCCGTGGCCCGCAGGTCCAGGACCCGCTCGCCCAGAGCGGCGATCTCCTCGTTCGCGATCGCCTCGGTAACTGGACGTACCAGTTCGCAGTGGTGGTGGACGACATCGCCCAGGGGATTACACATGTCATCCGGGGGATGGACCTGCTGCCCTCCACCGGCCGGCAGATTGCGCTCGCGCGGTTGCTCGGGCGCGCGACACCGCCGCGGTTTGCGCACCACCCGCTGGTGATGAAGACGGCGACCGAGAAGTTGAGCAAGTCGGACGGCGACAGCGGCGTGCGCGGCCTCCGCGCGGCGGGTTGGTCGGCGGCCGACGTGCTGGCCCGCGCTTCAGCACTGGCGCGACAGTCAAAAGCTCAGCTATAGTCCGCGTCGTCTGGTTCCGTCGAGCCGAGCGCCATGCCGCGCTGGTGAGCCGGTCCACCGTATCGCCCCCAAGGAGGGGACCATGCCGAAATATCTACTGAAGGCCAGCTACAACGCGGAAGGCGTCCGCGGTGTGATGAAGGATGGAGGCTCCAAGCGCGAGGCAGCGGCGCGCGCGCTCGTGAAGTCGCTGGGCGGAAAGGTCGAGTGCTTCTACTTCGCTCACGGCGACGCGGACGCGCTCGTGATTTGCGAGTTCCCCGACGTGGCGAGTGCGCTCGCCGGCGTGATGGCGGTCAACGCCTCGGGCCTCGTCACGGCCTCGACGATCCCTCTACTCAGCCCGAAAGAGGTGGACGAAGCCGCTCAGAAGACCGGCAAGTACCGAGGTCCGGGTCAGTAGGGTCTTGAGGTCTTGAGGTCTTGGGGTCCTGAGGTCTTGGCGTCTTGAGGTCTTCGGTCTTGAAGCCTAGAGCCTAGAGCCCAGAGCCTAGAGCCTGTTCTTGTGGCGCAGCACGCGGCCCGGCCTTGCGTCGGTCTGCGTGCCGCGCTCCACGACGGGCATGCCGTTGACGAGGACGTGGACGATGCCGGTCGCGTACTGGTGAGGCTGTGAATAAGTGGCCGTGTCCGCGACAGTGCCGGCGTCGAAGATGACGATGTCCGCAGCCTTGTCGGGGGCGAGGCGGCCACGATCGGCGAAGCCGAACTGGTCGGCCGGCAGCGACGTCATCTTCCGCACCGCTTCCTCGAGCGTGATGATCTTCTGCTCGCGCACGTACTTTCCCAGCACCCGGACCGCGTTGCCGTAGCCCCGCGGGTGCGGCACGCCCTCGCCGAAGGTGTTCAACCCCGAGTCCGAGGCGATCGACACCATCGGGTGCCGCAGGATCCGCGCCAGGTCATCGTCGGACATGAAGTGGTAGACCATCGATGCGCCGCCGGCGCGCAGCATCCGCCGCATCATTTCCTGCTGGGTCGCAAGGTCAGCGGCGCCGAGTACTTTCTGCGCCGCCTGGGGGATGGTGAGCCCGTTCAACGAACGATCGGTACGGTACTCCGCTATCCGCGCGAAGTCGTAGTCCTCGAGTCCGCGCTCGCGAATCAGCTCGCGCATCTCCGCTCGGACCTTCTCCCAGGTCGCGGGATCGTCGAGCCGCGCGTTGATGGCCTCCTGCCCACCCTCGAGCACCCATGACGGAAAGCGGATGCCGAGATTCGAGCTCGCCGCATCGTAGAGATACTGGTCGGCGTTGACACGCAGCCCGCGGGCGCGGGCGGCGTCGATCATCGCCAGCGCTTTGGCGCTCGCGCCCCAGCGGCTCGGCGCGTCCACTTTCAGGTGCGAGATCTCGAGCGGGCATTGCGCCTGTTCGGCGACGTTGATCGCTTCGCCGACGGCCTCCTCCAGCGCGGTGCCTTCGTTCCGCATGTGCGTGGCGTAGACGCCGCCGCGGCGGGCCGAGACCCGGGCGAGCGCAACGATCTCCGCGGTTTCGGCGTAGGTGCCGGGCACGTATTGCAGGCCGGTGGAGAAACCGACCGCGCCGTCGGCCATCGCGCGATCCACCAGAGCCTCCATCTTCTTCAGCTCGTCGGGCGTGGCCTGGCGGTTGGCGGTGCCCATCACCTCGCGGCGAACGGTGTTGTGGCCGACGAGAGTGGCGTAGTTGATCGCCGGACGCGCCGTCTCGATCTCCCGGAGCGCGCTCTCGAGATCGGCGGCCGAGCCGCCGCAATTGCCGGCGATGACCGTTGTCACCCCCATCCGGACGAAATGCGGAATCGCCGGCTGCGTCGCGATCTCGTCCACGTGCGTGTGCACGTCGATGAAGCCCGGTGCCACGACCAGCCCGGTCGCATCCAGCGTCCGCGCCGCGGTCGCGCCGTTGAGCGCCCCTACCTCGACGATGCGCCCATTCCGGACGCCCACGCTTGCAGCTCGCCCCGGCGCTCCGGTCCCGTCCACCACAAGACCGTTCCGGATGAGCAAATCGAACGGCTGACCTTGGGCCTCGCCGTGCCGCCAGCTAAACACTGCCGCAACCAAGGAGGCGCAGGCAATCAGGAGTGCTCTCCGCATGGCTCAGATTGTAGCCGCCGCACTCCGCACTCCCTCCGCACTCCGCACCCAGCACCCAGCACCACACTTCGCACCCCGCACTCCGCACCCCGCACTCTCTGTTTGGGTTTATCCTTTGTCCCATGTCTCGCTTTCCGCGGAGACCTCGCCCGGGAGTCGGGGTGGCCGAGCCCGACGTCGAAGTACCCGTGCCCGTGGTCGCCGAGCCGGAGATCGACACCTCGGACCTGTCGGTCCTGGTTCGCGCGTATCACGGACCACAAGAGCCGCCGGTGGAGGTCCCCACCGCGGTCAAGAGCGCGCAGCTGACGATCGTGCGGAACGAGCGGCGCGATTTTCCGGATCGCCAGATCCTGACGTTCCTCGACGGCGAGCCGATGGGGAAAGTCCGCTACGGTGAAACCCTGACGCGCGAAGTCGCTCCGGGCACGCACTCGGTGCGCGCCTTCAACACGCTGTTCTCGAAAACGCTGACGATCGACGTGAAGCCGGGCGAGCACGTTCGCCTCCGGACCGGCAACGGGTTTCCGCGAGCGGGATGGTTCCTGATGATCTGGCTCCACGCGACGTATCTGCTGGTGCGGCTCGAGCGCGAGCCGTGAGTGAAACCGCGCGGCTGACAATCGTCCGGAACGAACCGCAGGACGTGCAGGATCGCGTCGTGCACCTGTGGGTGGACGGCGAGCGGTGGGACAATCTCCCCTACGGTGCGACGCGGAGCCGGGATCTCACGCCCGGCCGTCATGTGGTAAAAGCACACAACACGCTGTTTGGCACCACGATCGAGTTCGACGCGGCGCCCGGCGAGGAGGTCCGCCTCGGCTGCCTCAACGGGCTCACGGGCGGCGGCAAACTGATGGTGCTGATGCTGGGGGTGGCGTGGCTTCGAGTCAGGCTCACCCAGCTGCCATCGGGCATCGTGGGGGAGAAGTCGTGAGGCAGTCGTTCGGCGTCCTCGGTCTCGTGGCGCTCACCGTGACGGTGGCGTTCGCGGCGGACCGCATCTTCACCAATCCGAAACCGGATGCGCACCTGAAGAAGCTGTTTCCGCAGGCGGTGGCGTTCTCGCCGCTCGAAGGCACGCCGCTGCATTTCACGGCCTACAGCGCCGACCCGAAGAAGTCACCCGAGGCCCCGGTGCTCGGCTACGCCTTCTGGACTACCGACATCATGCCCAACGAGCGGGGTTACCACGCCGCCATCCACTTCCTCGTCGGAATGGACCTGCAGGGCGTGCTCACCGGCGTGGCGCTCGACTACGACTCCGAGCCGTACGGCTACTTCTCGATTCAGCCGCCCGAGTTCGTCGCCCAGTTCAAGGGAAAGAGCATCCGCGATCCATTTCGCATCGGCCAGGACATCGACGCGGTGGCGCGAGCTTCGATCACCATGGAGGCGGCCGCGCGCGTGATTCGCGAGAGCTCGCGCACGATGGCCCGCCAGTTCCTCAACCCAGCCTCGGTGAAGAAGCCGTGACGTTTCAGCCGGAGCCCGATCCCTGGGGCTTCGAGGAAGCGCCGGTACCGACCTTCGCGGAAATCCTGCAGCCGCAGATTCCGGACCTGCTGCTGCTCGTCGCCTTTCTTGCCTTCGCCTATTACAGCTTCCGCCGCAAGAGCGTGCCGCTGAAGTACGCCGCGCTGGTGCTCGCGGTTGGCTACATGGGGTTCTGGAAGAGCAGCCTGATGTCCATCACCGACGTGTTCCGGGTGGTCGACATGGACTTCCCGGTGTTCCAGAAGACGCTGGTGTGGTACCTCTTCGCCGGGTTCACGCTGGTGTCCACCGTGCTGTGGGGCCGCTTCTACTGCGGGCGCGTGTGCGCGTTCGGCGCGCTGACGCAGCTCATTGACGCGGTGTTCCCGGCGCGTTGGCGCTACGAAGTTCCCCAGGCAATCGAGGCGCGGGCGGCGTGGATCAAGTTCGCCGTGCTCGGCGCGGTGCTCGCCCTGTACGTCGCGACGCACGACGTCACCATCTACCAGTACGTCGAGCCGTTCTGGATGTTCGGCGGCTTCGGCACGCGGGCGATGTGGATTGCCATCGGGGTCCTGCTCGTCGCGAGCGTTTTCGTGCGGAACCTGTATTGCCGGTTCCTCTGTCCGCTTGGCGCCGCGCTCGGCGTGATCTCGAATCTGACGGTCTTCCGCATCAAGCGCTGGTCCGAGTGCAGCACGTGCAAGATCTGCCAGAAGACGTGCGAGTGGGGCGCGATCCAGGGGCCGAGGATTCTCGTCACCGAGTGCGTCCGCTGCGATGACTGCGAGCGCCTGTACGCGGACGAGCAGAAGTGCCCGCACTGGCGGATCATCGACTACCGCGCGAAGAAGGCCAAGGTTCTGCCGCTGACTCCGGTGCAGGCCGGCCCTTCGGGCCGGTAAGGCCGCGCTCTGCGCGTCAAGCTGCGCTTCGCGCATCAAGCGCCGCATTCGAGGCGCAGGAAAAGACGAGTCTTCCGTCGAGCGCAGCGAGGTTCCTGCCGGACGAAGTCCGGCCTGACGGCGAAGCCGGCCTGCGCCGCGAAGCGGCGCCTGACGCGCGTGAG
The DNA here is from genome assembly GCA_035495795.1 of Vicinamibacterales bacterium. Lineage (GTDB taxonomy): Bacteria > Acidobacteriota > Vicinamibacteria > Vicinamibacterales > UBA2999 > VFZN01. The sequence continues at coordinate 11,741 of DATJFF010000317.1, forward strand.
CGCGGCCTGCCAAGCGAGGGGATCCCGCCGGACGAAGTCCGGCCTGACGGCGAAGCCGGCCCGCGCCACTAGGCGGCGCCTGCCGGCTCGCGATCCTACTGGCCTACCACCGATTCACAGCCGCTCCGCGCGCCGCGTTCCAGCTCGCAGCGGACGAACGCGGCGCGGTCGTTCGTGAAGCTCAGCATGTTGCCGCGCGCCGCGTCGAAGTCCCAGGGCGGCCTGAGCGTGTCCTCGCGCATGGCCTGGTCGATCAGGTCGAGCTGCCGGTGAATCTCGGCGCCAAACCACGGCGTCGGTGGTTCGCCGACCGGCTCGAGCGCCAAGTCCATCGCGCGCCGCAACTCGGCGTAGTACATCGCGCGGTATTCCGGCACCCGCATCAGCTTTCGCGTCAGCACGTTGTCCTCGAGCCCCTGGTCGATGGTGTAGGTGGGGCCCCAGAAGGCGGTGTCTTCGTCCCAGTCGATCAAGACGTGCTGGCTGCTGCCTTCCAGCCGGTAGAGGTAGAAGTTGTTAACGCCCCAGTTGCCGACGAAGCCGTCGATCTGCGCGACGAAGTTCTGGGTGGCGACGTAGCGAATGAGGGCCGGGATGTCGAGCAGCGGCCCGAGGACTTCGCCGAGGCGGTCCTCCCGCGTCTCGTTGACGAGGTGGACGAATTGCTGGATGGGACGGTACTTCTGCTCGTCGCTCTTCGACTCGTGGGTCTTGGCGTCGAAGCGGTTCTTGTACGGTCCCAGGTCGTCGCCCAGGTCCTCCATCCGCCACTCGTCGTTCCAGCGGAACTCGAAGAGGTAACCATCGTTTTGCGTGTCCTCCTCGATGATCCCGAACACTCGGGCGAGAAGCCGCTTGTCCACCGACTCGACAATGGCGTAAATCCCCGCGTACTCGTTGTTGACGTAGAGCCGCGCGTGCGCCTCGCGGGGGGCGGGAATCCCCATCTTCGCCATCAGCTGCACCGTCGCGGTCTCGTGCACGCCGGAGGCGTCCTGCGTCAGGTTGTCGAGCACGACCGACTTGAGACCGAGGAAGCGCTGAGCGGTGGCGTAGCGGTCGAAATCAACCCGCAGCCCGGGCTTGGTGCCGCTCCGCGAGCCGTGGCCGCGAGACCTGATACCGACATTGCGGACCGTCTCGCCATTCCACTTGAAGTCGGCGGGGTAGTACTCGTTTTCGAGAAAGGTCTCCTTGAGCTTCGCCCAATCCTGGGAATTCACCAGGAGGTCGACGCGCTGGAGAACCTGAGAATTGAAGAGATCGTCCGCCGTCTGCGCGCCGGCCGGGGTGGCCAGAGCGTGCAGCACGAACAGACATTTAAATACAAGTATTGAAGTACTGCGTCGCATAGCGCAAAATCCCTGTTAACAACTTTTCGGCCGCCCGTCCCTCGGCCTTGAGTGTTCGTCACTAAAGATGCTCAGTTCCAACCGAGTGCTGGGGCTGACGTTGCTGGTCGGGTGCGCCGCCGCCTCCACGTTCTGTGGGGGGGCCCCTACCTCACCGTCAGCTACTTCGCAAGTTTCGACGCAAGCGGCGGTCAACGGGACGGCCGGTGATACACCGACCCCCGGTAGTCCGACGGCCCCGACGCTACCTCCGCCTCCCGGCACCGGCAGTGCGTGGGTCAATGCCGTTGGCGACATCGGCTGGTGCGGCTCCGAAGCCATGCCCAAGGTCGCTCGTCTCCTCGACGGCCTTCCCGGTGACATCTTATTAACGGGCGACATCGCATATATGAACGGCTCGCCCGAAGATTTCCGGCGATGCTTCGATCCGGATTTCGGGCGTCTGGCCAACCGGCTTAGACCGACGCCCGGCAACCACGACTACGGTACCTCGAACGGTGACGGGTATTTCGGGTATTTCGGCGCCCGCGCCGGGCTCGATCGCCGCGGATTCTATGCCTTCCGCGCCGCCTCGTGGAAGGTGCTGATGCTCAATTCCTCGGTGCCGATTACCAGGAATTCCGAGCAGTACCTGTGGGTGCAACGCCAACTGCAGGAGGAGCCGACGCGCTGCACGCTGGCGTCGTTTCACCATCCTTTCGACAGTTCCGGCACCAATGGCCCGAATCCCTGGCTGAAGGACATCTGGGAGCTGCTCCATCAGCAGGGCGTGGAACTGGTCCTCGCCGCCCACGATCACCTCTACGAACGCTTCGCGCCGATGGATGCCGACGGCCGGCCCGACGTGGCCCGCGGCGTTCGCCAGTTCACGACCGGGACCGGCGGCGCGCCTCTCTACTCAAGAAGCCGTGTCGCCGCGAATTCCGAGACCCTCGCCCAGGCCTACGGCGTCCTCCGCCTGCGCCTCGATCCGACCCTCTACGAATGGGACTTCGTCGACGTGAACGGCGCGTCGCTGGATCACGGACTGACGATCTGCCACTGAAGAGCAGGCTCTAGGCGTCAGGCTTTAGGCTTTGGGCCTGTCACGCGTGTCGAGCTGAGAAGCGCTCGTCCTAAAGCCTAGAGCCTAGAGGTTAAAGCCTACGGCGTCGGCGGCCGGTCGATCCTGAGTCGGTCTTTGAGTCCGCTCGACACCCGGACGTCGTTGTCCTCTGTCACGATTACCGCTTCGACGTCCGGCAGCGACTCGACCAGCGCCATGCCTGCTTCCGGGCCCATGATGAAAACGCCTGTGGACGCCCAATCCGCGGTCAGCGCGCTGTGAGCGAGGATCGTTACGCTCCGGCAAAGCCGGGCGGGCTCGCCGGTGGCTGGATCGAGCAGATGGTGATACCGCACGCCGTCCTTGATGAAGAACCGCTCGTAATCACCAGAGGTTGAAAAGGTCTCGTCGTGCAGTTCGATGGTGGCAAACGTCTCCCCATCGGTGCCGCGCGGATCGTAGAGGCCAACCCGCCACGGGCGGTCGCCTCGCCGGCCCGACGCATACAGGTCGCCGCCGGCCTGAATCAGGAAGTCGGAAAAACCGGCGTTCCGAAGGAGGGCAACGGCGCGATCGACCGCGTAGCCCTTCCCGATCCCGCCCAGGTGAACCCGGACACCGGGCCGGACGATCTCCGCCGTTCCGGCGGCGCGGTCAAAGCGGACGGCGGCGTGATCGATCAGCGGTAGCCGCGCGGCGATCTCCTCGTGCGTGGGCACGCGGTCGTCCTGGTCGTGGTCGAACTTCCAGATGTCGGCAAGGGCGCCGAAGGTGATGTCGAACTTCCCGAGGGTCAGGCGGTTTGCCTTCTCGGCTTCCTCGAGCACCTGGAGCAGGTCGGAACCGACCGGCAGCGGTCCCTTGCCAGCTGCAGCGTTCAGGCGCTGAACGTCGCTTCCCGGTCGCCACACGCTCAGCGCGTCTTCCAGCCGCTCGAACTCGGCGTAAACGGAGTCGATCGCGTTCGTCGCGCGGTCCCGGTCGGTCGTCCAGATCGAGACGCGGAGCGACGACCCCATCGCGATCCGGTCCTGTTCGAACAAGGCCGCCTGGGGTGCCGACAGCTGGCACGCGGCTGCGAGGGCGGCCATGACGGCGACGATGACGATGCGGCGCGCCAACGCCGGAGGCTTCAGGCTCCAGGCTTCAGGGTTCGGGCCGTGCCTTCGCATTGTGGCCATGCCGTACTTATAGTGCGACGAAACCGCACCCCCAAGAGGCGAGACCCCACGACCGCAAGCCCCAAGCCGCAGGCCTCGAGCCCTAGGCTCGAGCCCCGCTTCAGCCGGCGAACGTAACGCGCTTGAAACGTAAGCGTAACGACAGTGTAACGTGCGCTTGCGACACTCGTCGCCGTGACCAGCAACCACGTTCATCATGCTCTCGTCGTCGTTGTCGCCTCGGTGATGCTGCTGACCGCGGGGGCGCCCGCGAGGGCGCAGGGTACCAACGACGCCCTCCTGCGCCTGCTTCGCATCCTGCGCGACAAGGGCTCGATTACGGCCGACGAGTACGAGGAGCTGCGGCTGGCCGCCGGCGCTGCGACGCCGGAGGCGATGCCGCAGGCCAGGGCCTCGGCTCCCGCTGCGGCTCAAGCGGCGCCCGCGCCGCCGGCACTCCCCGTCACGGCCGAACAGCTTGCCACTCGCGTGCAGGCGCTCGAGACTCAGGTCGCCAAGCAGTCGGACGATGTGGTGAAGAAGGCGTTGGCGAACAAGTGGTACGAGAAGTTCGGCATGCGCGGCTACACGCAGTTCCGCTTCAGCGAAGTCGCGCAGGGCAGCGGGCCGGATCTCGAGATTCCGGCCGATCGCTCGGTCAATCCAACCGAATCGTTCATCATTCGCCGCGGCCGCTTCGTGCTGAGCGGCGACGCGACCGATCACCTCGCGTTGTACGCGCAGGCCGACTTCAACGGCTCGCCCGGCGCAGGTGATTTCGCCCTCCAGATGCGCGATCTGTATGGCGACATCAGCCTGGACAAGGCAAAGGCCTGGCGTGTGCGCCTCGGCCAATCGAAGGTCCCATACGGCTTCGTCAACATGCAGTCGAGCCAGAACCGCGCGCCGTTCGAACGGCCCGACGCGATCAACAGCGCGATGGAAGGCGAACGCGATTACGGTGCCTACCTGATGTGGGCTTCACCGGAATCCCGGCGCCGCTTCCGCGACCTGACCGCGCTCGGCCTCAAGGGCTCTGGCGACTACGGCGTGTTCTCGGTCGGCGCCTTCAACGGACAGGGGCTCAACAAACCCGATCAGAACGGCAACCTGCATGTCGTCGGGCGCGCCGCCTACCCGTTCAAGCTGAGCACCGGCCAATACGTCGAGCTCGGGGTGCAGGGCTACTACGGCAAGTTCGTCACCCCGGTTCAAGCACTCAGCGTCGGCGGCAGTTCAATCACTCCGGCCCAGCCGACCGACGGCACCTCGGACGGCCGCGTCGCGTTCACCGCGGTGTGGTACCCGCAGCCCTTCGGCGTCGAAACCGAGTGGAACTTCGGGCGGGGGCCCGAGCTCAGCGCCGATCTCACGCGCATCGAGACCAGCTCGCTGCAGGGCGGCTACGTGCAGTTCAACTACCGGAAGACGGGCCCCGCTGCGCAGTCTCTCTTCCCGTTCACGCGGTGGCAGTACTACGACGGCGGGCGCAAGTTCGCACGCAACGCGCCGCACGACAAGGTGAATGAGGTCGACGTCGGCCTCGAGTTCGCGCACTGGGCGGAACTGGAGCTCACCGCGGTCTGGACCCACACGTTCGACCGGACCAGAACGAGCGCGTTCCCCTACGACACCACCCGCGGCGCGAACCGTATCGGCTTCCAGGCACAATGGAATTACTGACCGCAGGGGGGTGCTATCCTAGATAGTTCGTGACTGCGACTGTTACCTCAGATGCGATCGCGCGGGAAGTGGCGCGGCGGCGGACCTTCGCCATCATCTCCCACCCCGACGCGGGCAAGACCACTCTCACCGAGAAGACGCTGCTCTACGCCGGCGCGATCGAGCTCGCCGGCGCAGTGCGCGGCAAGAAGACCCAGCGGCATGCCGTGTCCGACTGGATGGACATCGAGCGGGAGCGCGGGATCTCGATCACCTCGGCGGCGCTGGAGTTCGACATCTTCGACCGCAAGGTGACCCTGCTCGACACCCCCGGCCACAAGGACTTCAGCGAGGACACCTACCGGACACTGCTGGCCGTGGACTCGGTGGTGATGGTGATCGACGCCGCCAAGGGCATCGAGAGCCAGACCCGCAAGCTGTTCGAGGTCGCGCGGCAGCGGCGCCTGCCGATGCTGACCTTCGTCAACAAGCTCGATCTGCCGGCCCGGGATCCGCTCGAGCTGCTCGACGAAATCGAGCGCGTGCTCGGCGTCGCCGCGGTGCCGATGAACTGGCCGATCGGCACGGGCGATCGCTTCCGCGGCGTCTATGACCTGCGCGAGAACAAGGTGCTCTTCTACGAGCGCGCCGGCGGCGAACGGCGGGCGCCGGTCGCGGTGTCGAGTGCCGACGATCCGAAACTGGCGGCGCTCATCGGCGAGGAGCGGCGCGCGGAGCTGCTCGAGGCCGTACACCTGCTGCACGCGGCGGGAACCCATTTCGATATCGAGGAATACCGGGCCGGCCGGCAGACGGCGGTATTCTTCGGCTCGGCGCTGTCGAACTTCGGCCTCGAATCGTTCCTCTCCGCGCTCGTCACGCTGGCGCCGCCGCCGTCGCTGCGCGAGAGCGAGGACGGCGCCGTCGATCCGGTATCGACCGACTTCAGCGGGTTCATCTTCAAGATCCAGGCGAACATGAACCCGAAGCACCGGGATCGTGTCGCGTTTCTCCGGGTCTGCTCGGGCGTGCTCACTAAGGACATGCTGGTGCGCAACGCCCGCCACGACGAGTCGGTGCGCTTGTCGCGTCCAAGCCGCTTCTTCGGCCGCGATCGCGAAACGGTAGAGACGGCATTTCCGGGTGACGTCGTCGGGCTCGTCAACCCGGGCCGCTTCGCGATCGGCGACACGCTCTACGCCGGCCGGCGCGTCCATTACCCGCGGATCCCCCACTTCCCAGCGGAGTTCTTCGGCGCGCTGCGGCTGCGCGACGTCAAGTTCAAGCAGTTCGACGAGGGGATTCGGCAGCTCGAGGAAGAAGGCCTGATGCAGGTCGTCTTCCCGATCTACGGCAAGCGCGAGCCGATCCTTGGCGTCGTCGGCTCGCTGCAGTTCGACATCGTCGAGGCGCGCATGCAGAACGAGTACGGCGTGACCTGCCAGGTGGACAAGCTCCCGCACGTGGCGGCGCGCTGGATCGAGGACGACCCGGGTGGTTCACTGAAGCTGCCGCAAGGCGTGCTCGAAACCGTCGATCGTGACGAGCGCCGGGTGCTGCTGTTCCAGTCGGACTGGGAGCTTCAGTACACGCAACGGGAAAACCCAACTCTGCGCCTCCTGGCTGTCGCCTGAGAGGCGCCTGCCGGGAGCGGCTTCGCCGATCGGGAAAGATCGCGATCGGGAGGGGAGCGCTTTCGGGACTGCTATGGCGTGGGCTTTCCAAGACCCCAAGACCCCAAGACC